>PCBT01000053.1 GCA_002731375.1 Rhodospirillaceae bacterium | reverse complement strand
CCAACAGAACCATGACCGTTGACAGACCGAAAGCGCCCAGCCCCACTAGCAATGCATTGCCCAGGCTGGACCCCGCCACGGTGGCCAGTCCCGTGCCCGTGCCATGACGCAGCGATTGCGCCACGACTAGGCTAACGACGGGGCCCGGCAGCATGATCATCAACGTGGTAGCCAGGCAAAAGGCCAAATAAAGCTCTATGCTCATTTCGTCTTCTCTCCCTGGCGCCGCGATATACATTCATGGCATCCCGGCGCCGCTGCTGGCATTATGGTCGGATAAAAAACACAAGACAAATCTGCAGCGTGGTATCTGCAACGTAGTAGGGGAGCTTCGCACGGTATGATGCAGGATATTTCAAGTTGGACGCTTACCGGTTTGTTACAGCGTCAGGCGGAAGCCCATGGCGAGCGGGAGTTCATGTCGTTCGAGCATGGGACGTCGTTAAGTTTCGCCTCGCTGCATCGCGACAGCGACCAGTTGGCCCGCAATCTAGCCAGCCTTGGCGTGGCACCGGGCGACCGGGTCATGGTGATGTTGAAGAACCGTATCGAGTTCATGCTGGCGATGTTCGCAACCATGAAGGTGGGCGCGATTTTTGTACCCATCAATACGGAGCTTAAGGGCGCCTTTCTAACCCATCAGATGTCCAACACCGAGCCACGCTTGCTCTTCCTTGACCACGATCTGCGTGACGCCTTTGATGCGGTGAAGGCGGGAAATGAAAGCCTTGCCACCATTATCTATGTGGCAGGGCATGTCCCCAAGGAACGCCCGGCCGTCCTAGCGAAGGCAGAGGCCATGACGTTCGAAAATCTTTCCGGACTCGACGGCGCGAAAGACGATGTATTGGTGACGCGGAAGCCTCAGGACATCGCCTGCATTATGTATACCTCAGGCACGACGGGGCCCTCCAAGGGCGTGCTGATGCCGCATGCCCATTGCTATCTGTTCGGCTACGGCATGGCCCGTTCCATGGCGATGACGAAAGACGATTGCCAATATGTCTGCATGCCTCTGTTCCATGCTATGGGGCTGTTTTTGCAGGTGGTCAGCTCGCTGATCAGCGGCTCGAAAGTATTTTGCATTGAGCGTTTTTCACCGGCCCGCTGGTTGGATGATGTGCGCGCCTGCGGCGCCACCGTGACCAATGCGCTCGGCGTTATACCCGAATTTATCTTCCGCACGCCGGAAACCGAATACGACCGCGATCACAAAATGCGTACCGTGATGGCGGTGCCCATAGCCGCCGAGTGGGGCGATGCAATGGAGAAACGCTTCGGATTCAAATTCATACAGGCGTATGGCATGACGGAAGTCAATCTCCCCTGCTATACCAACGAAGACGACCCTCTGTCGCCAGGCATGGCCGGGCACGTACTAGACGATTTTTTTGAAGTCGCCATCTTCAACTCGGAGACGGATGCCCCCCTGCCCCAAGGCGAGATCGGAGAAATTGTCGTCCGGCCCAAGGTGCAGTTCTGCTTTAGTCAAGGCTATTACCGGATGCCCGAGAAGACCGTCGAGACTTGGCGTAATTTATGGTTCCATACTGGCGACGCCGGTTATTTCGNCACGGAGGGCCGGCTGTACTATGCCGACCGCATCAAGGACCGCATCCGCCGGCGTGGCGAAAACATTTCCTCGTTTGAAATTGAACAGGTTCTGAACGACCACCCCGATGTGGTGGAAAGCGCCGTTGTCGGCATACGTGTCGAGATCGAGGGCACGGGCGGCGAGGACGAGGTCAAGGCCTATATCGTCACGCCAAGCGGTGTGGAGATCGACAATGTCGCCCTGTTAGATTATTGCGCCGAAAACATCCCCCGCTTTGCCGTGCCCCGCTATATCGANGCGGTGGCGGAGGTGGCGAAAACCGCCACGGGCAAAATCCAGAAGGAACCGCTGCGGCAGGCCGGCATCACCAACCGCACCTGGGACCGGGAGTCCGTCGGCTATAAGATCCCCCGCCGGGTATGATGTCTTGGTACAACTGAGCGATAGCGATATCCATACCCGCGAGGTTCTGAATTGGCAGGGCCTACATCTCCTGCACGGGCGGATGTCGTCCTGTTCGCAGAAACTGCGGATATTTCTCAACCTCAAGGGCATCGAATGGCAAGGTCACGAGATGGACCTGGCGAAAAGCGAGACCTATGGGGAATGGTTCCTGGGCATCAATCCGCGCGGCCTGGTACCGGTCCTGGTCCGGGACGGCGCCGTACATATTGAAAGCAATGATATCCTATGCTTTCTGGAACGTGAATTTCCCGAGCCATGCCTGATCCCGGCCATGCAGGCAGAGGAGGTCACGGCGATGCTGCGGCAGGAGGATGATCTGCATCTGGATCTGCGGACCTTGAGCTTCCGTTTTGTCATTGGGCGCACGGCCTCGAACAAGACACCGGAGATGCTGGCCCGTTACGACGACGGCAGCGGCACCGTCAACAGCGAACCCGACCATGACAAGCGGGCCCCTGAAATCGAATTCTACCAGCGCCTAGCAAGCCAGGGCATCCCAGATGATACGACACGCGCCTCGTTGGCCAAGTTCCGCGCGGCTTTTGATGATTTGGAGCAACGGCTGTCTTGGGCACCCTATATTCTGGGCCAGTGCATCAGCGTCATGGATATCGCCTGGTTCGTCTATGCCAGCCGGCTGCAATTCGGCGGCTATCCTTTTGCCCGTATACATCCAAAGGTCCATGCTTGGCGCGAAAAGCTAACCGCCGACGAACGTTTTTCGCAGGAGATACAACCGCCACCGTCTCTGTTGGAAACAATTGCCCGCAACCACGCGGAATGGACGCGGAGCAGGTCCATGCTGGCAGACATCATGGAGTTCTAAGCCTTATGGCTCGCACCGGTATTGCCGGCAATACTCCAGATAGGCCTTGAAATACTCGCCGATTTTGCCGCCCGTCGTGACCCGGCTAGAATCCCTGGGCACGAAAACCTTGCGCGTCTGGAACAGCCAATGGCGGCCATTGCGCAGGTATTCATCTTCGTACCAGCCTTGCAGGTTGGTGTAGATCGCCTCCGGCCGCAGCAAGAATTCGTTCAACTCGCACTTACCACTGGCCCGATCACCGTCCACATCGATCATCACATTAGTCATGAGGTGATGCAGTCCGGGGATGGTGCGTTGCAGGCCGGCGGCGAAATCGCGTAGTTCATCCCGCCCCTCGACCACGACTTTCATGATCGGGATTTCAAAGCGGCCGTCCTCGGCGAATAAGGCGGCCCAGGCGCCAGGATCATTGGTCTCGTAGTCAATGGCGAAGGCGTAGCGGCCCAGCAAATCCTGGATCATCACCCGGTCGGCGGCTTCCTGGATGTATTTTTCGTCCAGTGCCATGCCTTATCCCCCGCCTAGTTCACCGCGACCGCATCACCCAGGGTCGGCCCGATCTCGCCATTAATGACAAGGTCGGCATATTGGTCCAGGTCCGTGGGCTCGCGGTTCAGAATAACCATGCCGCAACCGTTTTGTTTTGCCATCACCGGAAAGCCAGCCGCCGGATAAACCACCAACGAAGATCCGATGGCAATGAACAGATCACAGGCCAGGGTTTCACGCTGGGCCCGGGCCATCTCGGCCTCCGGCATGGATTGGCCAAACGAAATCGTCGCNGTCTTCATGAATTCGCTGCCNCAGCCGGCGCAGATCGGCATGGTTTCATCNGCCAGAAAGGCTTCCTTGATGGGATCGAGTTCATGGCGCAGGCCGCAGCCCAGGCATTTGGCATAGGTGGCGTTACCATGCAGCTCTATCACCTGCATATCCGGAATGCCCGAGGCCTGGTGCAAGCCATCGACGTTCTGTGTAATCACGGCGGAAACCTTGCCAGTATCNACCAGTCGGGCAACGGCGCGGTGGCCCCGGTTCGGCTCGGCCGTGGCCATGGTCCGGTCCATGGCGAATTTACGCCGCCAGGATTCCCGGCGCATTTCCTCCGAAGCCATAAAGTCACTGAAATCGATCGGTTTGTACTTGGTCCACAATCCACCGGGACTGCGAAAATCAGGGATACCTGACTCCGTGCTGATCCCCGCGCCGGTAAAGATCACCACGTCTTCGGCGCCCTCTAGCAAGTCCTGCAGCCGCTGTACATCATCCTTGTCGGCAAAAGCCATCTCGTAACTCCTAGCCCAGGGTTTCCATGAACAACGCGCGATAATCATCCGCCGTCAGTGGTTTGGGATTGGTCGCCGTGGTGTGATCCGCCACCGCATGAGGGATCAACGGTTCGATCATNGCCTCATCCAGGCCCATTTCGCGCAAATNNGCNGGCAGCCCCAGGCGGGCGTTCAGGGCCGCNACCTCGTCGGCCAGATCTNCGNNCGCCGGCAGGCCCCAGATCTGTTTNACCCATCCGTACTTATCACCCACCGCATCNGCGTTATAGCGGATGACGGCCGGCAAACAGACCGCATTCAAGGTGCCGTGATGGAGGATCGGATCCTGAATCGAACCCAGGGGATGGGACATGCCATGGACCGCGCCCAGGCCCTTTTGGAAGGCCATGGCCCCTTCCATGGACGCCGTCATCATTTGCCAGCGCGCCTCCGGGTCGCTGCCATCGGCCACAGCCTGTTCAATAAAGCGGATGGCGCGGCCCAGGCCATCGGTGGCGATGGCATCGGCGGGCGGGTTGATGGCGGAGCCACAAAAGGTTTCAAAACAATGGGCGAAGGCGTCCATCCCCGTGCCCGCCGTCAGCATCTTGGGCATGGAAAAAGTCAGCTCCGGATCGCATATGGCCACCTTGGGGATCACGTGCGGGCTGCCAAAGCCGAGTTTTCGACCATCGTCCAGAATTATGATGGCGCCCCGGCCCACCTCGCTGCCCGTACCGGCGGTGGTCGGAATAGCTATCACCGGCGCCATGGCCACCGTGATCTTAGGCGCCCCACCCATAATCGACATATATTCCGACAGCTCGCCAGGATGAGTTGCCATCAAGGCAATTGCCTTGGCCAGATCCATCGACGAGCCGCCGCCGACGCCAATCAAACCATCGCAGCCCGCTTCCCGATATTGCGCCAGGGCCACTGTCATGGCCGCCTCCGTAGGGTTTTCCGGCGTCGCGTCAAAAATTTCTGCCGGGCATTGTTTGGGCAGATGCTCCATGACCTTGTCCAACAAGCCAACCGTGCGCACACCTTTGTCGGTGACCAGCAACGGCCGGGTCATGCCCAGTTCGGCCATTTCTCCCGCCAACAATTGCACCGCGCCGAAATCAAACTGAATCTTGGTCAGATAGGTGATGGTCGCCATGGCTGGTACCCCCTTCGCGTTTTTAAAACTTCTACATTTGGGCCACCGCCATCATCGCGCCGCACCACCGCCGCTGGCAAGAGGAAGCTATGAATAAGACGCTGGAAATATGGAAACAGAGGCCCCGAACGAAGACCTCTGAATGAAGACCCTTGAACGAAGAAATGGCCACGTCGACCATAGAGGATCACAACGCAGCCATTCCTAAGATGAGGGCTGCGGATGGGGGACCGCAGCCCTCGGCGCTTGCAGGGGATTGCAGCGCCAGGGGACTCGTTAGTGGAGATCTTGGGTAGATCCCAGCATCAGCCACCTTGCTACTGTTGCATGTTCTGCTGGCACTCAAACCAACAGAAGGAAGACATCCAGTAGTGAGCTTCAATGCAAGATACATATGGGCGGACTTCTTGACATTGATCTAAGTCAAGCGCGCATTTTTTGCCCGGTGATGGTTCGTCACTGCATTAAAAAAAGCGCCTCGTCGCGGGCTTCCACCTACTTGCGGCGGTCCCACTTTACGCGGTCGTCATCCGCAAGGATATCAGCGAGGAAGTCCCCGCCGCCCTGGTCGATACCGGCACGGAAGACATCATCCCGACCTTGCTGAACAATCAGGATGCAGGCATTTCATCTGACGTTCTGGAGTATCTGGCAGAGGAATCGAAGCGTATCGATAGTTACCAAAAGCCGCTGGTGCGCCGCCCCAACCTGCCATCGGAGCTGGTGGAACACATGTGTTATTGGGTGTCAGTGGCGGTGCGCAACTATATTGTCGAGAATTTCGATGTCGATATCGACAGCCTGGACGACCAGATGTCGGCCACGGTCAGCAAGGTTGTCGAAGGCAAAGACGACGAGTCCGCCGTCGCAGCGGAACGCCTAGTCGACCGCCGGTACGATGGCGGCAGTGTATCAGCCGAATTAGCCCTGAAATCATTACACCAGTGTCAGGTTTTGATCTTTAAATTATCCTTCGCCAAGATGCTCGGCATCCGCCCTGTACTGGCGCGGCGCATTGTCTATGACCCCGGCGGCGAGGCACTTGGTGGGGCAAGGTCAGCGACAGGGCCGACGGCAGGACCGGCTAGTCGGCCTTGCCGTGACGGATCACCTTGGCTGGTGACAAGGGCTATGATGTCGCGAACTTTGTCGACGAGCTGCGGGCCCGCCAGGTCACGCCGCACCTTGCCGTACAGGATCATCTCAGAAAAACCGACAAGCGGCGCAAGACCAGGATCAATGGCCGCACCGCCCGGCACCCGGGCTATCAGATCAGCCAACGTATCCGCAAACGCATCGAAGAAATCTTTGGTTGGGTAAAGCAGAGCGCCGGCCTCAGGCAGAGCAAGTTCCGGGGCCGTGTGCGGGTCGATGCTCAGTTCACCCTAGCACTGGCCGCCTTCAACCCAATCCGCCTGCCGAAACTGCTGGAAGCGCCGCCATGGCCAAGACCGAAGTGTGTCTTGTGACAGCGGAAATGCGAAAACACCCCACCGCAACAAGGCAAATAGCACAACAAACCCAACTTCAACCTTGCCGCCGACAAATCAGGCAAGCAAAATCAAAACGTTGCTGACTTTTTCAGCAACCTGCTAGGAACCTGTGGGACAGTATAGCTTATGAAATCAAGTTCGGACGCGGTCGTAAAAGATCTGGTATTAGTGGGCGGCGGACATAGCCACGTCATCGTCTTAAAGAAATTTGCGATGAAGCCGCTGCCCGGCGTGCGCCTGACCGTCATTGCTCGCGACGTGCATACGCCCTATTCGGGCATGTTGCCGGGATATGTTGCGGGTCATTATGATTTTGACGAAGTACACATTGATTTGCGGCCCCTGTGCCAGTTCGCCGGGGCCCGGTTGTACCACGACACAGCAAACAAAATTGACACGGTAAACAAACAGGTGATCTGCCAGGGCCGTCCGGCGGTGCCCTATGACGTGTTGTCGATCAACATCGGTTCTACGCCGAGTTTTGACGATACCGAAGGTGCCGCGGAAAATACGACTCCGGTAAAGCCGATCAATAACTTTATCAACCGGTGGCAACGCCTGGTTGATCGGGTCCTGAGCAGCCCGGATTCCTATCGCATTGGNGTGGTTGGCGCCGGCGCAGGTGGTATGGAGTTNTTGTTGGCGGTGCAATATCGCCTGGGCAATCTACTGGCTGAACAGGGGCAAAGTGACGACGGCTTGGAATTTCACCTGGTGTCCCGGTCAGATCCCATTCTGCCGGATTTTGGATCGGGCGTACGGCGGCGGTTTGCGCGCCACATAGAGCCACGGAATATTCATCTGCACAATGGCGCTNCCGTGGCNGAGGTCGCGCCGGGTNTACTGTCAATTGNGGNAGGCAAAACCATTGCGTTGGACGAAATTCTCTGGGTCACGGCTGCCGGCGCACCGTCATGGCTNGGCGAATCTGGAATGGATGTCGATGACGAGGGTTTTATCCAAGTTAAGGATACGCTGCAGTCCACGTCACATGACGACATCTTTGCCGCCGGTGACATTGCCGCCGTGATCAATCACCCCCGCCCCAAGGCGGGCGTATTCGCGGTGCGACAGGGCGCGCCATTGAATGATAATTTGCGGCGGGCCTTGGTCGGCCAGACGACACGGCCGTTTTCGCCGCAGAAGAAATTTTTGGTCCTGATTACCACGGGCAATAAAAACGCGGTCGCGGCGAAATGGGGTTGGACGGCGGAAGGACGCTGGGTTTGGAAATGGAAGGATTGGGTTGATCAGCGGTTTATGCGCAAGTTCAATAAACTACCCGAAATGGCCGAAGAAACCGCAGCGACCCTCTACCCTGGCCTGGCCGACAAAGCCACGTTGAGCGACATTTCGGCCATCGCGATGCGGTGCGGCGGTTGCGGTGCCAAGGTCGGTGCGGATATTCTGAACCGCGCCCTATCCGAGTTGGAACCGGTTGCCAACGAAGATGTCCTGGTGGGCCTGCACGCGCCCGATGACGCAGCCGTGGTGCAAATCCCCGATGGCAAGGTAATGGTCCATACGGTGGATTATTTCCGGGCCTTTATCGACGATGCTTATGTTTTCGGCCAGGTCGCCGCCAACCACGCCCTCAGTGATATTTTCGCCATGGGGGCAGAGGCGCAATCGGCCCTGGCCATCGCCACGGTGCCCTATGGCTTGGAAACTAAGGTCGAGGCTTCGCTCAGGGAAATGATGACGGGCGCCATGGAAGTGCTGAACGATGCAGGCGCGACCCTGGTTGGCGGCCATACCAGCGAGGGATCGGAACTGGCGTTGGGTTTTTCTGTCAACGGCCTGGCGGATCGTCAAAGCATTCTGCGAAAGGGCGGCATGGCGCCAGGCGATGTCCTAATCCTGACGAAACCACTGGGCACCGGCACATTATTTGCCGCCGATATGCAGCAAAAGGCTAAGGGCCGTTGGATCCAAAACGCGTTGAAATCCATGGTGCAGTCGAATCGCAAGGCCGCGATTTGTATATTCAGTCACGGTGCCAGTGCCTGCACCGACGTGACCGGGTTCGGTCTGCTGGGACATACCGTGGAAATGACCAAGGCCTCCAACGTGGATGTGGAAATTGATATGGCTGCTCTGCCCATTATGGATGGCGCCCTGGACACGGTGCGTCTGGGTATACTCAGTTCCTTGCAGCCAGCCAACGTTCGCCTGCGCCGCGCCATCCGCAACATGGACACGGTGCGGTATCACGAACGCTATCCCCTGATGTTTGATCCCCAGACATCCGGTGGCCTATTGGCCAGCCTTCAGCCAGAACGGGCGGAAGCATGCCTCCAGGCATTGCATGAATTAGGCTATGAGCAAGCCTCTATCGTCGGCAAGGTCAGCGCGGGAACTGACCACCTGGAGCCGATTACCTTAGTTGCGTAACCTGGTTGACGATTTGGTTCAGGCTGGCCTGTTCCCGGTCCGGCGCGAATAAAGGCGCAAGCTTCTGCCCATGCCGCATAAGTGAATTTAGGAACGCTGGCTCCGTCTCGGTCCGGTGTAGTAATTTGGCCAATGCGCCTTCATCACGAACGGCGAAATAGCCGGGGTAGTCCCGGCCCAGTAGTCCGATATTGCCGGTAATGTTACTGGCGATGACCGGCACCCCGGCGACAAGCGCTTCTGAAACGACATTGGCGCCGCCCTCCTGTAGGGAACTTATCACCATGGCATGGGTCTTGGAAAATTCCCGGCGTACGCGCCAACCCGGCCCTTCCCCGCGCCAGAAATAACGCGGGTTTCGGGCCATTTCGGCGGTTGCCCGGTCTGCGTATTCGGCGGTCGTCGCCTTGCCGAAATGAATAACCCTCACTCTGGAGTCGGCGGGCAAATGCCGGGTTGCCAGAGCGGCTCGAAAGGGGNCTTTCTCTTCGCGCAGATGACCAATTACACAAATATCGACATGCTGCTTGGACACCCGTCGGGGAGATGGCAACGGCAAGGCAGATTGCCGTACCACGTGCAACTTGTTGTGAAAAGCGGGCGGCAGTGCCTCGTCGATTAGGTCATGCAGACAGATCAACGCATCCGCCATCTGCATCGCGCCATAAGTTCGTTCCGGCTCGGATTTCAAGAACGTATTGACGTCGGTCCCGCCCAGGCCAATCACCAGCGGCCCCATTGGCACAGCGACCCGATAACGATGTACTGCCGCCGCGCTGTGCCGCGCATGCAGGGCCAGCAGTAGATCAACCGCCCCGCCATCATAATCGGTCGCAACCCGGACCCGGTGACCGGCCCTGCGCAACAACCGCGCCCAGCGCATGGCGGTAGTTCGGTTGCCATTTTTCAATTGTTTGCCGGCTGGGGTGATTAGGCTAATCTTCACGCGCAAACTCCAATCCAGGGACCCATCATGACCCAGCCCGTAAGTACCGCACATTTAATCGCCAACATGCAAGACGCCCGCAACCGCACTCTGGAACTGATCCAGGACCTCGACGATCAGCAGCTTATGGGCCCCAAAATCCGCACCGTAAATCCCTTAAAATGGGAAATTGCCCATACCGCATACTTCTATGAGTTTTTCATCCTGCGTCAGCTGTACGGCCACGACAGTGTCATTGGCGATCGGGCCGATGAACTATACGACTCCATCAACATTCACCACGACGTCAGGTGGGACCTGCCGCTACCGGACAGGCAGGGTACCTTGGCCTACATGCAGGCGGTTTTTGATCGCCTGTCCGAGCGTTTGGTCGGTAGCCGAAATGGCGGCATGGCGTCCGAACAGGACAGTTTCATCTATCAATTCGGCATCTTTCACGAGGATATGCATACCGAAGCCTACCTGTGGGCGCGCCAGACCCTGGCGTATCCGACGCCAAATCTGGCCGTTGCAGCAGACGTCTCTGCCGAGCGGGCGGCGGGCGGTCATCCAGGCTGGGCGATGGTGCCGGGAGGGCGGATTACACTGGGCGCGGACAGATCCGCACCATTTTTGTTCGATAATGAAAAATGGGCCCACGAAGTGGTGATCGCACCCTTTGAAATTGCCATGGCGCCCGTCACAAATGGAGAATTCCAGGCCTTTGTGGATTCGGGGGGTTACGAGACCGAAGCCTACTGGGATCAGGACGGCTGGGCCTGGTGTATGGAGGCAGATGCCAAGCATCCCGTTTATTGGCAGCCCNACGGNCCCAGCAATTGGCTGCTCAGACGGTTCGAAAAGGTTCTGCCTTTACCGCTCAATGAGGCTATCATTCACGTCAACTGGTACGAGGCCAACGCCTATTGCCGCTGGGCCGGACTACGCCTTCCGACGGAAGCGGAATGGGAGGCCGCCGCCCTGGGCGAGGCGGGTTCCGACGGCGACCTGGCGCCCCTCAAGCGGCACTACCCATGGGGCGAGGCGCTACCCGACCCGAGTCGGGCCAACCTGGATGGCCGGGCCCTGGGGCCCATCGACGTCGCGGCACTTCCCGCTGGTGACAGCGCGTTTGGCTGCCGGCAAATGCTGGGTAATGTCTGGGAATGGACGGCGGATACATTTCAAGCCTTCCCAGGTTTTTCAGCCGACGCCTACACGGAATATTCCACCATGCTGTTCGGTTCCACCAAAGTTCTGCGGGGCGGGGCGTGGACAACGCGCGGCCGCATGATGCGTGGCACCTATCGCAACTTTTTCGAGCCCCATCGCTTGAATGTATTCAGCGGATTTCGAACCTGCAAACTTGTAACATCGGGTTCCTGAAAGGCTCATCATGAATCAAGAAGTTCGTGATCTGGCGTCATTCGAGGATGCGCGCCCGGATAACATTGAAATGTTGGCAGAGGTTAGGGCGGGTTTGTTATCCACGCCGAAGACCTTACCCTGCAAATACTTTTACGATGAAAGAGGTTCAGACCTGTTCCAGAAAATTTGCGATTTGCCGGAATACTATCCGACCCGTGCTGAGACGGGTTTGCTGAAATCGATGGCAGGCGAGATTGCCGAACTGATTGGGCCTGGATGCCAGATGATTGAATATGGATGCGGATCATCCGAGAAAATGCGGATCGTGCTTTCCGCACTTATTGAACCAGAATCATTTACAGCGGTTGATATATCAAAAGAGCACTTGTTGGTGGTGACGGAAGCCCTGTCGCTAGAATATCCTGATTTGATGGTGCACGCGGTTTCCGCAGATTTCGTTAGGCCGTTCGCTGTCCCTGCAATGGTCGGTACCGGGCTGCGGGTCGGATTTTTTCCCGGCTCCACCATTGGTAATTTTACCCATGAAGGGGCAATAGAGTTTCTGATAGGTACGAAAGAGGTTGTCGGGCCAAACGGCGCCATGCTGATTGGTGTTGATTTGAAAAAGGACGAACGCATTCTTCATGCTGCATATAACGATTCCCAAGGTGTTACGGCGGCCTTCAATCTGAACTTGCTAGCACGCCTAAACCGTGAATTAGGGGCTACGTTCGACTTGTGTCATTTTCGTCATGATGCCTTCTATAACGCAGAAAGGAGCCGGATTGAGATGTACTTGGTCAGCCTGTCCGAGCAGACGGTGACCCTTGGCGGCGAGGTGTTTTCTTTCCAGAAAGATGAGACCATTCATACCGAGAACTCCTATAAATACAGCCCGGGTGAGTTTAGAGCACTCGCAGCTCGTGCCGGTTACAAAACAACAATGACTTGGATAGATACCAACTCTCTTTTCGGTATATATTTTCTTCAGCCGCAAACTTAAGGGCATTATTGCGTTCAACGGACTTAAGTGTATGAGGCCCGCATTTGGTCAACCGGCTTTGTCACAAACTGGAGCGCGTCAGCAGAGCTGATCCGGTTAAGGTTGCCGGATGAATGTAATCAGCTATCGAAATCTCCACGTCCCATCATCGATCATCCAGCGCGCTATCTGGATGTATGTTCGATTTAATCTGAGCCTCCGAGACGTCGAGGAACAAATGGTTTAACGAGGTGTCGAGGTGTCATACGAAACCATTCGGCGAACCGGGGCGATAAAGCCGCGCTAGGCCTGGGTGAAATCCGCCTGTCCAAGGACGAAGTGGTGCGTTTGATGCAGTTTTTCTAACTCATAACGCGGGAATCCGCCTTTTTGGTTCTGTGCAAATGCAGCGTGATCCGCGCCTTCTCAACGCCGTTAGGCGAATCAAAAAACAGCTCGAAATCAACGGTTTCAAACGGTGGAAATTTGGAAAATAAGACTGCCAATATGCCGCGGGACATTGCATAATAAGAAGCGTTATATATTGGCTGGGGTGTGGAAAATACTGCATTTTGTCGATAATGGTGCGCTGGCGACCCGGGATCGAATTTGGCCCTGAGTGCCAGGCGGAGGCAAGTTTGCAATGGCTGACCAAGAAACAACTGATCAACAAACGACCAAACAAGGAATGATCGACCCGTTCGGGCGTGTCGTCAATTACCTGCGCGTTTCAGTCACGGACCGTTGTGATTTCCGTTGTGCCTATTGCATGTCCGAAGATATGACCTTCCTGCCCAAGGCCGAAGTATTAAGTCTTGAGGAATTGGAACGCCTGTGCCGCGTCTTCATCAACCAGGGCGTCCGCAGACTGCGCCTAACTGGGGGCGAACCCTTGGTGCGGCGCAATGTCATGTGGCTGTTTCAACAATTGGGCCGCCATCTGGACAGTGGCGCCTTGGACGAACTGACGGTCACCACCAACGGCTCGCAATTGTCCCGCCATGCGGCCGCGCTTTATGCCTGCGGCGTGCGCCGGATCAACGTCTCCCTGGACACTCTGAACCATGACAAGTTTTTGGCCATCACCCGCTGGGGAAAATTCGACCGTGTCATCGCCGGCATAGACGCCGCCTTGGAGGCCGGTCTGGCGGTCAAGATCAATGCGGTTGCCATGCGCGACCTCAATGAGGACGAGTTCGACCAGATGATCGCATGGTGTGGCGAGCGCGGCATGGATTTGACCCTGATCGAGGCTATGCCCATGGGCGATATCGGCCAAAACAGGGCGGAACAGCATCTTTCATTGCGCAAAGTACGGCAAAATCTGGAACAGAGCTGGACCTTGCAGCCCAGCGATCATCAAACTGGCGGCCCGGCCAGCTATGTCACCGTGGCGGAAACCGGGCGGCGGCTGGGTTTCATCACGCCGTTGAGCCATAATTTCTGCGAATCCTGCAACCGGGTCCGGCTGACCTGCACCGGCACCTTATTTATGTGCCTGGGCCAGAACGACGCCGTCGATCTGCGGGCACCGTTGCGGGCATCAGCCGACGATAACCTGCTTTCACAGGCAATCCGCGACGCCATCGCCCGCAAGCCAAGGGGACATGANTTCATCATCGACAGAGATGCCGCCGACCCCGCCGTGGCCCGCCACATGAGCGTGACCGGCGGCTAGGATCTCGTGACCATATAGCCGCTAGCCCTCGTGCTGTTGGCGGGCCTTTTGCTGCCGCCATCGACCGGACCGGTACGGGCGGCCACAAAAATAAAGCCGGTGACATTGACGGCAAGGCACAATCATTGAGCAAGGCCGTCCATCTAGGTATCCCATATCTGGAACATGCGGTTTCACCGGCGGCGGCAACGGCGATCCGCGGCGCCAAGGGTAGGACATTGTCTTGGATAAGGCCAATCAAATGCTTCGGGTTGATGCCAAGGGCGCCGTCCGGCGCGCAGTCGCCACCGAGGCCGATTTGCGCCGGGAATTTGGCATTATCATGACCAGCCTACCGACCAAGAAGGCAAAGGACACGGAACGGCGCACCAGCATCAGCCGCGCTGGCGATGATTATGGTCCCNGGGTTTATGCTTGGCCTGTATTGGCGATTTGGCTGCTTTATCTTTTGTTCCGGTGGCTTCGCGGCAGAAGACAGTGCCGGCCCCTCCGCTAGAGTTAGTCTTTGTGTCCTATTTCAGGTCTATGCGGTGGGCGTAATTTTTGCCATCACTGACCGTTATCTGCTTGAAGCCGAGCATTTTGGCTAGGTCAAAAAAGGTAAACAGATCCTCCACCGCCATGTCGCGGAACAGTGCGCTGCCCCGGGCCGACGCAGTCAATTGCGCCAGAACAGCGCGGGCCCGGTACAAGGTCGCGAAGCTATGTTNGTCAAGGCCGACGATGACCAGTTTTTCCGCCTCCCGGCCCTTGGCGAGAATCGCGAAGCGCGGTGGGTAATGCAATTGCCGCTGGCCATTCATTTGCGCCACTATAAAGCCGATCCGTGTTTCCCGGCCGACATTTTCCATAACTCGCGAGCGGGCTTGGTAATTCTCCTGGCTGCTGACCAGGGGATAATAGTATCCGGCGTGACGGTCGCCCGCGATCGCCCGGGAGGAAACGGTCAGAATAGGGCCAAGCAACAGAACAAACAGTAGAACAGTGGATAATTTGCGAGGCAGCATAATTTCTTCCCTTTGGAAATGCAGTTATCTGGCATTATACCAAACCTTGGAAAGCTATATAGTGGCACGGGAAACTGGGATGTTGTCGAATATGCAGAGTGGTGGATAGCGGATGGCCTGCGATAAAATGACATTCATGGCGAGCGAGACGCTGCAGGCCAGCGCGGCAATGCAGGACCTACGTCAGCGCTATGACGACGTGGGGCCCGAACAGGCCGATGTTGTCATCGCCCTGGGTGGCGATGGTTTCATGCTCTCCGTGCTGCACGAGACCCGTCATCTGTCCCTGCCCATCTATGGCATGAACCAGGGCACTGTCGGCTTCTTGATGAACAGATTCACCCTTGATGATCTGCCGCACCGGTTGCAGGCCGCGCAAAGGGCCGTGGTCCACCCCTTGACCATGACCGCCNTGGATGCCGCCGGGGCCGAGCACCAGGCCATCGCCATTAACGAGGTATCGGTATTTCGCGAAACCCGCCAGGCAGCCAAGATCCGCATCGCCATCGACGGCCAGGTACGCCTGGATGAACTGGTCTGCGACGGCGTCCTGATCGCCACGCCGGCGGGCAGCACCGCCTACAATCTTTCGGCCCATGGCCCAATCATTCCGCTGGAGGCGAATATTCTGGGCCTTACCCCAATCTCGGCCTTTCGGCCGAGGCGCTGGCGTGGGGCACTGTTGCCGGCCTCGGCGCAGGTCCGCTTCGAGGTGCTGGAGCCGGACAAGCGGCCGGTTTCCGTGGTCGCCGACAATCAGGAAATCCGCACCGTGGTGCGGATTGACGTGGCCGAGGACCGCGGTAGCGAACTGCATCTTTTGTTTGATCCGGAACACAATCTAGAAGAACGCATCTTGAACGAACAGTTTATTCCATGAGCCAGGCCGTAAAGCGCCTGGCAATTGGTGGCCTGGTGCATGAAACCGTCACTTTCCTGCCCCAGGAAACCGAGCTTGCCGCGTTCGAACACCGCGCCGTTCGGGGTGATGAGATCGCGCGCACATTCGCCGGCTCCAATACGGTATTTGGCGGCTTTCTCCAGGTCTGTCAGGACAATGAAATCGCCGTGGAAGGTTTGCTCGTGGCCGAATGCGCCCCATCGGGTCCCGTCGCGGCGGCAGCGTTCGAGACCATGGCCGACGAATTGCTCTCGCGCGCAGCTCTATGGCGGGAAGAGGCGGATGGTTTGTTGCTGCACCTGCACGGCGCCATGGCCGCCCGTGGCGACACGGACCCTGAACATACCCTTCTGCTACGCCTGCGCGCGGTTCTGGGCGATGATTATCCCATCGCCATGGCCATGGATCTCCATGGCAATGTGAGTGTGGAGAAAGCCCTGCTGGCCGATGTGGTCTGTGGTTTTCGCCGCAGCCCCCACACCGACATGGCGGAAACCGGCGCGCGCGCGGCGAAATTGCTGCTGGGCAAGCTGGCGGGCGAGATCAACCCGGTTACGGCCATGGCCCGGCCCGGCCTGGTCCTGCCCTCGATTTTCACCGCCACCGAAGTCGTGCCGTTAAGCGATATCATGGCGGAAATGCGGGTGGAAACGGAACAGAAAAGAATCCTGGATATCACCATATTCACCGGTTTCGCCTATGCCGATGTGCCAGCGATCGGCGCCACGGTCGTGGCTATCGCGGATGGTGATGAAGCTCTGGCGATCCGAGCCGCCGAACGCCTAAGCGCGCGCCTGGCTGAGGCACGGGAGGCGCTATATCACTCGGCCCCGCTGTATGATCCGGAAGCGGCCCTGGACAAGGCGGCCGAGCTGCTAGCTGAGGGCGTGCGCCCGGTGGTTCTGCTGGAACATGCGGATAGAAGCAACGATTCCACCCATCTGCTGGAGGCCATGCTGGCACGTGGGCCAAATCTGGGCCGGGCGGCGGTGCCCTATCTGCACGATCCCATCGGGGCCATGGCGGCGACTTCCAGCGGCCTCGACAGCCAATTGAGGCTGACCCTGGGCGGCAAATCATCGGAACTGGCCGGCCTGCCATTGCTCTTCACAGGTTATATCAAATTCGCCGGACCCCTGCGCTACGAGATCACCGGGCCCTATCGTAACGGCGAAACGATTGATCTGGGCCAATCAGCGGTCATCGATAATGGCAAGATCGCCGTCATCGTGACCTCGGTCAGCTCATCGGCGGTGGATACGGATCCGTTTACCCAATGCGGCCTGGATATCGATGAGTTCGATATCATCGCACTGCGCTCCAAGACGCATTTTCGCGCCGCCTATGAACCCATCGCGGGCGCCATATTGATCGTCGAAACGCCCGACTGGGGCCCAGCCGAGTTGACCACCCTGCCCTACCGCCACGCGCCGCCGGGGGTCTACCCGATTACCATGACATCACACGATGACGCCTTTGAAGATGTAACTGATGATGGAATAAACTATGCAGACTGATGCAATGCCAAGCTGGCGCAATGTGTCCGAGGAACGGCGAACCTTCGTGACCCACCTGGAATGCGGGCTAAGCGGCGAAGAGGTCGAGGCGGACCGCTTGCACGGGCTATCATCCATCGGACGGCCATTCTTGGTACGCTATGATCTCGACAGCATGGCCCAAAGCCTGAGCAAGGAAACATTGGCGGAGCGTCCACCCGATATGTGGCGCTACCGGGAATTCCTGCCCGTCCGTTCGATCGATAACGTCCTTTCGTTAGGGGAATGCATGACGCCCTTGATACCAGCGCCAGGCGTGGATGGCGATCTCTGGATCAAGGACGAGGGCCGCCTGCCCACGGGCTCGTTCAAGGCACGGGGTTTGTGTCTGGCCGTCTCCATGGCCAAAGAACTTGGTGTCACCCGCATGGCTATGCCCACCAACGGAAACGCGGGCGCCGCCATGGCTGCCTATTGCCGGGCCGCCGGGATTGAGGCTTTTGTCTTTTGCCCTGATGACACGCCCGAAACCAATATCCGCGAGATTGCCCTACAAGGGGCGCGGGTCTACTGCGTCAATGGCCTGATCAATGATTGCGGCAAGATCGTCGGTGACGGCAAGAAGGCCATGGGCTGGTTCGACGCCTCGACCCTGAAGGAACCGTATCGGATCGAGGGCAAGAAAACCATGGGCCTGGAACTGGCCGAACAATGCGGCTGGCATTTACCCGATGCGATCTTTTACCCCACGGGCGGCGGCACCGGCCTCATCGGCATGTGGAAGGCGTTCGACGAGTTGCAGGCCATGGGTTGGATCGGCTCCAAGCGGCCCAAGATGATCGCCGTACAGGCATCGGGGTGTGCGCCCCTCGTCAAGGCCTTTGACGATGGTGTCGAACATGCGGACCTTTGGCCCGATGCCCACACCATGGCCTCCGGAATCCGGGTACCGGCGGCGGTGGGCGATTTCCTAATCTTGCGCGCGGTGCGCCAATCGGGCGGCTTTGCCATCGCCATTGATGACGAGGATATTTTCGCCGCCCGCGATGACATGTCCAGGAATGGCGGCATGCTGCTGTGCCCCGAAGGTGCCGCCACCTACGCCGCCTGGAAGGCCGCCGTCGCGGACGGTAGGATCAGCGCTCAGGACCGCAGCATTCTATTCAATTGCGCCTCCGGCCTGAAATATCCCATGCCTCGGGCCGGCACCACCTTGGACCGCCACCAGCCCATCGACTATGGAGCCATGGCATGACGGCCGGGCTGGAATTGCTGCCCATTGACATCACGGGCTATCGTACCGGCAATACAGATATCGATTACCTGCACCGCTTTGACAGCGGTCAGCCTGGGCCAAATGTCCTGATCACCGCCCTGACCCACGGCAACGAAGTTTGCGGCGCCTACGCGCTATCCGTGTTGTTCAAAAACAATATCCGGCCCAGCAAGGGCAGCCTGACCCTGTGCTTCAACAACGTCGATGCCTACCATTCCTTTGACGCGGAAAATCCCGGCGCCTCGCGCCTCGTGGACGAAGATTTCAACCGGCTGTGGTCAGACGATATTCTGGACGGCGAGCGCCAGTCGTCCGAGCTGAGCCGGGCGAGGCAGGTACGTGGCGCCGTGGCGACGGCTGATTACCTGCTGGATCTGCATTCCATGCATTTGCCCTGCCCGGCCCTGATGCTGTGCGGCACGGCGGCCAAGGGCCGGCGTCTGGCCATGGCCATGGGCGTGCCAGGACATGTGGTCGCCGATCCGGGCCATACCGCCGGTCCACGCATGCGTGACTATGGATCCTTTGCGGCGGATAGCGGCGAGAAGACGGCGCTGTTAATCGAATGCGGTCAGCATTGGCAGGATACCTCCCGCCAGGTCGCCATCCAGACGGTGTTCCATTTTCTTGATGCCTTGGGCGTCATTGACCGGGATACGGCCAAGCCGTATCTGGCCGACAGTCCAGCGCCACAGAAAATGATCGAGGTGGTCGGCCCCATTACCATTCAGACCGAGGCCTTCCGCTTTACCGACGACTTCACCGGCCTGGAGGTGATCGCCCAGGCCGGCACCATCATCGGCCATGATGGCGCCCAGCCCGTGATCACGCCGCACGATGATTGCGTCCTGATCATGCCTACCCACCGCCCCCGCGTGGGGCAGACCGCGGTGCGCCTTGGCCGCTTTATAGATTAGGCACATATGGGTCTTGTTCTCCGTCTAACCTTCTCCATCGCGCTGGGCGCGGTCGGCGGCGCGGTGTTTTACTATTTCAACCTACCCCTGGCCTGGATGCTGGGTAGCATGACCTTCACCACCATCGCCGCCCTGTCCGGCGCACCAATTGCCCTGCACATGCCGACACGGCTATCCATGACGGCGGTGCTGGGAACGTTGCTTGGCAGCGCCTTCACACCGCAAATTCTGCAGCAACTGCAGCACTGGGGCGCTGGCGCCCTTACCGTCGCCATCTTCGTCACTTTGATGACGGTAGTAGCGGTGTCGTTCCTGAGACGGATCGGCGGCATGGACAGGGCGACAGCCTATTTCTCCGGCACGCCGGGGGGCCTAAGTGAGATGACCCTTGTGGGCGAGCGCATGGGCGGCGATACGCCCACGATTGCCCTGGTGCATGCCACGCGGATCTTCGTTGTGGTTTTCCTCCTACCTCTGTTCCTAGCCAGCATCGCGGATCTGGATATCCCCAATACGGCCCGGGTGTTGGCAGCCGACCGGCGGCGCAAGAGGGGGAGTTGGCCATTCTGGCGGCCTGCGCCGTAGTGGGATATATCCTCGGCCAGAAACTGCCCCTGCCCGGCAGTCAGATTTTCATCCCCATGGTGGTCTCCGCCGCCGCCTATCTGGCGGGTTTCGTCGAGGGGCGGCCACCGGCTGAAATCATCGCGGTGGCGCAGGTCGTGATCGGCGGCGCCATCGGCGCAAGGTTTGTCGGCCTTGATCTGCGTAAGACCGCCCGGCCAATTATTCTGGGTGTGATTTCGGCCCTTGGCATGCTGGCCCTGGCAACCACCTTTGCTTATGTGGCCGCACCTATCCTTGGCCTGCCCATGTATGCGCTACTATTGGCGTTATCGCCCGGCGGTTTGGCGGAAATGAGCCTGATCGCCCTGGCCCTGGACGTGGACACCGCCTTTGTCGCCACCATGCACCTGGTTCGGATAATACTGATCGTCACCCTGGCGCCGATTTTCTTCCGCGCCATGGGCTGGAAGGCGAACCCAAACCAGCCATAAACCGTCAAATTGCCTCGACAGTGTCATTGAGCAGCCTGTCACAGGCTGGCAAACCTTAAGGCAATCTTTACCTGGAACGCGCAATATGCCCTCGGGCTTATTGCACCCGTTTCATGTGGTCGAAAATAATGATAACGCAAGAAATTCAACTCACTCTGGCGCGGCCCAAACGCTGGCTTTCGGGCGGTTCCGGTGGGGCGTGGGCCGATTTTCCCTTGCAGGAACTGGAAGGCATGGATTACGGCGGCGCCGATCTGACAGGGGCCGAAATTATTATCTCCGCCGATAGCCTGCCCGACGACCTGCGCGATACCGTCGAGACGGCTGACGAATGGATGGCCAGCTTTGGCGCCAAGGGCAAACGCGCGGTGCTGGATAGCGCGGATCTGGATAATGTGAATTTCTCCGGTATCGATCTCTCGGGCGCCTCCATGGTCGGCACTTCGTTGACACCCGCACGTTTCCTGGGTTCATCCCTGAACATGACCGATCTGTCCGGCGCCAATATCTATAAAGGCAAACTGGACAAGACCGAAATGAGCGGCGCCAATCTGTCCGGTGCCGATCCAGCCGCCGCCGCTATTGCTCTGTATTTGTGCGGCCATACCCATGGCGGCCAGATCCGCCTACCTTTGGGGGTGTGCGCCAGTGAAAGGTTTGAACCGCTGTCGGGAATACGAGCACGGCCCTCAGCAGCATTGATTACCCTGCACCGGCCTTGAAGCGCCCTGGCTAATCAGCAAGCTCCTTGATATTACTTGGCATAGAGACAAGGCTTCACGGATGGTGGCATGACCGAAATGGAAACGAGTGAACTGAGCCAATTGGGCCAAATGGTCGAGGCGCCCCTTTCGCCCCAAGAGGCGGTGTTGGAAAAGGTAGCGAACCCTCGTGTGGGCGATGATTACCTGATCCGCTTTGCCTGTCCGGAATTCACCTCTGTCTGCCCGGTAACGGGCCAGCCGGATTTCGCCCATCTGGTGATCGACTATCTGCCGGACGAATGGATCGTTGAGAGCAAGTCCCTGAAACTGTTCCTGGCCGCGCATCGCAATCATGCCGCTTTTCACGAGGACTGCACAGTCGCCATCGCCAAACGGCTGATAGAACTACTGGCGCCAAAATGGCTGCGTATCGGCGGTTATTGGTATCCCCGTGGCGGCATCCCCATCGATGTCTTTTATGCCACGGGGGAACCGCCCGCAAGCGTTTGGATCCCGGACCAAGGCGTCGCCCCTTACCGGGGACGCGGCTAAATCTCAAAACACCATCATACGAGGTCGAGAGACATGTCACGCAACCGCCACGGAATCGCCACCCGCGCCATTCACGCGGGCCAGAAACCCGACCCGACCACTGGCGCCATCATGGTGCCCATCTATGCCACCTCCACCTACGTTCAGGACAGCCCCGGCGTCCACAAGGGTTACGAATACTCACGCAGCCAAAACCCCACCCGCATGGCCTATGAAGCCTGCGTCGCGGATCTGGAAAATGGCGCTCAGGGCTATGCCTTCGCCTCTGGACTCGCGGCCTCCGGTACGGTGCTGGAGCTGCTGGATAGCGGCGATCACGTGATTGCCATGGACGATCTCTATGGCGGCACCTACCGCTTGTTCCAGGACGTGCGCAAACGCTCCGCCGGCCTGGATTTCAGCTATGTGGATCTATCGGACGCGGCAGCACTGGAAGCGGCGATCCGCCCGGAAACCAAGATGATCTGGATCGAAAGCCCGACTAATCCCATGTTGCGCCTGGTGGATTTCACCGCCATCGCCAGGGTTGCCGCACCCAAGGGAATTTTGTGCGTGGCGGATAACACCTTCGCCTCCCCCGTGGCGCAACGGCCACTGGATTTCGGCTTTGATTTGGTGGTGCATTCGGCGACCAAGTATCTAAATGGACATTCCGACATGGTGGGCGGCATGGTGGTGGCCCGTGACGATGCCGAGCTGCGCGAGCGCCTAGCCTACCTACATAACGCGGTAGGCTCCATCGCCGGACCGTTCGATGCCTTTCTCGCCATGCGGGGCCTGAAAACACTGCCGCTACGGATGCAGCGCCACAGCGAGAACGCCATGGCCATCGCCGAATTTCTAGAGGGCCATGACGATGTGGAGACGGTCTACTACCCCGGCCTGGCAAGCCATCCCCAGCACAAGCTTGCAGTCCTACAAATGGACTATTTCGGCGGCATGGTGACTGCCGTGCTGAAGGGCGGGCTGGAAAAAAGCCGCCGTTTCCTGGAACGCACCACGTTGTTCTCGCTAGCCGAAAGCCTGGGCGGGGTGGAAAGCCTGATCGAACATCCCGCCATCATGACCCACGCCTCCATCCCCCCCGAAATCCGTGCCGAGCTGGGCATCAGCGATGGACTGATACGCCTGTCGGTCGGCATCGAGGATGGCGATGATCTTTTAGAGGATCTAAATTATGCTTTATAATATAATTGTTTATATTTTTTCTTTAATCTAAAATATGAATATCGGATCTATTAAATTACCCTGTTGGCGACACTCCCCATTGCTGTTCGCCGGTGGCGTGGCCCTGTTTCTATGGTGGCAAGCGCCCACCGGATTAGCCACTTTCTGGCCCTTGGTTCTGACCGCCCTATTCGCCCTCGCCCAATGGTTTTTGGGATTACGCGGCAATGCGTAAACCAGGCAGCATGAAAGGTCTGGAGGAGCTGGGTCGGGTGCGCCTGTCGCCGTCGTTCTTCATGCGCGATTTTCTTTACAGCGAGATTTCGGTCTTTTACGGCATCCCCAATATCCCCGACAATCCAGACCTGGCGATCGCCGCCGGCAGCCGTCTATGCACCGAATTGTTGGA
Source organism: Rhodospirillaceae bacterium (assembly GCA_002731375.1). Classification (GTDB taxonomy): domain Bacteria; phylum Pseudomonadota; class Alphaproteobacteria. Next base: position 59,118 of record PCBT01000053.1, on the reverse strand, counting down.
GCCGTTGAAAGCCAGTTTTGGCGGCCTTTCCATCCGCTCCTCCTACCGCAACGCCGCCGTCAATGCCTTCGGCAACGAACATAATCTGAACTGCGCCAGCTCAGAACGCGCCAAGGGCCGCCATGTTTGGGATCATAGGGACAGCAATGGCCATATGGGCGCCATGGCTTGCGTCGTGGTGCCATGGTTTGCTGACAAATATGCCGACGGCGCGGACTGGCGATCGCTGGCTTGGTGGATGCACGACCACCTGCCCTACAGCCGACTGCAGTTCTTTCCCAAACTCTGCGCCTTTAACATCGGTTGGTCGGAGGCGCCGCAACACCATATCAGCAGCTACATCGCACCGCGCGGCCTGCTGACCAAGCCCGGCATGGGTAACCACGCAGGCAATCACGCAGACTGGTATCCAGGCTTTCCGCCCCTCAAAGCATGACCGTTCCGCCATCGACCATGATGGTTTGGCCGGTGATGAATTTCGAAGCGTCCGAGGATAAGAAAACCACGGTGCCGACCAAATCCTCGGTATTCAGGTTTTTCTTCAGGGATTGTCCGGCGGCGATGGCCTTGAGCACCATATCCTTCTTGTCGCCCATGTTTTCCGTGGTGCCCTCGGTCAGAACCGCGCCGGGCGCGACGGAATTAACCCGGATCCAATCCCGGCCCAATTCGCGCGCCAGGCTGCGGGTAATGCCGATTACAGCCGCCTTGGACATGGCGTAATCCAGGCCGAACGCCATGCCATACTTCGCCGCCAGGGACGAGATATTGATAATGGAACCACCACCCGTCTGACGCAGGGCCGGGACGCAGGCCTTGCAGCATTGCCAGACACCCTTGATATTCACCTGCATGACGGCGTCCCACTGATCCTCGGGGATATGATCAGAGCGGCCGCCGGAGATATCACCGAACAAAGCGGCGTTATTGACCACGACATCAATGCGGCCAAATTTCTCCACCGCCAGATCCGCCATGGCCTGGCAGCTGTCCATTTCCGCCACATCCAGATGCGTGCCCACGGCCTGACCGCCGGCCGCTTCGATGCTGGCGACGGTGCCGGCGGTATCGCGGATATCGGCGGTGACTACAAGCGCGCCCTCGGCGGCCACCGCCTCGCAATAGGCCCGGCCCAAGCCGCGTCCGCCGCCCGTGACAATGACGACCTTTTCTTTCAACTGCATAATCGTTTTCCTGTTCGACGTTAGGGATTTACCAGCCATTTCATGATGTGCTCGGCTACACTGACGGTTTCACCGCGTTGATTGGTGGCAGTCACTGCCGAGCGGCTGCGCTGGCGCTCCGTCTCCAGTTCCTTGACCTCGTAAGTCACGGTGATGGTATCACCGATCAGCACTGGGGCGACGAAACGCACCCTGTCATAGCCCAGGGACACGGCCGTCAGGTCGTCCCGCCCCTCCAACATCCGATTGCCCAGAAGAGCCGAGGCCGTGGACATGAAACCGACGACCAGAGCGCCGTGGGCTATGCGCTGACCATACTGCGAGTTCTTCATGAATTCCTCATTGGTATGGGGCGCGGCGAAATCGCCGGTCAGGCCGGCAAAGCCATAAATGTCGCATTCAGCGACGGTCTTTGTGAACGAAGCACTTTCGCCAATGGCGATAGGTAGATCGAGCATGATGTTTCCTCCTGGGTTTTAAGTATTTTCGCAACGCCAGCCCACTCCCTCTCCCGGCCACCCAGTAATGGTACCTTCGGGGTGGCCGGGAGAGGGAGTGGGCTGGTTCAGCAATCATTGGAAATGATCTAGCCGACGGCGTCGGCCAGTTTACGCATGGCTTCGAGATGTTGATCGATATGTGCAAAACCGGATTCGGATGTCCGGAAGGTAACGGAAGTTGCGCCCATCTCGCGCCAGGCCTCCACCTCGGACAGCCATTCGTTGGGGCCCCGGTCCTCGGCGAAGACCGTGGCATCGATGCCCAGGTCCGCCGGGTCACGGCCCGACGCCTGGGCGGTCTCGTGAAATAGCTCGATCTTGGCCCGCATCACGTCATCGGGTTTGGTGCGCGGGCTCATCAACCAGCCATCGCCGATCCGCGCCGCCCGGCGGATGGCGACATCGGCCATGGCGCCAAACCAGATCGGAATCGGCCGCTGGATCGGCAGCGGGTTCATGCCCATGTCGGACATTGCATGCCATTCACCGTTGAAATCCACCAACTCTTCGGTCCAGAGCCGGCGCAACAGCGCTACCTGCTCCTCGATCCGGTCGCCGCGATTAGCGAAATTCATGCCCAACGCCTCGAACTCCGAGGCGCTCCAGCCAACGCCGATGCCCAGCACTATACGCCCACCTGTCAGAATATCGATTTCGGCGGCCTGCTTGGCCACCAATTCCGTCTGCCGTTGCGGCAGCACCACGTTGGCGGTGACCAGTTGTATTTTTTCCGTGAAGCCGGCGATCCACGCGAACAGGGTCATGGGTTCGTGAAAACCGTATTCGATGGTGTAATGCACGGCCCAGGGCGCGTCCCTGGCATCCTTGGCGCCGAGAATATGATCCACCAAAGTCAGGCGCTCGAAGCCAAGATCCTCCGCCGTGGTAACAAAGTTACGAATAACGGCGGGGTCGTTGCCGATTTGGGTTTGTGGGAATGATATGCCGAAGTCCATGACGTCCTCGTTATTGTTGCCCACCCGATCATAACGCCTGTTTCCATTCCCGCCAGCTTGAGTGCAGAATAGCTAATGATGGCAAAGTCAAATCGCATGGTCACGGTGGGGGCGGCGCAGCTTGGCCCAATCGCCCGCGACGAAACCCGCGCCGGGGTAGTGGACCGCCTGTTGGCGCTTCTGGATCAAGCACATGAACGCGGCTGTGATCTGGTGGTCTTTCCCGAACTTGCCCTGACGACGTTTTTCCCACGCTGGTATTTCGAGGATCAGGATGAAATTGACGGCTTTTTTGAAACCGCTATGCCCGGACCCGAGACCCAGGCATTGTTCGACAGGGCGGCGGAACATGGCATGGGCTTTTGCCTGGGCTTCGCGGAAATAGTCGAAGACGGCGGCAAGGCCCAGCGCTTCAACACATCCATTCTGGTGGATAAATCTGGCGCCATTGTCGGCAAATACCGCAAGGTGCACCTGCCAGGCCACGCCAAGCATCTGCCGGAACGGAAATGGCAGCATTTGGAGAAAGCCTATTTCAATGTGGGCGATCTGGGTTTTCCGGTCTGGCGCACCATGGGCGGCATCATGGGCATGTGCATCTGCAACGACCGCCGCTGGCCCGAGACCTACCGTATGATGGGCCTGCAGGGCGTGGAGATGATCATGCTGGGCTATAACACGCCTGCGACCGAGCCGCCTTGGGGGTTCGAGCCGACGCATCTGGCCGGCCTGCACAACAATCTGTCCATGCAGTCGGGGGCCTATCAGAATGCCACTTGGGTCATTGGCGTGGCCAAGGCGGGCAACGAGGGCGGCTGCGATATGATGGGCGGTACGCTGATCGTGGCTCCGACGGGGGAAATCGTAGCCCAGGGCCGTACTTTGGAAGATGAATTGGTGGTTGCCGATTGCGATCTGGACGCCTGTAATCACTACAAGAACACGGTGTTCAACTTCGCCGAACATCGTCAGCCCGACCAATATGGACTGATCACTGGAACCGCCGGCGTCATTCTGCCGCCCGAAGACCAAGCTGGGGAATAACAAGATGAAACTAATTGGCGTCGATGTTGGCGGAACCTTTACAGACGTGATGTACGGCGATACGGAAAGCGAGGACCTCGCAATTCATAAAGTCCCTACCACTCCGGATGATCCCAGCCGGGGCGTCATTCAGGGCCTGTGCGAAATTTGTGAACGCTTTGATGTGAACCGAGGCGCCATTGATCATGTGCTGCACGGCACCACCATTGCCACCAACGCGGTGCTGGAATACAAGGGCGCCAAGACCGGCATGGTCACCACCGAAGGCTACCGCGATATCCTACACATCGGCCGCCACCAGCGGCCCCAACATTATTCCATCATGCAGGAGGTGCCCTGGCAGGACCGGCCCCTCGTGCAGCGGCGGCACCGCAAGGTCGTGCCCGAACGTCTGAGCCCGCCCGACGGCACGGTGTTGAAACCGTTGGACGAGGACGCCGTACGAGAAGCGGCACGGGAATTGCGTGAGGCAGGCGTCGAGGCCATCGCAGTCTGTTTCCTGTTCGCCTATATCAACCCGGCGCATGAGCAGCGCGCGGCGGAGATCATTCGGGAGGAATATCCTGATTGTTTCGTCACGACATCGTCTACCGTATCACCGCAGTTCCGGGAATTCGAACGCTTCACCACCGCCGCCATGAACGCCTTCATTGGCCCTAAAGTTCGCGTCTATGTCGAGGAGCTGGAACGCGCCCTTGCCGACAATGGCTTCACGGCGGACCTCCACGTCATGGGCTCCAACGGCGGTGTCGCCACTGGTGCCATGGTCTCCGAGCGCCCCATCCTGACATTACTGTCGGGCCCGGCAGCGGGAGTCCTGGGTGGTGCCATGAGCGGCGAGCGCTCCGACCGCAAGCGCCTGATCACCTTTGATATTGGCGGCACTTCCGCCGATATCGGTCTGGTGGTGGACGGCCAATTCGCCGAGGCCACGGCGCGGGATACCTGGATTGGCGGCTATCCGGTAATGGCGCCGATGATCGATATCCACACCATTGGCGCTGGCGGCGGCTCCATCGCGCACCTGGATGCGGGCCAGGCCTTCCGTGTTGGTCCTCATTCCGCTGGCGCCGTACCGGGTCCGGCCGCCTATGGCCGGGGTGGTGAACTACCCACGGTGACCGACGCCAACGTGGTTCTGGGCCGGTTGCAGCCCGGAAATTTCCTGGGCGGCGAGATGCGCCTGGATGCCGGTGCGGCCCACAAGGTCATGGCCGAATTTGGCAAACAGATGGGCATGACGGTGGAAGCCGCCGCCGACGGCGTGCTGACCATCATCAACGCCAACATGGCCAACGCGATCCGCTCCCGCACGGTACAAAAGGGCCATGACCCGCGCGAATTCTCATTGGTCGCCTTCGGGGGCGCCGGGCCACTACATGGTGTGGAGATGGCGCGGGATCTGGGCATTCCGGAAGTTATCATTCCGCCTTATCCAGGCATTACATCAGCCGCCGGCCTGCTGACCACGGATCTAAAGTATGATGCCATCCGCACCGAGTTTCAGACCAGCGGCAACGTGGACGGCGATCGCCTGAGCCGGGATTTCGATGCCATGCGCGCCGGCCTGGCAGCGCTGTTCAAGACCGACGGCCTGGACGAGGGCACCGTGGAATACCAACGCAGCGGCGATCTGCGCTATGTGGGTCAGGGCTATGAACTCCGCGTGCCAGTCGCCGACGGCGCGGTGGACGAAACCTCCCTGGCAGATATCTTCAAGGCCTTTGAAGCGATCCATACGACCGAATACGGCCACGTTTTTGCCGACAACCCCATCGAGATCGTCAATATCCGCATTACCGGCATAGGTCAGATGCCCAAGGTCGCTTCGCCAACGTTGCCACAGGGCGGCAGCCTTCAGGATGCCCGATTGGACGAGGCGCGGTGCTATTTCCGCTTGGATGGCGAATTGCAGGCCGCCGCAACGCCATTGTACGAGCGGGACAAGTTGCCCATCGACGAGGTCTTCGAAGGGCCGGCGATCGTGCTGCAGAAAGATACCACAACCGTCATTCCCCCCGGCGCCCGGGCCACAGCCCAGGCGGGCGGCAATCTGTTGATCGAGACAGGAGCCTGATCATGAACCAGCAAGCGGGTAGCACCCCCACCGTTGATCACGTCACCGCCTCGGTCATTCAAGGCGCCTTGGAAAACATCGCGATCGAGATGGGCTACAAGCTGATGCGCATGTCCTATTCCTCGATCATTCGGGAATCAGAGGACTTCGGCGCCGGCCTGGTGGACGTCCAGGGCCGGGGTCTCGCAGAATCGGCGCAATCGACGCCCCTGCAATCGGGGCCTATTCCCGGCTATGTCCAGGGCATGCAGAAGATCCTTGATCAACGCGGTGACGGCCTGCGACCCGGCGATGTGATCATGCACAACGATGCCTATTCAGGCGCCTCCCACGGCCCAGACGTGGGCTTTATCGTGCCGGTGTTTTATGACGGCGAGCTGATCGCCTTTTCAGCCACCACGGCGCATCATCTGGACATCGGCGCCCTGACGCCGGGCAGCTGCGGCATTGTCGATGCCATCGATGCCTACGCCGAAGGCCTGCAATTCAAGGCCATCCGCGTCTATGACCAGGGCGAGAAGGTAGAACCGGTCTGGCATATCCTGCGCGACAATATCCGGGTTTCCGATCTGGTGGTGGGCGATATGGAGGCGCAGATCGCCGCCGCCCGCATTGGCGCCGAACGCCTGGTGGAACTCATCGACCGCTACGGCAAGGCGATATTTCAAAGCGCCTGTGAAAGCGTCATGCAGCATTCCGAACGGCTGATGCGCCAGGCCATCGCCGCGTTGCCCGACGGCACCTATGCAGCCACGACCTATATAGACGGCTATCTCGATGACCCGGAACCCAGCCGCAAGGAGCTGCCTCTGTGCGTCGCCATTACGGTAACGGGTGATGAGATGGTGGTGGATCTGACCGGCACGGCGCCACAAATCCCCGACAAGCCCATCAATATGCCGCTGCAGGGCACGGTGGATATCGCCATCTGGCTAACCGTGCGTTCTGTGCTGCTGGACACGGCGGTGCATGGCCATATCCCGGTGAACGACGGTCTGGTGCGCCCGATCAAGATCGCCGCGCCCGAGGGCTGCCTGGCCAATCCGGTGTTCCCCGCCCCCACCATTGCCCGATTTTGCCCCGGCAATCAATTGGCCGATACGGTTATGAAGGCCCTGGCCCAGGTCGCGCCTAGCCAGGTTTCCGCCGGCATTGGCAATCTGCGGGTCATCGCGTTTTCCGGCCTGCAAAACTCCGAACACTGGGTGCACATGGAAATCTTCGAAGGCAGCTATGGCGGCCGGGACGGCAANGACGGTATGGACGCCGTCGATACCCTGTATGCCAACACCCGCAACAATCCCATCGAGGACATCGAGTCACATCTGCCCCTGCGTGTGGACCGTTACGAGTTGCGCGAAGATGTCTGCGGTGCCGGACAATGGCGCGGCGGNCTCGGCTCGGTGCGGGAATTCGTCTATCTCGACGACGGCGGCGCCTCGGTCGAGGGCGAAGGACACAAGTTCGCGCCCTGGGGCTTTCAGGGCGGCGGCGAAGGCGGTACCGCCGGCCTGCATCTGGACCGCGCCAACACCGATAGCGGCAAGAGCGGCGAACTGCCCTCGAAAGTACCACACACGCCGGTGCAAGCCGGCGACCGCTTTGTTTGTGTCGGCCCGGCGGGCGGCGGCTATGGCGATCCCATGCTGCGCGACCCCGAGATGGTGCTGGCCGACGTTACCGACGGCCTGATCAGCATCAATACGGCGGCCAACGACTACGGCGTGGTGATCACCGATGAGTTGACCATCGATGACGAGGCAACAGCACGGCAACGAGGCTAGGCCATCGTCTCGAAAATTTGGGCTAGATCATTGAATAGCGTCCACCGTCCCCTTGTCTTGTAGACGTCAAGAAGGACAGGCAGCAGACGATAGCCCGGCCGGGGCATAGCCGACACGCGATTGTGTTGATCGCGGCGCTGTCACTATGCCTCAACGCCTTGCTGCCCACTGGGATGATGGCAATGGCGGCCAAGGACGACCAAGCGGCCGTCATTTGCACGTCCGACGGATGCAAGACCATTCGCCCGGACGGAGACCATGGTTTGGCTATCCAAATTGGCCAATTCACTGCCATATGGAGACCTTGACACCCCGTTGGCNGACAAGGAATTGATGCGGCAGGCCANCGCCAGCCTAGCGGCGGCAAGAATGTCGGCGGAGNCACGGAGCCTCGCCGCCGTCAAAATGCGCGNTTGCAGCAAGGATCTCANATTAGGGATCTATCCCAGCCTGCGCCACTGCTTGGAANCGACCCACGATGCNTACCTTTGGGATCTCAACGCGGACTATTGGCAGACAATTCATACAGGATCTTGACATAAACGATTGACATAAAGCCGGGCATTNCGGTTACACTATGGGCATGATACGTTACGTCAATATTTGAACTTTCTAATTANAGCAGANCAAGAAACAACAAAANCGAANAATTTTGCAGCAGGGAGAGGAACAATGGTCNGTAAAACTAAACTTACGCAGAAGAACGATACACTCTCGACAGACGCACCCAGCCGACGGAAATTTCTCCGGGGTACAGCCGCCGCGTCAGGCGGTTTGGCTGGCATTCTGGCGACCGGCATCGCCCCGGCAACGGCGGCGGCACGGGAGCTGAAAATGCTCACGAACTCGCATTTCGTACCGGCGTCCGATGTGGAATTGGAACGGCAGTTGGCGGAATTCGGTAAGGCGGCCGGCGTCAAGACACGTCTCGACCGTGTCGCCCATCTGCAATTGCCGGCGGTTCTCGCCGGTGAAGTGCAGGGCCAAAAGGGCCACGATCTGGTTTCCGTCGGTAACTCCAACCCGCATCTCTATTCCAAACATCTGGAAAGCGTCGACGATCTCTATGCGCAGATCGGTAAGGCCGGCGGCGGCTGGACAGATGGAACCGTGGGCAGAGGCTCGGATGGGCATCACAAGGCCATTCCATGGTTCTTCATTTCCTTCCCGTTGGCGCTGCGCACGGATCTAATCGGCGAAATCGGCGAGAACATGCCTGATACTTGGGAAGATGTGCACCGCATCGGCAGCAAGTTGAAGAAAAAGGGCAATCCGCTGGGTATCCAAATCGCCCACTCAGTCGACTCGAACATGATCCTGCGCGGTATCATGTGGTCCTATGGCGCCAGATTGGTGGATGAGGACAGCAAGACCGTCGCCGTCAATTCGAAAGCATCGGTTGAAGCCTTCAAATTCATCTCGGCGCTATATAACGACGCCATGACCGACGAAGTGCTTGCCTGGGATGACCGCAACAACAACGTGTGCCTGAACTCTGGCAAGTGCAGCATGATCCTGAACCCGATCTCGGCCTACCGTTCGGCTATCAAGGCACAGACCAAGGTTCCGGGCACTGATCGGCTGGTGCATCACGCGATCAACCATATCATGCCGCCCAAGGGCCCGGCGGGCCGTCACATGGCCGCCTCATTCAACAACATGGGCGTTTGGAAGTTTGCCAAGGAAAAGGAATTGGCCAAGGAGTTCATGGCCTTCCATTTCTCAAAGAACAACGCCGAGAAGCATTTGACGGCCTCTAAAGGCTACAACCAGCCAGTGCTTGCCGGCAACGCGCTGCATCCACTCTACGCGTCCAACTCCAAGTACTACTTCGCGCCGTTTATCGGCTGGTACACCCATGCCATTGGCTGGCCTGGCGTGCCAACCGCTGCCGTGCAGACGGTAGTTGATCAGTATCTGCTGCCTGACGCCGTGGCATCCGTTGCAGTTGGCAAGGCCTCGGCTGAAGATGCGGTCAAGAAGCTGGAATCGCAAATGAAGCGGATCTACAAACGGGCTGCCAAGCGGGAGGGGTAGCAAGCGTGTATAATACCAGTAAAGGAGCGTGGCCTGTTGACCATCCCCGGGTGATTGACACGTCATGGTAAGCGTACCCAATACTGAGCGGGCGGTGATAAAATCACCGCCCGCTACTTTTCGCACCCGCATGAAGAAGCGTGTCGGCCCAGATATTGACGGCTACGGGTTTCTACTACCGGCAACCCTCGTAATGATATCACTGGTGGTTTATCCCTTTTGTCTGGCGGTCTGGTTCAGCGTCTCCGACGCCTTTGTCGGCGAGCCAGCATCATATGTGGGCCTGGAAAACTTCATCTATATCCTGACCGAAGACGACATCTTCCTCATGACGATCTGGAACACCTTGCTGTTTGCTTTTTGGTCGGTACTTTTCAAGGTGGTGCTGGGTCTTACTTGTGCGTTGTTGCTGCAGCGTATTCTGAAGCTGAGACGCTTTTTCCGCGGCTCCGTGCTGCTGCCATTCGTGGCGCCGACCGCGCTCTCCACGCTGGGCTGGTGGTTGATCCTGGACCCGACCTACAGCCACATCAACTGGATCCTGGCAAACATGTGGCCATTTACCATGTTCAGCTGGGGGCCTTATAATTTCCTCGGCAATCCGACCCTGGCTATGGCCTCGGTGATCTTCGTCAACATCTGGCGCGGCATTCCATTCTTTATTATCACCATCCTGGCGGGACTGATGGCGATCCCGGAGCATCTTTATGATGCCGCTGAGATCGATGGCGCCTCGACCTGGAGGAAGTTCTACTCCATCACGCTGCCTTTGCTGCGGCCGGTGTTGGCCATCATCATCTTGTTTTCAACAATCTTCACGCTGGGCGAATTCAATATTATTTATGTGCTGACTAGGGGTGGTCCGATGAACTCGACACATTTGTTCTCCACCTACTCCTTCACCTATGGCATCCTCAATCACGAAATCGCGCTGGGCGCGGCCGTCGCGCTGTTCCTGTTTCCGATTTTGGTCTTCATCGTGATCTTTTTGCTACGGATGGTGAGAAGGGATACCTCACATGAGCTCTAGTACCGAAACGTTAACTGGCAGCAGTGGCCGGGAAGTGGCCATTAATAAAGTACCGATCTGGCGGCGGCGTAAAGCGGCGGCAAATTATATCGCGTTGCTGCCCTATGTATTCTTCGCACTGTTTCCCTTCTACATCATGGGCGTCACCTCGATTAAGACAGATGCAGAGATCAATAATCTGGGTAACTCTCCATTCTGGGCGACTGGAATAGCCACCGAGCATTATGTTTACCTGGCCACTAACACGAGCTTTTTCAACCATTGGTTCGTCAACACCTTGATCGTCACGGTGGCCGTGACCATTATCTCTGTCTCGATTGGAACTTTGGCCGCCTATGCCCTGGCGCGCCTGCGTTTTCGCGGCGTTGAGGTTTTCGGCGTTNCCGTCTTCATTACCTACCTGATACCGCAAACGCTGCTGTTCATTCCATTGATCGATGTCATCAATACGATTGACGACTATGTCCCAATCCGCGATACGTATTGGTCTCTGATCCTGACATACCCAACATTCCTGATTCCATTCGTGACATGGTTGTTGATGGGCTATTTCAAGACCATTCCGGTGGAGGTGGAGGAATGCGCCTATCTTGATGGTTGCTCACGCCTTGGCGCGCTTATCAGGGTAGTCCTGCCCATGGCGATCCCGGGCATCATGTGCGCGATCCTGTTCTCCATCACGCTCAGTTGGAATGAACTGCTTTATTCCCTGGTGTTTATTCAGGATGAGACCGCAAAGACCATATCCGTCGGCGTGATAACCGAACTGATCCGGGGCGACATCTACTATTGGGGTTCGCTGATGGCGGCCTGCTTCATCGGCGCGCTGCCGATCATCATGATCTATGGTTTCTTCATGGACTACTTCACGTCCGGTCTGACCGCCGGTGCGATCAAATAGATCACTGAACAGGGAGGCCGTATCGGGAATTCAATCCCGAAGGCCACGGCATAAAAAGCCACACGATAAAAAAGACGAAAGAAGAGAGTAAAGATGGCCGAAATTCAATTGAGAGATCTCTGGAAGTACTACGACGATGTCCCCGCGGTGCGCGGCATCAATCTGGATATCGAGCATAATGAATTCATCGCCCTTGTCGGCCCTTCGGGTTGTGGCAAGACCACGACCTTGCGCATGATCGCAGGACTGGAAGACATCACCGCCGGCGATATCNTGGTTGGCGACCGTGTCATCAACGAGGTTGCACCCAAGGACCGGGACATCGCCATGGTGTTTCAGAATTACGCCCTTTATCCTCATATGAGCGTTCAGAAAAACATGTCCTTCGGCCTCAGGCTGCGGAAAACGCCGAAGGTGGAAATAGACCGCCGCGTCAGCGAGGCTGCCGATATTTTGAATATTGGCGAGCTTTTGGAACGGCGCCCGAAGCAGCTTTCAGGTGGTCAGCGCCAACGCGTCGCCATGGGCCGCGCCATCGTCCGCGATCCCCAGGTTTTCCTGTTCGATGAACCCCTGTCCAACCTCGACGCCAAGCTGCGCGTACAGATGCGCACCGAAATCAAGAAGATCCATCAACGGGTCAAGACCACGGTAGTCTATGTTACCCATGACCAGGTCGAGGCGATGACACTGGCCGATCGGATCGTTGTTATGAACGAAGGCGTCATTGAGCAGGTCGGTTCGCCGGAGGAAATGTACGNCGAGCCGAAAACCTTGTTCGTGGCGGCTTTCATCGGTTCGCCATCAATGAATTTCATACCTTGCAAGTTGGAAGCCGCCGATAATGGCATGGCGGTCCGCCTTTCTGATGAACTGTCGCTTTCCGTACCCGGTGAGCGCGAGGAACGGTATAAGGACCATGTGGGCAAGGAGATGCTGTTCGGTATTCGCCCCGAACATATTACCGACAAGCGCCCCCATACCGATCCAACACATCACGATTTTACGTCGGATGTTATGGTCCTCGAACCCATGGGCATCGACACCATGGTTTTCATCAATATCGGCGAGACCGAGATTACCACCCGGTCGCGGCCACGGGCTGTCAGCCAGGTCGGCGAGCCCATGGATTTCACCATTGACATGGCGCATATGCATCTGATCGACCCGGAAACCGACCTGGTCCTATAGCTGCCCGCAACGCCTGATATTACCGCTCTAGGTTTTGCGGCACCAGGATAGGTACATGCCGCTGAAGGTCTGCGGGTTGTCCAACTCGAATGCCCACCAATGATCGAGCGTGCCAGGCACTTCGTCTTTTGGGAAAGCCTCTGCGTAGGCCCGCAGAGTTTCGTCCGGCAAACTAAAGCCATGAAATTGGAGCCCGTGACCGGCCATGAAGCCGGCAATCTCCGGGATCGTGCACGATTGCTCACTGACATGCAGGGCGAGATCACGGAAGCCGCTTTTGGTGAAGAAATCAACTGATTTTGTCAGCGCGAAAGCGTTATCACCGGGCGCCCGCTGCATCAGCTTTCGACGGTAGGCACGCAGCCTGTCATCATCCGCGTGCGGACCCGGCCAATCCGAGTCCTCGGATAGTCCCCGAATGACCCGGCGCGAAACGGCGCTGTAGAGCCCGATTAGGATCAGCCCGCCGGGGCGGAGCCGGCCAAGCAACGACCGCCATCCCTCATACATATCCTCCATATGATGCAGGACACCGACGCATTCGATCACATCGAAACTGCCGCCGGTCTCCTCAAGATGCAGGATATCGCCGAGGGCGAAGCGAAGATTTCCCACGCCCAGCATTTCGGCCATGCGTGCGGCGTAGCCGAGGCTGGGCCGGCTCAAATCAATTGCCAGCACCCGGGCCCCTTCACCGTAACCGATTGCCGCATGCACCGCCTGACGGCCTGTTCCAGCACCGGCGATCAGAACGTCACAAGGGCCATCAACGGCACCGAGTGCATCAGCGGAAAAATGGCCGTCCATGCGCTCTTTGGCGCTGCCAGGTTGCGGAGCCTGCAAACTGAGCCAGCGCGGATACGGATCGGTTCTGTATTGCGCGGCGACCCGACGAGAGGTGTCGTCGGTGACTGCCGTCAACTGGGGCAGGCTGTCACCAAGCATCGCCTCCCTTCCCCGGGCCACAAGTTCATCACGCAGCACCGCGCGCAGGGCCTGGGGAGATACCCGGTCGATGGCGCGCGTTTCATGTCCCAATGTTTCATGAAACGGACGGTACAGTGAGCACAGCTGGAAAGCGCCGCCCGCAGCCGCATCGCCCGCAAACATCGCGTCGATATCCACGTTCAATTCATCCAGAGCGGCCTTTTCATCTTCATCGGCAAAAAAAACGTACTCGTTGTTCAGACACTGCCGGATCAGCACGCAGGCAAATTCATAGATCGGCCGTGCCTTGAGCAGCGTCGGCGACAGCAGCAGACGTCGGCGCATCGCGGTCAGCAGGAACTCGACTTCCATATCCGTGACGATGCCATGGCTCAAAGCCGCCTTGAACACTCTGTCGCGCAACAACCGCGTGCCTTTGCGGGNGAATAGCGCCTCCGAAGCAGCATCCCAGCCATCGNCCCGGCCCCGCGCCAATACATCAGCAANGGGATCCTGGCATTTCAGAAAGGCGAGCGCNCCATCGCACAATGCCTGTCCATCGACATTCGGAAACGCGAACGCGGCTTCCAGACCACGNGGCGAAATCCTNNCATCGGNATTTAATTCATAGCGTTGCAGCAGCGCGGCGAGCAGTTGGGCGGCCTCGAAATAGTCCGGCCGCGATGCCAGCGCTTGCGAGCACCGTTCCACCGCTTCCGCCGCTTCAGGTCCCGTCAAAGGCACAATGTCACCTTCAACAACTTCCCTCCCANAGATCGCTTGCATGGCAAGGCTTCAGTGTATCGGGTTGTCCAGCCACCGCGCAATCGCGAAGTTCTTGGCTCGCAGTTCTGGGCGCCCAAGGCGGTGGATTCATATAGTGTTAGCCAATGTCGGGGTAGCAGNTAAACTCCCCGCAATGTACCGAAACCGCAATACCTACCCAACGGACAAACACGGCTGGGCCGCGCTTTTGCCCGCGCGTTCTGGCCGCCCTGCCCTGACAGGCACTCACCGGGTACCTTGGACGGTGGTTGGCGCCGGCGTCACCGGTCTGGCCTGCGCCCAGCGCCTGGCGGAGCTGCATCCCGACGATGAAATTATGTTCCTCGACGCGCGCTTGGTAGGACAGGGTGCCTCGGGGCGCAATTCCGGCTTTGCTGTTGGCATCACCCATTTCACTGGTCCCTTCGATGCCAGACAGGTGGGTGAGTACCGCCGCATCAACCGCATCAACCAGGCCGGCGTGGACACACTGCGCGGACAAATCAGCAGCCATGGCATTGACTGCCAATGGTCCGAGAAAGGCATCCACTATGCCGCCGCCGATCAACCCGCCATCCGGGAACGTGATAATTTTCTGCCCTATCTAGAGGCCATGGAGATCGCCCACACACCCCTTGATGCCGGGATGCTGCAGAACCGCCTGGGCAGCGCCCTCTACCAAACCGGCGTCCATGTTCATCCAGGAGTCCTACTGCATCCGGCAGCATTGGTTCATGGTCTCGCCGACAGCCTGCCCGGCAACGTCGCGCTGTACGAACAAAGCCCGGTTCTGACGATCTATCCCGGCCCACCTCTTACACTTGAGCTGCCCCATGGCAAGGTACTGACCGACAAATTGATCCTGACCACCAACTATGAAGCGGCAAAGCTGGGCTTTCTACGCTACGCCCTGACCGGCAGTACCTTGTCGGGCAGTTTCAGCCGGGTCCTGAATGACGAGGAGTTCGCCAGCCTTGGACAGCTAAGCGAATGGGGCATTCTATCCCTGCATGGCGGCGGCGCCACGGTGCGGCTGACCGCTGATCACCGGATCTGTATCCGCAACACCGCCGAATACCGTGGCGCCGCATTGCTGAGCGATCAACAACTCGNCAAACGCCAGGCNATCCACCGGGCCGGCTTCGAGAAACGCTTCCCCCAGCTGGCCCATGTACCGTTTGAATTCGCCTGGTCCGGCGTGGAAGGGATCAGCCGCAACAGCACTAATTTTTTTGGCCGGCAGCGGAACGATATCTATTTCGCCGGCGGCTACAATGGCTCCGGCGTTTCCAAGGGAGCGGCATTTGGTCTGGCGCTGGCGGAGTACGCCGCCGGCGGCCAGTCCGCGTTGATCGAAGATTGCCTGGCCTCTGCCCCCGCTGCCTTGATACCACCCCGGCCTTTTCTAGACCTTGGCGCGCTGATGACCGTCCGGGCGCGTTTCAAGGGCGTTGGCCAGGATCGTTAGAAACGATCGATAAACTTCACTCAGGCCATCGGCGCGGCGATCTCGTCGATTTCCGCCTGTTCCATGCCAACATTGCAGGCGGTCTTGACAATATCCCCCCAGGTTTCCTCGGACATGGGCACGCCATTGGCCAGGCGGTCTGCCTTGACGCTGCGTTCCTTGTCCCCGGGTACCAGGATCGGTTCATCCGCGTTGGCTCTTTTAGCGCTTTTCACATAGTCGATGTAACGCTTGATATCGTCGGCGAAACCACCGCCCTGATCAAATACCTCGACGGAAAGATAGATCGACAGCATGCCGTTAGCGAAATGCTCTCCCTCGATCCCAGTGGCGCGGTTACCGGTCAGGGAACCGCCCAACAATTCGCATATAAAGGCCAGACCGGAACCCTTGTGATCACCCATGGCCCGAATGGCACCATAGCCGTTGCGTTCAGTGAGTGGCGCGTCGGGACCGGCGCTGCCGTACAGGACTTCCGGCTCGGATGTATGGGTCCCGTTCTCGTCGATCAGGGCGCCTTCTGGCAACGGCTTGCCGCCCTTATAGGCCACCAGAACCTTGCCCTCTGCCACGATGGAGGTAGCGAAATCCAGTACCACCGGCGGCTCGTCACCGCGCGGCACGCCAACACAGAACGGCGCGGTGGAAAAGCGTGCCTCGGCGCCGCCAAAGGGCGCCACCAGAACCGAACCACGGGCATTGACGAAATGAATGGAGACGAAGCCTTCCTCGGCCGCCATTTCAGCCCAGTCGCCGATCCGCCCCAGATGTCCTGAGTTATTCAAGGCCACGACGGCAGCGCCGCTCTTCGCCGCCTTGTCGAGGCCAAGGCGAACCGCCTGTTCGCCAATGGTTTGGCCGAAACCGTACTGGCCATCCAGAATACACAGGGCATCAGTATCCAGGCCGATATGCACCTTGCGGCCAGCATGGAATATACCGCGTGAAAGCCAATCCATATAGCGCGAGGTGCGAATGACACCATGGCTGTCATGGCCGGTCAAGTTCGCACCCATTAGACGCATGGCGATGCGTTCCGCCTCATCCCGCATACAGCCGCCACGCGCGAATATTTCGGCGATCAGGGCTTCCAATCGCTTGGCATCGACTTTCAACGACATTCAGTAATCCTCTCAAAGTTCAGCCATGTCATTAGTGTCCAGCGGACGCTTAAGGCAACAGAAAAGTTTACTTCAGGCGAGCTTTTAGCACCTTACCAGTACTGGTCTGCGGCAGTTGTTCCATAATGCGGATTTCGCGTGGCTGTTTATAGGGCGACAGCCGGTCGCGCAGTGTTCCGGCCAGACGCTCCGTATCGACCAGCATGCCCACGGCGGGCTGGACATAGGCCATGATCGCCTCGTTCGTGCCGCCCTCGTCATCGGGCACGCCGATCACGGCGGAGGCCGCCACGGTGGCATCATCATTCAGTACATTTTCGATCTCGGCGGGATAAACATTGAAGCCGGAGCGAATGATCAACTCCTTCAAGCGACCGAGGATGTAAAGATTGCCGTCGCCATCAAGACTGGCTATATCACCTGAGGTGAACCAGCCGCCAGTGCGCATGGCCGCCGCTGTCTCGGCCTCATCTCGGTAATAGCCCAGCATGTTGCCGGGGCTGCGAACCCACAATTCCCCCTCCTCACCACTCGCAAGCTCCATTCCGGCGGCATCGACAACCTTGACCTGCACATGCGGCAACGGCGGCCCGACGGAAAGACCGGGGGCCGGGCTTTTAGGACGGCTGAAACTGATCGACGGCCCGGTCTCGGTAATGCCGTATCCATTGTGCAGCGGCTGCCCAAAAGCCGCCTCGACGCGCGCCTTCAACAAAGCATCTAGCGGCGCGCTACCAACGCCCAGAACACGTAGCTTGGCGGCGCTCAAATCCAACCCGCCATCGGCGATCACCTTGCTAAGCACCAGATAGGCCGCCGGCGGTGCGTTCAGGATCGTGACCTCGCCCGCCATGGCCATGTCCAGAAACGCCTTTGCATCAAAGCGCGCTACGGCATGATAGCGCGCTCCGCTCAACAGCGCCGGTAGCAACAAACCACCAAGGCCAAGGCTGTGCGACATGGGCGCCAAGCCATACAGCGTATCATCGGGGCAATAGCCCCGCTCCTGCGCCACCACGGCGGCGTTAAAAAGCAGGTTGCGGTGGCTCAGCATCACGCCCTTGGGCTGGCCAGTGGAGCCGGAAGTATAGATCATTGCGGCAACCTGCTGTTCCGAACCCGCCCCCCAGATTTCAGGCTCCGCCACCAGTCCGGCCAGAATATGCACAGGCCCCAGCTCCGCCGCGCCAAAAGTCCCGGCGTGGGACAGGGCGGCGGGTGAGGCCGCGCTTAGAAAGACAATGGCGCGGGGCCGGCAATGGTTCTGGATGCCGCTGATTTCGCTGGTCGTCATGCGGGCATTGACCATCACCGGCCAAGCTTCCAGACGCTGCACAGCGAAGAACAGAACCACCGCCTCTATGCTGTTCTCTATCACCAAGAGCACCCGATCGCCGGCACGCACACCGTGTTCGGCCAATTGCGCCGCACTGCCCGCGACCCGTGCCACCAGTTGGGCGTAAGACAAACATTCGCCGTCATCACTTATGATGATGGCGCCCCGTGAACTTTTGGCCGCCCTTTCGGCGCCGGCGTCCAGCAGGTGGGTCAGCCGGGCCGGCTGCCCACCCAGGACGTCATCGATACTCAACATTTTGGACAGCTCAGCTACGCGCTGGCAGCAGCACCCCGGGGTTGAGAATGGCGTTGGGATCAAGGCGATCCTTGGCACCGGCCAAGGCGGCGGCAAAGAGATCCGGACGCTGGCGGGCGTACCAGGGCATATGCTCCCGGCCCACGGCATGGTGATGGGTTACCGTGCCACCGTGTTCAATCACCGCGTCCAGCGCCTTGGTCTTGATCGCCAGCCATTGCTCCGCCAAGGCACCGTGACGGCCCTTAGCCTGGAACGAGATGTAGGGCGCAGGTCCATCGGGATAGCAATGGGTGAAACGGCAGGAGACCGAGCCCGGCTGCCCCGTAACCTCCAGCGCGGCTTGCCTCGTCGCCTCCATGACTTCTTCGTAAAATTTCGGAAACCGCTCCCAAGTGATGGACGTTTCAAAGGTATCGGTAATGATCCCCATCTCGATGGTCGCGGTCTTGAAATATGGCATGCGGATAAAGGCATGACGCCAAGCACCCGCGGTACCGGCCCGATGACCTTCGCCACTCTTAGCGCTACCGTCATCGTAACTGCCGCCAAAATCACGAACGATCTCCAAGGCCCGCTCCAGATACGGCTCCATGGGGTGATCGGCATTTTCAAAACCCAGAATAACCACCGATTGCCGGCCGTCGCCAAAACCATTGTTGTAGGCTTCGTCGGCGTCAAGCAGACGCACATTGGCGGGGAACAGCGCCGATTGGCAAATTACGCGCACCGCCTCGGCTGCCTTGAAAACATCATCGAACAATACAGCGCCGCCGGCCCTATAGGTAGGCCTGTCCTGCAAGCGCATCCAGGCTTCAGTAATGATACCCAGGGCACCTTCCGAGCCAATCATCAGGCGATCAGGGCTGGGGCCGGCGCCCGAGCCGGGCAGACGGAAACTCTCCATGATGCCGACCGGGGTCACCGTGCGCAAGCTTTCAACGAAATCATCAATATGGGTATACAGGGTAGCGTAATGGCCGCCCGAGCGAGTGGCGATCATGCCTCCCAGGGTGGCCAGTTCCATGCTTTGCGGGAAATGACGCATGGTCAGGCCGTGCGCCTTCAATTGTTCTTCCATGGCCGGTACGCGGATACCGCCCTGAATGCGCGCGGCGCGGCTGGTCTTGTCTATTTCAAGTATCTTATCCAGCTTGGTCAGATCCAAACTAATGGTGCCGTTATAGCTGCCGCCCACTTCCGGCTCGACACCGCCGCAGACGGAGGAGCCGCCACCAAAAGGTATCACCGCCACATTAGCGCCGGCGGCATATTCATAGACCGCCTCGATATCGCTCTCGTCCCGGGCGAAGGCGACAATGTCAGGGGCGGGCGTGAAATCTCCGTCAAAGATGCGGGTGTAATCGGGCACAGACTTGCCATAGGTATGCACCAGACGGTCGCGCTTTTCCGTGGTCGCGAAGGCGGCCAGGCTGCTGGGAATTTCCAGGCGCGGGGCATGCACCTTGATCGCATCTTCCGTCGGCGCCTTGCGGATCTCGAAATCGCCCGCGAAACGCTCTCTATAGCGGGAGGTGATCATCTCGTGCTCTTCGGATGAAATATCGTCGCCTTCAAAACCCCAGCCAACGATCTTAAGTTTTTTATCCGCCATGGTTTGCTTTCCTCTGCTTTCCATTATTAGCGCCTCTATCGGGCATTATAATTCAGTCCAGGTTCATTTCGCGGCTCATCACTCGAATGGCCGGTTGCACTTCATCGATCATCAATTGTGTTTGCCGCATGGTGTCCGCATCGTCGGAGGCCAGGGGACGAAGGATAATTTTCGGCAGGCCGGCGGCGGCGAAGGCACGGACCTTGTCCAGGATTTCCTGGGCCCCGCCAACAGCAAAGCTTTGCCGCGAGTCACGTCCGCCAACCCGCTCGAAACGCTCGGCGGCACGGATCACCACGTCGTCATCCCATTTGCCAAAGCGAAAATTGATGCCGGTGCCAAAATGATCATCCTCAAACTCCCGGCCAGCATCCTTCATGCCCTGCTTGATCGCCGCAACGGTCACACCTGCCTGTTCCGGGCTCTCGAACGAGGCTTGCCAGCCAGTGCCGTATTTCACCGTGCGCCGGATTGCCGCCTGGGACGAACCGCCAATCCATAACGGCAGCTCCTTCTGTACTGGTAGCGGCGAAATACGCACGCCGTCGTATTGAAAGAATTCACCATCCAGGGTAACCGTCTCGCCGCGCCACAACCGGCCGATAATTTCCAGGCCTTCATCGGTGCGTTTGCCCCGGCGCTTGGTCGGCGTACCGGTGGTGCGCCAATCGGCTGAAAAAGTGTTGCCAATACCAAAAGCAGGCAGAATGCGGCCATTGCTCAAGACATCAATGGTGGCGCATTGTTTGGCCAGCACCAGAGGATTGCGCAGGGCAACCGAGGCGACATTCATGCCGAATTTCAATTTTTTGGTGGCACCCGCAACCGCGGCCATGGTGGTCATGCATTCCAGCATGGGTTCCTTGGAGACCAGGGTATCAGTCTGCCAGACGGAATCGATATCACCCTCTTCGCACAGCCCCACCCAATTCCAAAACCCGTCAGCGCTGGAAAAAGGATAGGTCGATAGACCGATACCGGCGCGAATGCTCATAATTCATTCCCTGATATACTGTATTGTTCAGCATAGCCGGGTTGGAGCTAAGAGCGGACATTTTTATTGCGGCACCGGGCATAATTTGGCCTGCGCCGCGGCCATACATCTGGCACACTTGCACAAATCTTGATTAATCAGAGGAAACCGCCATGCGCGTGACGACAACAATTCCGCAACATGATCTGCGCCAGGTGCCCGAAACGGTGCGCGCGATCGAGGCCAAGGGCTATGACGGCGTCAATACCCTGGAAAACCGCCACGATCCTTTCATGCCGCTGGGCGTGGCTGCCGTGAACAGCGAACGGCTGCAATTGGCGACCGGGATCGCCATTGCATTCGCCCGCAGCCCCATGGCGGTCGCGAACATCGGCTGGGATCTGCAGGCCGCCTCCAATGGGCGCTTCGTGCTGGGTATCGGTAGCCAGGTGAAGGGCCATAACGAGCGGCGCTTTTCCGCCCCCTGGACCCCCCCTGCCCCGCGTCTGCGCGAGTATGCCCAGGCCTTGCGCGCCATCTGGAATAACTGGAAAACCGGTGAGGCACTGAATTTCGAGGGGGCGCATTATCGCTTTACCCTGATGACGCCAAATTTCACGCCGGAGCCGATAGATTGCCCCGCTCCGCCCATTACCGTCGCTGCCGTGGGCCCGGCCATGATGAAGGTGGCGGGCGAGGAATACGACGGTGCCCGCCTGCATCCATTTTGCAGCCGCAAATATCTGGAAAAAATCGTCGTCCCCCGCCTGGAAAACGCCATGGCGAATGTGGGCAGGAAACGCGAAAACTTCGAGATCTCGGGCGGCGGCTTTATCGCCACCGGCGCCGACGATGAAGCGGTGGCCAAAATGTTCGAATGGGTGCGCATGCGGATCGGCTTCTACGGCTCCACCCGGGCCTATTGGCCGGTGCTGGAGCAACATGGCCTGGAGGAACTAGGGCAAAAGTTGAATCACATGTCAAAGACCAATCAATGGGACAAAATGACGGCGGAGGTCGATGATGATCTGGTCCATCTGTTCACGGCCGTGGGTCGCCATGACGAGATCGCCGGCGCCGTTGAGAAACGTTTCGGTGGTATTTCCGACAGCATATCCGACAGCGCCTCGTCCGAGCTGCGCGGCGGCATGCCGCCGGATGTGCTTCAGGATATTCAGCGCATACCGACGAAATTCAAAAGTTTCGCAAGCTAATCAGAGCCAGAGGCTTCCAGTCCGGGGCGGATTAAGGGCTGGCGGTCGCTGTCATGCTCGTATTTGCGAGCCGGGTTGTTGATCACCTCGGCCAGAGGCGCGGCCTGGAATGAAGCTTGGACCTGCCGTTCAGGCGGGGTGCGGTATTCCGTCGTGCGCTGTACCGGATCGCGGCCCATCTCGCGGATCAGGCTCTCCATGGCATGGGGGGGCAGTTCCTGGCCATGCTCGGACCCGGCGGCGCGGGTAATGGTCTCGTTCATCAAGGTGCCGCCCATGTCGTTGACGCCGGCATTCAGAGCAGCGCGGATACCGTCCCGGCCCATCTTGACCCAGGACGTCTGAATGTTCGTTAGGTGGGGGTGGAGGACCAGACGCGCCACCGCATGCATCAGCAACGCCTCGCGATAGGTCGGGCCCATGCGGGCGCGGCCTTTCAGATAGATCGGCGCCTCCATATGGACAAAAGGCAGCGGCACCAGTTCCATGAAGCCACCGGTCCTGGCCTGCAATTCGCGCAGACGCAACAGATGGCGTGCCCAATGGATGGGCCGGTCCACATGGCCGAACATGATCGTCGCGGTGGTGCGGAAACCAATGCCGTGGGCCGCCTCCATGACCTCGAACCATTGATCCACGGTCAGTTTATCGGGACACAGCAACTGGCGGACCTCTTCATCCAGCACCTCTGCCGCCGTGCCGGGCAAGGAGCCGAGGCCGGCGGCCTTCAACTGGCCAAGATATTCCGGCAGGGATAAGCCCAGGGTCTCGGCACCCTGATAGACTTCCAGGGGCGAGAAAGCATGGATATGCATATCCGGCGCAGCATCCTTTACCGTTCGCAGAATATCCAGATATGTCTGGCCGGTGTATTCGGGATGGATGCCGCCCTGCATGCAAACTTCCGTGGCGCCGCGGGCCCAGGCTTCGGACACCCGGCGGGAAATTTCTTCCAACGATAGATCGTAGGGACGGCCGCGTAGATTTTCGCTCAACTTGCCCTTAGAAAACGCGCAAAACTGGCATTTGAAATAGCAGATATTGGTGTAGTTGATATTGCGCACGACGACATAGGAAACCTTGTCGCCATTGACCTTTTGGCGCAAAGCATTGGCGGCCTGAAAAACAGCGTCAACCTCACCGCCACGGGCCGAAAACAGGCGCGTGACCTCGGTTTCATTCAGATCGTCACCATCGGCGGCGCGGCTCAACAAAAGGTCCAGCTCCGGCACATATGGCGAAGCGGAGGCTATCGCCACGGGGGGTGCTATATCAATGCCCGGAGCCCAGGTATCCGTGCGTGCCAGACCGGCGGCATCGACCTTGTTCAACACCGACGGCACGAACCCTGCATCCAGCCAACGTTCGGCCTGTTGCGCATAGCTGGGATAAATTGCCAGGCGCTCCACCAAATGTTTGCCGCCGCGTGCCGTATCATCAGCCAATTGACGCAAATGCGGCCAGGGGGCCTCTGGATTGACATGGTCCGGTGTCACGGGCGAAACACCGCCCCAATCATCAATGCCCGCGTCAATCAAACTTGGAGATGAGCCGGGACTAAGGTTCGGCGGCGCCTGGATATGCATATCCGGACCGAATATCAGCCGCGCGATGGCGATGCTCCAGCGCAGTTCGTCGATCGGCGCATCGGGCCAATCAGCCATGCGGGTATCGTCCTTGGCCCGGAAATTCTGCACGATAATTTCCTGGATATGGCCGTATTGCTCATGCAGATCACGGATCGCCAATAGGGCCTCAATCCGTTCCACCATGGTTTCGCCAATACCGATCAGAATGCCCGTGGTGAACGGTATGGCCAGATGCCCCGCCGCCGCGATGGTTGCCAACCGCGTTGCCGGATCCTTGTCTGGAGAGCCATAATGGCAGGCGCCTTTTTCCATCAAGCGTGGCGAGATGCTCTCCAACATGATGCCTTGGGAGACCGAAACCTCGCGCAACGACGCCAGATCCGCCTCTTCCATCACACCGGGGTTCAAGTGTGGCAACAGGCCCGTTTCCTCGAACACCAATAACGCCATGGCGCGCAGGTAGGACATAGTAGTCTCGTGGCCCAGTTCGGCCAGTTCCTCACGGGCCACGCGGTAGCGCAGCTCCGGTTTATCACCCAGGGTGAACAAGGCCTCCTTACAGCCAGCCTCCGCGCCCGCCCGGGCCACGGCGAGAATCTCGTCCGGGGTCATAAAGGCCCGCTGACCCTTGCGTGGCGGATGCGCGAATGTACAGTAATGGCAAACGTCACGGCACAGCTGGGTCAGAGGAATAAAGACCTTGCGGGAATAGCTGATCAGACGGCCATGGCCTTGGTCGCGCAGGTTCGCGGCGGCGGCCTGCAACGCATCCAGGTCGGACACCTCGGCCAAAGCCAATGCCTCCGCACGCTGCGGTGGTCGTTGACCCAGCCATGCTTCGATTTCCGTCTGCAACGCCATTCAAACTTCCTTTAACTCTGCGAAATCCGGGCCGCAATGCCCGAAGCCTGCAGATAACGCAAACTGCCACAATCATATTGACCCGCACAAAACAGCCGTAAATCGTCCGGCGTGTCAATGTCCAAGGCAAAACCGTCCAATTCCAATATGACGGGTTGCACGCCGCTATCACCCGCTATCTGGCAATGGCGGTGAAAGCTGTTCGGGCCAAAAGCGGGAGGAAACAGATCGGGCGGCCATAGAGCTAAACAATTGGTGCCATCATGATCACGGGAAGGCACGACGCAGGCAGCGGGCACGGCTGGGTTCAGCTCAGCAATTTGGGCGACCTCGTCCGGTGTGATCAGGGGCACATCGCCCGGCACATGCATCATGGCATCGACGCCTTCGCCGGCCAGCACCTCGCCCGCCTGGCCCACGGCGGCGCTGTAGCCGCCCGGTTGCCGTTCAGACATCACGCGCGCGCCCAGCCAGCGCGCCTTATGTAGGGCTTCTTCATCACCACTGATCACCACCACGCCTTCAAGGTTGGACAACGCAGCCAGAACATCACGTAGCATATGTTCGGCCAAGGCGCCGCGTTCCTGGGGCGAGAGCACATCCGCCAGGCGCTGTTTCGGGGCATCAAAACCCTTGATCGGCACCACCGCCCACATTAGGGAGCCAATTCGTCCACGGCGGCGATGACATAATCCGCCAGGCTTTCACGGTCTTCCAGGCTGACCATGACCGTTTGCGCCAGCAAGGCGCGCATATCAAGGCTGCCGATATCATCCGCCAATACGGCATCGCTTTCGTCCAACACGAAACCATCGATCAAACCTTCGTAGTGTTCCGCCACCGTCAGCGCCGTGCTTGGCATACCTAATTCCGTCATCATCTTGGCCGCTGGGCCCTTGATGGCCAGGCCGCCCACAATGGGGGACACGGCGATGATTGGCGCGGTGGTTGCCTCCAGGGCATCGCGCACACCCAGCAGATGGAGGATTGGATCAACGCTGACGAAGGGATTGGACGGCGTGATGATCACGGCACGCAAATCGGGATTTCTCAAAGCGGCCATGAAATCGGCCTGAGGCTTGGCCTGCCTAATACCGTCGAATTCGAAGCCGGTGACCACGGGTGCACATTGATCGCGGACGAAGTAATGCTGAAACGCCAGAGGTCCATCGGTGGTCTGCACCATGGTGCGCACCGGATCATCGGTCATGGGCACCACATTCGCCGTAATGCCCAACTGCCGCGTGATGGCGGCCGTTACCTGGGTCAGGCTTTCACCGCGCGCCAAGGCCTGGGTGCGCACCACGTGCATGGCCAGATCGCGGTCGCCAAGATTGAACCAATTCTCGGCCCCCAATTCGCCGATAGCTTCCATGAAGCGCCAGCCTTCATCAGCGCGGCCCCAGCCCTTTTCTTGATCGTTTAAACCGGCCAAGGCATAGATCACCGAGTCGAGATCGGGACAGATGTTAAGGCCCAAATGCTCAAAATCATCGCCCACGTTTGTCACGATCAACAAATCATCGTCCAGCCCCAGACGCGACAGTCCTAGCGCCAACTTGGCGCCGCCTACCCCGCCTGAAAGAGCTATCACCTGACCTTTTGCCATCAGCGGAACATATCCATTTCCTTTGGCCGAACGAGAGCATCGGCGCCCTGGTCTGAGGCTGGGAAACTCATTCCACGGATCACCACCACCGGCCGCCCCTCGTTGCCCTGGCCCTGCAGGATAGAGGCGGCAGAGGATAGCTCATCGGCTAGGCCGACCTCACTAACCAGCAACTCGCGGCCAAACAGATCCGGGTCGCCGCGCAAATCCCATAACGCCGGTATGCCGGCGGAACCGATGGCCAAACCCATGGTGCCCTGGCGCCAAGCCCGGCCCACGGAATCGTTGATAATCACCGAGATCTCGACGCCGTGCCGTTCCAACATCGTCTGGCGCAGGGCCCGGCAGTCGGCATCCGGATCCTTTGGCAGCAACAGCACATGTTCCGAGCCATCCGCTTGTTCCACGTTGGAGGCATCGATGCCTGCGTTGGCCATGACGATGCCAATACGATGGGCCACGATCAAAACGCCAGGGCGCTTGCCCACTACATCGACGGATTCATCCAGAATCAACTGCACCTGTCTCGGATCCTTATCGACCTCCACCGCCAAGGCTTCCGCCTCTGCTGTCGGTGTGACATCGCGGAGGTCAACGATACAGTTGGATGCCTTCGAGACGATTTTTTGAGCCAGAACCAGGATATCTCCATCCTGCAATTTCTCACCGGCACGGCTCAATCCATCGCCAATCAGGGCCGCCAGATCGTCGCCGGGCTTGACCAAGGGCATATCCGGCAAGGTGAACAACTGCATACTAGAAGACGCCATGGCGATCTAATGATCTCCGTTTTCAGCCGATCCCGGCGCGCCTGTAATGCGGATGCCGGCACCAGCGATCTTGTAGCGTTTGTTCATAAAAATAAGGGCGGAGGTCAAGGCTTCCGAAACCACGGAATTTTCGATCCGTCCGGCATGCCAAGCCCGCATGGAGGCATCCTCGGCCAGGCCGACAACGATCTCGCGGGCGTCGGGGTCATTGCCGCAGACCAGAATATCACAATCGATAGCATGCTCCAGATCGGTCAGATGATCCGCCGCCACGTTCTGGAAGGCGGAAACCACGCGCACGCCATCGCCCAGAAAGGTCTGCGCGCCCTTGCCGGCGGAGCCATGCTCGGGCAAATGCACGGTGCGGACTTTCGGCGGCTGCAAGGGCACGGTGACATCAACCATAATCTTGCCCTGACAGCCCGGCTTGATAGCCTCTAGCATCGGTGACTGGTTGGAAAACGGCACGGTCAGGACGACGATTTCCGCCGCCGCCGCCGCCGCGCCGTTTTCCAGACCGGTAACCGTGGCTTCTGGCGCCAAGGCGATCAAACGCTCGGCCCCGCGATCGGCGCTGTCCTGAGCACGGGAGCCAATAATGATACCATGCCCCGCCTTGGCCCAGCGCAGGGCCAGACCAAAGCCTAACGCGCCCGTGCCACCAATCACGGCGATGGTATATTTTTGTCCTGTCATGAAAGTTCTCTATTCCGATTTACAGTTAGAAATTACAACTCAGTTGCCCGCGCCCGGCAGCACTTCACCGGTCAGCCAGGCGATATTGTCCAAAATTTCGCTCAATTCCATGCCGCCGACGGAAAAGACGATTGTTTCTACGCCTTCTTTGGCAAAGGCGCCAATATCATCGCGAATGGCCGCCGCCGAACCAGTTAAACAAACTCTGTCTACACCCGCCCGATCGGCTGCATTTTTGAAAACCGGGTAAAATGCGAGATAAGCCCGGTGAATTTCGGCACCGTTCCGGCCTAGCTTTTCCGCCGCCGCGTCCAACCGGGCGGCACCTTGGGCGTAAAGTTCAGGCGTATTTAAAAGATGCGCCGGATTGTGATTGGAGGGATACCAGCCGTCGCCGACACGGGCCACCCGCCGGGTCGCCGCGGCGCCTTCACCGCCGATCCAAATAGGAGGATGGGGTTTTTGCAGGGGCTTCGGCTCGAAGACCACGTCATCGAAGCGGACATAGTCGCCACTCATGCTCGGTGTCTTAGCGGTCCAGAGTTCCTTGAAGGCATCGATATACTCATCCGTTACTTTGCCCCGTTCATTGAAGGGCGGCACGCCCAAGGCATCCGCCTCCTCCTTCATCCAGCCGGCGCCACAGCCTATCGTCAAGCGACCGTTGGACAATACTTCCAGGGTCGCCAGCATTTTCGCCGCCAGCACCGCCGGGCGGTAGGGCACTACCATGACTGAGCTAAGCAATCTAATTTTCTTTGTCGTCGCCGCGATGAACGAACCGGCGGTCACCATCTCCAGACATTCGCCGACCGCCGCACCAGGCCAAACGCCGTTGTTGGAGTAGGGATAAGCGGAATTGATATCACCCGGCACCACCACATGATCATTGATAGCAATCATATCTAGGTCGCCATCCTCCGCCGCCCGCGCCATTGCCGTCAGACCCGGGGCCCGACCGCCCGGTCCACGGGCCATGATCATCAATCCGAAATCCATACTCGATGTCTCCTCACAAATACCTAACATGGCTAGACTAGCAACATGCCGCGTGGATTGCTCAACCTTAAAGAGTCCGAGCACATTTTTGAAATGTGCTCTAGGCGCGGCATAAGACAACAGATAAGTTGACTGAAACCGCATCGGGTAATTTTTAAATTTGGGAGATAAGCGTCATGAAACTGGGATTGGTGATGGGCCTAGGCGAAGGTGGCCGGGTAAGCGTGGATATCGATCTAGCGCGTGAGGCGGAAGATCTGGGTTTCGATTCTATTTGGACCTCCGAAGCCTGGGGCTCGGATGCAATTTCCACCGCATCCTGGATTCTGGCGCAGACCTCCAAAATTAAGGTCGGTACCGGGATCATCCAAATGTCGGCGCGGACCCCGGCCCTGGCCGCGATGACGGCGATGTCGTTGCAGCATCTTTCCAACGACCGCTTTATCCTTGGTATTGGCCCTTCGGGGCCACAAGTGATCGAAGGCTGGCACGGCATGCCCTATGGCCGTCCCCTGACCCGGACCCGGGAATATATCGAGATCATCCGCAAGATCGAGGCCCGCGAAAGCGCCTTGACCCATAACGGTTATCACTATCAAATCCCAAAAGCCGGCGACGGCACGACAAACCTGGGCAAGCCCCTGAAGGGCATTCTGCACAGTCCCGCGCCGCTGAAGATCATCACCGGCACCATCGCGCCCGCCGGCGTACGGGTCAGCGCCGAGGTCGCCAACGGCATGATCCCCGTATTCATGAACCCGGACCGTTTTGACGTGTTTGANGACGCGCTTAACGACGGTTTCGCCAAGNCGGGTGGCGGCAAGAGCCTGGGTAATTTCGACATCACGCCATTTTGCGGCATCAATATATCGGATGATGAGGATGCTGCCCGCATGCCGGCGAAGGCCAATCTTGGCCTCTACATCGGCGGCATGGGTGCGAAGGATAAGAATTTCTATAACGACTATGCCAAACGCTTGGGCCATGAAGCGGCAGCGGTGGAGATCCAGGATCACTTCCTCTCCGGCCGCCGGGCCGAGGCAGTGGCGGCGGTACCAGATGAGTTGGTTGATCAGGTCGCCCTGACTGGACCCGCTGGTAAGATCACCGAGCGGCTGCAGGATTGGAAGGCTGCATCGAAAGAGAAAAAGGTCCATTCCCTTTTGGTTCGCGCCTCCTCCAGCGCCGAATTGCAGTTGCTTGCCAAGGCCGTGTTATAGATGGAGACATTCACATGACCATGAAACGCATTATCTCGCCTTTGGTTTCCGAACCGATTCCCGAAACCTGGTCCAATTGCAAGGTCGCCGGAAATTTCATTCAGATCGCTGGCTGTGTCTCGGGCTATGAAAACGACGTGATTGCTGGCGGTGATGACGTTTACGAACAGGCCAAGATCACCTTCACCAAGATCAAGAATTTGGTCGAGGAGGCCGGTGGCGTGATGGACGATATCATCAAGGTGACTATCTTCGTCACCGATATCACGCGGCGCGAGGAAGTCTGGAAGGCGCGGCAGGAATTCTTCACTGGTGATTTTCCCTGCTCAACCCTTGTAGAGGTGTCCGCCCTGGCCCGTCCCGGACTGGCGGTGGAGATCGAGGCACATGGTTTCCTAGGATCGAGTAAATAGTTTGCGGATTAGTTGCGTGGCCGCCGTGGCTGCAGGTGGAAGTTCCTACCGCCGGGCCGCCGTCGCGGCCTAAAGAAAACGCTGAAAATGCTAATGCCCAAAACGGGCCAAAAGGAGGCCGCTCGCGAAGATTAGGGCCATGCCAAAGAACAAGGTCAGGCTCGGCACCTCATCGAACAGCAAAACGCCTACCAGGGTCGAAAACAACATGGTCGAATACATGAACGGCGCGACGAAGTTCGCATCCGCCAGGGCCATGGCATGCAGCACCAGACGCTGGCCGACAATGACAACCAGGGCAAGCGCGGCCAGGATCAGCCATTGTATCGGCTCCGGCCAAACCCAAGCCGGCAGGGCTGGTACCAAGGTGAGCAAAGCACTGAACATATTGCCGAAGAACAGCATGACAATGGCGTGATCGCCTAGATTGGTCAGCCATTTCACCATCGTGACTTCCGCTTCCATGCAAAGCGCGGCGGCCACCGCGATCAGTGATGCCAGGCCAAAAATGCTGGCATCCGGCGCCGCGATGGCGGCCACGCCAACAAAGCCCAGCACCGCCGCGAGCAAGCGGTATCGGTTGGCGCTTTCACCCAGAAACAATATTGATAGGACCATGGTAAAAAACGGCGAACTGAAACTGATCGCTACTGCATTGGCCAAAGGAATATGGGTAATGGCAAGAAACATCAGCGCAATCCCGGCGGCACCGGTACTGGCGCGGAAGGCATACTTCACGGAATGCACCGTATTCGGGACAAGACGGGCAGCAAGAACAGCGTGCCGAAAACATAGCGCACAAAGGTGATTTGTAACACGCCAATTTCCGGTCCGGTCCCCGGCAACAGCAGGTATTTGGCCAAGGCATTCATGGCCGCGAACAGGGCCGAGGCCATCACGACATAGAGCGCCGCCCACAATGGAGCAGCGCTGCCTGGTCCGACCCTCCTGAACGGCCTATCGTTCATATAAGAATGTAGACCATCGTGTCGATATAGAGACTGGTGCCGAATACGGCATGAACGGACAGGCTAGCAAGGAGAACAAACGCGGTTCGTCCGGTCTTGACGCCAAAGAAACCACCGCCGCCCAGGCCTCGCTCCAGCGAATACTCGTAAATATCGATGACGATATCGGCGGCCACGCCAACGACCAGAGTTTTCGGCCACGAAACATCCATTGCTTCCGCTTCCTCTAAAACCTGGCATCAATACTATTCTACTCCGGGGTTTCAGGCACCACGCTTCGGGCGATTGTCGCATCCAGAGCCTCGAAATCATGATAACGGATGGTCTCGTATAGTTCGGCCCGCGTCTGCATGCGGTTGAGCAAGCCCTTGGCACTGCCAGACTTGGCCAACTCACTATACAAATCCGCCACCGCGTTCGCGGCGATGCGCAGGGAGGACGCAGGCCAGATGACAACCTTGCAGCCCAGTGCCTCCAGCTCCGCCGCCGTACGATAGGGCGTGCGGCCAAACTCGGTCATGTTGGCCAGCACGGGCACCTTAAGGGCATCGGTGAAGCGGCGGAAATCATCGTCCGAAATCAACGCATCGGGAAAGATGATATCGGCCCCGGCCTCTACATACAGCTTGGCCCGGCGGATCGCTTCATCCAGGCTTTCGGCGGCGGCATCGGTCCGCGCCACGATTTGCAAATGGCGACGAGCAGAAACAGCAGCGGCGATCTTGCGAGCCGCATCTTCGGCACTGGCTAATAGCTTATCGTTCAGATGGCCGCATTTTTTTGGCAATACCTGATCCTCGATCTGCACCGCCGCCGCGCCCGCATCCTCCAATTCGCGGACCAGGCGCATGACGTTCAGTGCCTCGCCATAGCCGGTATCGCCATCGACGATCAGGGGCAGACCCGTGGCCCGGGCCAGAATGCGCGTGGCGCCGCAAAGCTCTTCCATGGTCATGACACCCAGATCGGGCAGCCCCATGCCGGCGGTCAGCGCCGCGCCGGAAATATAGAGGCATTCAAAGCCTGCCTTTTTTGCCAGTAGTCCCGACATACCATCGTGCGCACCGGGCACGCCGAGTATACCGGGTCGCGCCACCAGTTCGGCAAACCGATGCCCCGCCGGCGCCGCCTCTGGGCCGCCCGCGAACCAGATCGGCTGTTGTTCGGATCGATCATTGTTTGGCATTACGTTGCTCCAAAAAATTATAAAACTGGACCAGGATTATTGCTGGTGCCCGTGCCGCTGCTCAAGGAACGACAACAGCAACGCGCTAACCGCCTGCGCCTGTTCCTGTTGCACCCAGTGGCCGGCACCGGGCAGCAAATAGACATCCACCATGGCGGTGCAGGCCTTGTGGCGCATGGCTTCGATTGAACCGGGCACCTGATAAATACCCCAATCCGATGCACCAGCGATGAAGCAGGACGGCACATCAATGGTAGAGCCGGAAAATATTTGCAGATCGGCCTGGAACTTCCCCGATGTCCGCGCCCGGTACCAGTTCAACCCACCCTGAAATCCGGTACGGGAAAACGCGTCCGCATAGACCGCCAACTCGTCCTCGCTCAACCAGCCACAGGCCGCGGTCTCCCTGGCACTAGGCATCTCCGCCGCTACGGTTTCGGCCATGTTCTGGCCATGCTCCATGATGTAGTAGGTGGGCATCTTGGCCAATTCATCCGCCGTCCAAGCCATAAGGGGGAAAGGCTCGTTACCGGCCCAATCAGCGCTTTTGTGATGATAATATCCGCGCAGGAAATCACGCAAGCCTTGAGACGCCCTGACCATGTCTTCATTGGCCGGACGGGTCGAATAATACCATTGATAATGCTTGCGCGGCCGCGGCAAAGCCGCCAAGGCAGCATGAATATCGGGACCGGCGGCGGCATCAATGTCAATTGCGGGCGGGCCCGAAAACGGCGCGCTCATCAAAACAACGGAGCGGAAGACATCTGGCCTGATCAGGGCGCAATGGGCCGCCACGGACGAGCCAAAATCGTGCCCGACCACGGCGGCAACGTCCACACGCCCCAAGGCAAAGACCAGGCCCAAGACATCTCGGGCCAGATTGAGCATACGGTATTTCTCCAGCTCACAATCAAACTCACCATCCCAGCCCGTGGTTCGGCCATAACCCCGCTGATCCGGTGCGACCACATGATAGCCCGCCGCCGCCAGGGGCAGCATCACCTTGCGCCAGCTATAAGCCAGTTCGGGAAAACCATGCAGCAACAGGATGCAGGGCCGCTCCTGCTTCTCGAAGCCCGCCTCCATTATGTGCATATCAAGGCCATTCACGCCCTGGATGGAACGGCAGCGGATACCTTGTTTGAGGGTTCCCATGCCATATGCTGGAGCATCGTTCATTAGCTAATCCATGTTGAGTAACGACAATCAGGGGCAGATAATAGCCATTTCCCATGCAATGCTAGGCAAATCTTGTGCCCCACTTGAGTTATCAGCCCAGGGGCCGTAAATTGGCGGCAAATCTTATCCTCCATCCCCCCACGATATATGGCGTAACGAACGATGAAATTTGAAGGTACGGACTCCTACATAGCAACGGACGATCTTATGATCGCGGTAAACGCGTCCATCACCCTGCAACGGCCCCTTTTGATCAAGGGCGAACCTGGCACCGGTAAGACCGTGCTCGCGCACGAAGTGGCCAAGGCTTTGGAACGGCCCCTGATCGAGTGGCACATCAAGTCCACCACCAAGGCGGCCCAGGGCCTGTATGAATATGACGCAGTCTCGCGCCTGCGGGATTCCCAGCTTGGCGATGAAAAGGTCAAGGATATCTCCAACTACATCGTGCGCGGTAAACTGTGGGATGCCTTTACCCAGCCACAGTCCCCGGTACTGTTGATTGATGAGGTGGACAAGGCAGACATCGAATTCCCCAACGATCTGTTGTTGGAATTGGACCGTATGGAATTCTTTGTTTACGAGACACAGGAAAGGGTGATCGCGCAAAACCGGCCTATCGTGATGATCACTTCTAACAACGAAAAGGAATTGCCGGATGCCTTCCTGCGCCGCTGTTTCTTCCACTACATCCGCTTTCCGGAGCGCGACACCATGCAGGAAATCATCGACGTACATTATCCAGACATCCAGAAATCCCTGGTCCGCGAGGCGCTGAATATCTTCTATGAAGTGCGCGATGTGCCCGGCCTGAAGAAAAAGCCTTCTACTTCCGAGTTGCTGGATTGGTTGAAGCTGTTGATGTCCGACGATGTCTCGCCGGAAATTCTGCGCACCAAGGATCCGAAGAAGCTGATCCCGCCCCTACACGGCGCCCTGTTGAAGAACGAACAGGACGTGCATCTGTTCGAGCGCCTGGCCTTTTTGGCACGGCGGGAGCAGAGTAACTAGGCAGCACGGCTTTAGGGAAAACGCCCATGTTTTTCAATCTCTTCTACGAATTGAAATCCGCCAAGGTTCCGGTCAGCCTGAAGGAATACCTCACCCTTCTGGAAGCCATGTCAGCCAACGTGGCGGAATACAGCGTCGATAATTTCTACTATCTGTCCCGTTCCTGTTTGGTTAAGGACGAGCGCAACCTGGACAAATTCGACCGGGTCTTCGGCACCGTCTTCAAGGGGCTGGAGCAGCCGGAGGAAGGCACCGTCACCGAAATTCCAGAAGAATGGCTGCGCAAACTGACCGAGCTGCATCTGACGGAAGAGGAAAAGGCCAATATCGAGGCTCTGGGCGGCTGGGAAAAAATCATGGAGGAGCTGAAAAAGCGCCTCGAGGAACAGGAAAAGCGCCATCAGGGCGGCAGCAAATGGATNGGCACGGGGGGCACCTCCCCNTTTGGCGCCCAGGGCTATAACCCCGAAGGCNTCCGCATCGGNCAGGAGAAATCCCGCCACCGCAGGGCCGTCAAGGTTTGGGACAAGCGGGAATACCGCAACTTCGATGACACCGTCGTCCTTGGCACCCGCAACATCAAGGTTGCCTTGCGCCGCCTGCGCCAGTTCGCCCGTGAAGGGGCGCCGGACGAGTTGGACCTGGACGACACCATCCGCTCCACCGCCAGAAACGGCGGCTATATTGATATCAAGATGCGGCCCGAACGGCGCAACACGGTCAAGGTGCTTTTGTTGCTAGATGTTGGCGGCTCCATGGATGATCACATCCGCACCATGGAAGAGTTGTTCTCGGCCACTCGCACCGAATTCAAGCATATGGAATCCTTNTATTTCCACAATTGCATGTACGAGAAGGTTTGGAAAGACAACCGTCGCCGCCATACGGAGCACATTCCCACCTCGCAGTTGATCAACACCTACGGCCCGGACTGGAAGCTGATCTTCGTCGGTGATGCCACCATGAGCCCCTATGAAATTGTCTATCCGGGCGGCAGCGTTGAACATTGGAACGAGGAAGCCGGCCAGATTTGGATGGAACGCATGCTGGATCATTTCAAGCATTCCTGCTGGATCAATCCGGTACCCGAACGCCATTGGGAATACACCCCGTCCCTGCAAATGATCCAGCAAATCATGGGCCACCGCATGTTTGGTTTGACCCTGGCCGGCCTGGATAGGGGTATGCGCAGCCTGGCCCGCTAGCACGACGGTAGTTCGGGGCGCGGCAGATGGAAGAGAGCTACAACAAAGGCTTCCCCGTATCCTGGGACCAGATGCACCGGGATAGCAAGGCCCTGGCNTGGCGCTTGGCGGAAAAGGGCCCATGGCGTGCCATTGTCTCGGTCACCCGCGGCGGCATGGTGCCAGCCTGTATCGTGGCCCGGGAGTTGGAAGTGCGTCTGGTGGACACCATCTGCATCAAAACCTACGACCATCAGGACATTGCACAGCCGGAAATACTGAAATCCGTCACGGATGACGGCGCGGATGTCCTGATCATTGATGACCTGGTCGATACGGGTGCCACGGCNAAGGTGGTTCGCGGCCTGCTGCCCTTNGCCCACTATGCCACN
Source organism: Rhodospirillaceae bacterium (assembly GCA_002731375.1). Classification (GTDB taxonomy): domain Bacteria; phylum Pseudomonadota; class Alphaproteobacteria. The sequence continues at coordinate 22,657 of PCBT01000053.1, read as the reverse complement.
GTCTACGCCAAACCCGCGGGCCGCGATCTGGTCGATACCTTCGTCACCGAAGTCAGCCAGGATACGTGGATATTTCTGCCCTGGGATACGGAGCTGCAGTTCGTCCAACCTCTTGTTCACGGCGCACCGTCCACATAACTTTGCAATCAGCCTCCCGGCTGCTACCAATAGGGTGACAGGTTGGAGGGGCGAAAAACAACATGGCCAATAAAGGTGCGCCAGCGCGTCTACGATTACGCGACATATCAAAACAGTTTCCCGGCTGCCTGGCCAACGACCAGGTCGATCTGACCCTAGGCCATGGCGAAATCCATGCCCTTCTGGGCGAGAATGGCGCGGGCAAAAGCACCCTGGTCAAAGTCATCTACGGTGTCCTGAAGGCCGACAGCGGCACGCTTGAATGGGACGGCAAGGCCGTCGCCATCACCTCACCGTCACAGGCCCGGAAGCTGGGCATCGCCATGGTTTTCCAGCATTTTTCGCTATTTGAATCCATGACTGTGGCCGAAAACGTGGCTTTGGGCCTTGATGACGGCACCGATCTGAACGAACTGGCGGTCAAGGTCAGCGAAATCGGCCACCGCTATGGCCTGGCATTAGAGCCGGGGCGCGTGGTGCACGATCTTTCCGTGGGCGAGCGCCAGCGGGTAGAAATCGTCCGCTGCCTAATGCAGAACCCGCGCCTTTTGATCATGGACGAGCCAACGTNCGTGTTGACCCCAGGCGAGGCCGAGACCTTGTTCGTTACCCTGCGGCAACTGGCGGCGGAAGGCTGCACCATTCTCTATATTTCGCACAAGTTGGAGGAAATCCGCGCTCTGTGCGACCACGCCACGGTGATGCGGGCAGGCCGGGTCGTAGCCAACTGCGATCCACACAACAAGAGCGCCCATGATCTGGCACGGCTGATGATTGGCGAGGATTTTGATCAGGCCAGCAAGAGCTACGGCGCCAGCTTTGGCCCAGAAGAAGCACGGACGCGGCTGCGGGTCGAAGGCCTGAATATGGCTGCCGCCGCTATTCACGGCACCGCCATCACCGATCTTGGGTTTGAAGTCGCCATTGGTGAGATTCTCGGCATCGCCGGTGTCGCGGGCAATGGGCAGAACACCCTGCTGGCGGCACTAAGCGGCGAACAGCTATGCGACAAAGCCGATACGATAAGTATTGAAGATCAGAACGCCGGTCTTCTGGGACCGCGCCGGCGTCGCCGGCTTGGCCTGGCCTTCGTGCCCGAGGAACGCCTGGGCCATGGCGCGGTGCCGGAGATGTCGCTGACGGACAATGCCCTCCTCACCGGTTATGAGCGCCAGGAGCTGCTCTCGCGCGGCGGTATCATGTTCGCCAGAACCCGCGATTACGCCGAACGTATTGTGCAATCGTTCCAAGTCGTCACGGGCGGCATCGGCGCCAACGCAGGCAGCCTATCGGGTGGCAACCTGCAAAAATTCATCATTGGTCGGGAGTTGTTGCAGCAACCGAAAGTCTTGGTATTGGCGCACCCGACCTGGGGCGTGGATGCGGGCGCGGCGGCAGCGATCCATACCGCATTGCTGGATCTGGCGCATCAAGGCACGGCTATCTTGGTAATCAGCCAGGATCTCGACGAATTGCTGCAGATCAGCGACCGCATCGCCGTATTATCGGAAGGGCGGCTGTCGGAAACAATGATCACGGCGGAGGCGGATGTGGGACATATCGGCCTGTTGATGGGCGGCCATGGCAAGCATGGTAAGACCGAGCCGGGAGAACCCCATGCGCCCCAGGCTTGAAGCCCGCATCAGCGTCTCGGGCGCCATGATCTACCTTACACCGGTATTGGCGGTAGTCTTGACCATGGCCTGTGGCTCGGTGCTGTTCGCGGCCCTGGGCCACAACCCCGCCGCCGTATTGTATGCCTTTTTCATCCAACCCATATCCAGCGCCTACGGCCTGGCCGAACTGACCGTGAAAGCGACGCCCCTGGTGTTATGTGCCATTGGCCTGTCGTTCTGCTTCCGCGCCAATATCTGGAATATCGGCGCCGAGGGGCAATTGACCCTGGGCGCCATCGCGGGCGGCGGCCTGGCGCTGTGGGCCGGCGATGATGCCTCCGCCTGGGTCCTCCCGGCAATGGTCCTGGCCAGTCTGTTGGGCGGGGCCGCATGGGCCGCCATTCCAGCCTATTTTAAGACGCGCTTCAATGCCAACGAGATCCTGACCTCATTAATGCTGACATACGTGGCGATCCTGTTGTTGAGCTATCTGGTGCATGGGCCATGGAAGGATCCCGACGGCTATTCCTTTCCGCAATCACGGATGTTCGCGGACAGCGTTCTTCTACCCCTGTTGATCATGGGCACCCGGTTGCACCTGGGCGCACCGGTAGCGCTGCTGGTGGCGTTGACGGCCTGGTGGGTGATGGCGCGGATGTTCGTCGGGTTTCAGATCAAGGTGGTGGGCCTGACGCCTGCGGCGGCGGGTCTGGCGGGATTTTCGGTTCGGCGCCTGACCTGGATCACCCTGTTGGCGGGCGGTGCCCTGTCCGGACTGGCGGGCTTGTTCGAGGTTGCCGGGCCGATCGGGCAATTGCTGCCGTCGATCTCGCCCGGCTACGGCTTCACCGCCATTATCGTAGCCTTTCTGGGCCGCCTCCATCCGATCGGCATATTGCTGGCCGGCCTGCTGATCGCGCTGTCTTATTTGGGCGGCGAGACGGTGCAAATAGAACTTGGCCTGCCGCTTGCCGTCTCTGGCGTCTTCCAGGGTATGTTGCTGTTCTTCCTCCTGGCCTCGGACGTATTGGTACGTCACCGCATCCGCTGGGGCCACGGTGCGGTTGTACAAGAGACTGGGTGATGGAAACCGTTGCCGCCGTCCTGATCACCATCATCGGCGCCGCCACGCCGCTGGTCTTCGCCGCCACCGGCGAATTGGTGGTGGAGAAATCCGGCGTTCTTAATCTGGGCGTGGAAGGCATGATGTTGCTGGGTGCGGTCGCAGCCTTTGCCGTTACCCTGATCTCCGGCAGCGCCACCCTGGGTATTCTGGCGGGTGCGGCGGCGGGCGCCGCCCTGGCGCTGGTCTTTGCCTTGCTGACCCTGACCCTGCTGGCCAATCAGGTCGCATCGGGCCTGGCGCTGACGATCTTCGGCGTTGGGGTCAGCGCCCTGGTAGGGCGTTCATTCGTTGGCGTGCCGTTGCAGCGGCTGCCGCAACTGGATCTGCCGGGCCTTTCCGACCTGCCCATCCTGGGCCCGCTGCTATTCGGCCATGATGCCCTGGTCTACCTCTCCATTCTGGCGATCCCGGCAACGATCTGGTTTCTCGAACGCAGCCGCGCCGGCCTGGTGCTGCGCGCCATCGGCGAAAATCATTCCGCCGCCCATGCCCTCGGCCATCCAGTGATCAGGGTGCGCTATCTGGCGGTCATGTTTGGCGGCGCCATGGCCGGCCTAGGCGGAGCCTATCTATCCCTGGCCTATACGCCCATGTGGGCGGAAAACATGACGGCGGGACGCGGCTGGATCGCCCTGGCGTTAGTGGTTTTCGCCACCTGGCAGCCGGGGCGGATGCTGTTGGGTGCCTACCTATTCGGCGGCATCACGGTGGCACAGTTGCATATTCAGGGCTTCGGCTTTGATATCCCATCGCAGTTCCTATCCATGCTGCCCTATTTGGCGACCATCGTCGTGCTGGTGGCGATCTCTGCCGATGGCGCGCGAGCGCGATTGAATGCACCTGCCTCGCTGGGCAGGATTTTTTATCCCGCAGCATAAAGTTGCTCGACTTAGCCCCACTTTGTGCCGACAATGCGGTTGAAAAAACAGGGAGACGAAACGTGCAAATCTCATTAATCAAACGAACCGCGCTTTGGCTGGGGGCGGCCGCCGTCTCCGCCGCGATGTCGACCTCAGCCCTCGCCGAACCGCTCAAGGTTGGTTTTGTCTATGTCGGTCCGGTTGGCGACCATGGTTGGACCTATCGTCACGATCAGGGCCGCCAGGCCATTGACAAGGCCTTTGGCAACAAGGTCAAAACCACTCTGGTGGAAAGCGTCAAGGAAGGCGCGGATTCCGAACGGGTGATCCGCCAGCTGGCCGCCTCGGGCCACAAACTGATTTTCACCACCTCGTTCGGTTTCATGAACCCGACCCTGAAGGTAGCCAAGAGCTTTCCCGACGTGCGCTTTGAGCATGCCACCGGCTACAAGCAATCGAAGAACGTTTCGACCTACGCCGCGCGCTTTTACCAGGGCCGCCATATCGCGGGTCTGATCGCGGGCAAGATGACCAAATCGAACGTCATCGGCTATATTGCTTCCTTCCCCATTCCTGAAGTGGTCCGCGGCATCAACGCCACCACTCTGGCGCTACAAAAGGTCAACCCAAAGGCCACGGTCAAGGTTGTCTGGGTCAACACCTGGTACGATCCGGGCAAGGAAGGCGCGGCCGCCAAGGCGCTAATCGACCAGGGCGCCGACGTAATTATGCAGCATACCGACAGCCCAGCAGCGGTGCAGGCAGCCCAGGAGCGTGGCGTCTGGGCCGTGGGCCAAGCTTCGGACATGACGCATTTCGGGCCGAAATCCCATCTGACCGCGATCATTGATGTTTGGGATAGTTATTATGTCGCCCGCACCAGGGCGGTAATGGACGGCAGCTGGAAATCCGGCGATACCTGGGACGGCCTGAAGCAGGGCATGTTGCAAATGGCGCCCTACAATGCCGCCATACCAGCGGATGTTATCGCCATGGCGAAAAAGGCTGAAGCCGACATTATTGCCGGCAAGGTGCATCCCTTTGCCGGTCCGATCAAGGACCAAACGGGTGCGGAAAAAGTCCCTGCCGGCAAAAATCTTGACGACGGATCGCTGCTTTCCATGAACTGGTACGTCCAGGGTGTTCAAGGCAAGTTGCCGAAATAGTTAACAGATTTGGCTCGAGCCCTCCCCCGGACGCCTGCACGCGTGGGGGAGGGCTTCCCAGCTAGGCAAACAAGCGTTAGATTTCCTTCCAATAGTAAATTTGGAGGAAATGGATCATGGGCGTTCTTGACGGAAAAATCATACTGGTCACCGGCGGTGGCCGCGGCATCGGCAAGGAAACCGCGCTGCTGGCGGCCCGCGAAGGCGCCAAGGTCGTAGTCAATGACCTCGGCGGTTCAACCTCCGGCGATGATGATGGTGATGTCGGTCCCGCACAAGAGGTCGCCAACGAGATCAAGGCCGCCGGCGGTGAGGCGGTGGCCAATGGCGACAGCGTAGCTCTGATGTCCGGTGCCAAGGCCATGTTCGAACTAGCCATGGATACCTACGGCGGCCTGCATGGCGTCATCGCCCCCGCCGGCATCCTGCGCGACACCATGTTCCACAAAATGTCGGAAGAAGACTGGGATGCGGTAATCGATGTGCACTTAAAGGGCTCGTTCAATGTCACCCGAGCCACCATCAACCATTTCCGCGACCAGGAAGACGGCGCCTATGTCCTGTTCACCTCGACCTCCGGCCTGATCGGCAACATCGGCCAGACCAANTATGCCGCCGCTAAGATGGGCATCGTCGGCCTATCCCGCGTTATCGCCATGGAGAACGAGCGTAAGAACGTGCGTTCCAATATCCTCTCACCATCCGCCTGGACTCGCATGATCGGCACCATTCCCATCAAAGACGAGGCAACGGCCAAGCGTATGGAACTGACCAAGGCGCGCATGCGGCCTAATCAGATCGCCCCCTTGGGCGTGGCCCTGGTGGCCGATGACGCCAAGGACCTGACCGGGCAGATCTTCTCCATCCGCGGCAACGAAGTGTATATCTGGAATCAACCCCGGCCCATTCGCGGCATTGCTAATACGGAAGGCTGGACACCATCGAATATGTTGTCGAACGCCTTCCCCGCCTTCCGCGCCAATCTGACGGATCTTGGCAACGCCCGCACTGTATTCACTTCGGACCCGCTATAGGCCGTATAATTTCGATTGAGTTGAGGAGTGCTTGGCCATGGCCATGAACTACGATCACGTGATGTCCCTGCGGGAGGAGGGACGGGAATTTTCCTACGGNGANNGGGAAACCATGTTGTACGCCCTGGGCGTCGGCTTCGGCCAGGATGCCCTGGATGAAAGAGAGCTCGACTTCGTCTTTGAACAGGGCACCCTAAAAACCGTGCCGTCAATGGCGGTGGTGCTGACCCGGGGTAATCTAACCGCCGATATCGGCTGGGATTACACCAAGGTCCTGCATGGCGAACAGCGCCTGGAACTTTACCGACCCCTGCCGCCCGAGGGTGAGTTGATCGCGGATGCCAGGGTGGCGGAAGCCTATGACAAGGGCGAGGGCAAGGGTGCGCTTGTCCTTATCGAGACCGACGTACGCCTGAAATCAGACGGCCAACCGTTGTTCAAGGTTGGCGCCACAGTATTCGCCCGTGGCGACGGCGGCTTCGGCGGACCCAAGGGCTCGGGGCCCGAACCCCATCCAACCCCTGACCGCGCGCCAGACTTCACCAGCGAATTGGAAACCCGGCCCGATCAGGCCCTGTTATACCGCCTGAATGGCGACCGTAATCCCCTGCACGCGGACCCGGGNCTGGCCAAGAGCGTTGGCTTTCCGGTCCCAATCCTACATGGCCTTTGCACCTATGGCACAGCGTGCCGGGCGATCGTCACGACCATTTGCAATTACGACCACACCATGATCCGAGGCTTTGATCTGCGCTTTTCCGCGCCCGTCTACCCTGGCGAAACCATCATCACCGATATGTGGCGGGACGGCGATATCGTCTCCTTCCAATGCCGCCTGAAAGAGCGCGACCTGGTCGTGGTCAAGAACGGCAAATGCACATTGGCCTCTTAAAGACGAAACCAAAGGATACTTAGAAATGATGAAAATTGGCGATTTTGACGATATCGAGGTAAATCTGGACGATCATGTAGCCCTGATTGAAATCCAGCGCCCACCCTATAATTTCTTCGACCATGCGCTGATTAGTCAGCTGGCTGATGCCTGCGAGAGCCTGGGCGACAACAACGACTGCCGCTCCATCGTCCTGGCGGCGCAAGGCAAGGCATTCTGCGCCGGCGCTAATTTCGGTGACAGCTCGGGCGAAAATATCCTCGAAAACAAGGCGGCTCAGCCGCAAAAGCCCGAGACGCATCTGTACGTCGAAGCGGTGCGCCTGTTCGCCACGCCAAAACCTATCGTCGGCGCCATTCAAGGTGCAGCCATCGGCGGCGGCCTGGGTCTAGCCCTGGTGCCTGATTTTCGGGTGACCTGCCCCGAAGGACGTTTCGCGGCTAACTTCACCCGTCTGGGCTTCCACCCCGGTTTCGGTCTAACCCACACCTTACCCGCCCTGATCGGCCAGCAGAATGCGGCGCTGATGATGTATACCGGCCGCCGCATCAAGGGCGAGGAAGCCCACGAAATGGGCCTGGCCGATGTCATTGTGTCATTGGACCAGGTACGCAGCACGGCCATGGAACTGGCCAAGGAAATCGCCATTTCCTCCCCCCTGGGCGTGGTCGAGACGCGCGCCACTTTGCGGGCCGGTCTGGCCGACCGTGTGAAGGCGGCGACAGATCATGAGTTGGAAGTACAGAACCGCCTGAAAGAGACGGCCGACTTCAAGGAAGGCATCGCCGCCACCGCTGATCGGCGCCTGCCCAACTTTCAGGGCAAGTAGGAACAGATCATGGATGAAGCCCAAACCCTGGTCACCGATGCAGCGACCCGGATTTTTCGCGATCTGGGCGNCCCACAGACCATCAACGCCGCCGGCGATGATAGTTGGCGGGAACCGCTGTGGACGGCCCTGGAGGAAGCGGGCCTAACCTCGGCCTGGGTCGACGACGAGTTGGGCGGCGCGGGTGCGGGCATCGGTTCGGGCTTCGCCGTGTTGCGGGTAGCAGGCGAATATGCCGCTGCCCTGCCCCTGGCAGAAACCCTGCTTGCCGGCTGGCTGTTGGAAATGGGTAACATCATGTTGCCCGGCGGCGCGATGTCCGTGGCGCCCATGCAGCGCGGTGACAACATCACCCTGGCCGCCGATGGTATTTTGTCAGGCACCGCGCGAGCGGTAACCTTCGCTGCGGATGTCGAGCATCTAGCAGTCTTGGCGAATGGCGCCAATGGACCCGTCGTGGCCCTGGTCGGCGTCGCAGACTGCAACTGTACGGATGGCCGCAACATGGCGGACGAGGTGCAAAACACCGTCGATTTCACTGGTGTTACGCCATTGCAATTCGCGCCTGCCCGCGACGGCATCGATGCCCAGGCCCTGAAACTTATGGGTGCGGCCGCTAGGTCCATGCAAATGGCCGGTGCCTTGCAGACGATATTAGAAATCGCGGTGCAATATGCCGAGGAGCGGGTCGCCTTTGGCAGGCCCATCGGCAAATTCCAGGCGGTGCAACANAATTTGGCCCGTCTGGGCGAGGAAGCCGCCGCCGCCATAGCCATCGCCTCTTCCACCGCCTATACGGTCGAAACCCTGGAGGATTGGTCAAACGGCGGCGTCTTCTTGGAGATCGCCTCGGCCAAGATCCGGATCGGCGAAGCCGCCGGCGAAGGTGCCGCTATTGGTCATCAGGCCTTTGGCGCTATTGGTTTCACCAAGGAGCATATNCTGCACCGCTTCGTGCAGCGTCTATGGTCGTGGCGNGATGATTTCGACAACGAAACCGTCTGGGCCGTCGATTTGGGCCGCCGGGTCGCCGCCGGCGGCGGTGAAGGTCTATGGCATAGCCTGACGGCCGCGTAACTAGATAGAGGCAATTACAAGATGTCCGTTGCAATTCAGTTCGATCCCATCCGCCTGCCGCCTGAGGCCGAAACCCTACGGGAGGAGGTCCGTGAATTCCTGAAAGAGGAATTGGCCGCCGGTACCTTTGACGGCACACCCGACCGCAGGCCGAACTCGGAGTTCAGCCGCAAGGTCGGCGAAAGGGGCTGGATCGGCATTACCTGGCCCAAGCAATACGGCGGCCAGGAACGAAGCTTTCTGGAGCGCTATGTGATCAACGAGGAATTTCTCATTGCCCGCGCACCAACCCGCAAACATTTTACCGCTGACCGACAAAGTGGGCCGGTCTTGCTGAAATACGCTTCCGAGGCGATTAAGCAGGATATCCTGCCGCGCATCACCCGTGGCGAGGTATCTTTCTGCATCGGCATGAGCGAGCCCGATTCCGGCTCCGATCTGTTCGCCGCCAAGACCAGGGCCGAGCGTACCGACGATGGCTGGNTGATCAATGGACGCAAATTGTGGACCTCCCTGGCACACGAATCCGACTATATGATCGGGTTGTTCCGCACCTCCGCGCCAACACAGGAAAACCGCCGCCATGGCCTGTCGCAGTTCCTGGTTGATATGAGCCTGCCCGGCATCTCCACCCAGCCGGTGCTGCATCCCAACGGCAACCATGAGTTCAATGAGGTCACCTTCGACAATCTCCTTCTGCCCCACGACTATCTCATGGGTGAGGCGGACATGGCCTGGAAGCAGGCGACATCGGAATTGGCCTACGAGCGCAGTGGCTCCGAACGCTTTCTGGAAACCGGCCAGGTTTTGTTCGAGCTGGTTGATTTCATCGGCCAAAATCCAGACACGCGCGAAGCCGAGGGCCTGGGCCGTCTGGTGGCACAGGTGCATACCTTGCGGCGCATGTCCATTTCCGTCGCCGGCATGCTGCATGCGGGCAANGAACCGGTTCTGGAAGCATCNGTGGTCAAGGATCTGGGCACGGTCTGGGAACAGGCCCTGCCCTCGATCGCTCGCGATCTGGCAGCCTTTGTTGACAAGGACCAAGGCAACCGCATGCATTTTGAGGAAATCCTGGCCCATAACATCACAATCGCGCCAAAGCTGACGATCCAGGGCGGCACCACCGAGGTGCTACGCGGCATCGTCGCCCGTGGCCTCGGATTGCGCTAAGGCATAACATTACGCTGGGATACCTTACGCAAGGAACAATTCTGCATGCCTGATCTGTCCGCCCTGTTGTGGCCGAACGCGGTTGCCATCGTTGGTGCCTCTGCCGAAACCACCACGCTGCGCGGCCGTATCATGGAGGTGATGCTGCGTCACGACTTCGAGGGGCCTGTCTATCCGATCTCGCGCAGCCATGAAGAGATCCAAGGCCTGCGCTGTTACCCCTCCATCGATAAGGCGCCCGAGCGGGTCGATCTGGCGATCCTGATCATTCCGGCGCAATTCGTGCCCGATGCCCTGGCCGCCTGCGGTGAGGCTGGGGTGCGCGCGGCACAAATCCTGACCTCTGGCTTCGCCGAGGAAAGCGGCAATGACGGCGCCGCCCTGCAGAATGAAATCCGCGCCATCGCCAAGCGCTACGATATGGCAGTGCTTGGCCCAAACTGCATTGGTTTCGCCAATACCCTGAACGCGCTATGTCCGACCTTCAGCCCGTCGGTGGACAATCTCGAGCAGCCCCTGCTGCCGCCCTGGCGCAAGGACGGCCACATTACCGTGGTGGCGCAAAGTGGCGGCATCGGCTTCGCCTTTTTCGATCATGGCCAGCCCAAGCAACTGCCTTTCAACCATATTATCACCACCGGCAACGAAGCCTGCATGGAAGCCCTGGACGTAGTTGACCATTTGTTGGACCAAGGCAAGACTGATGCCTTCATCCTGTTCATGGAAGGTATCAAAAATGGCGCCCGGCTGGTCCCCGTGGCGGAAAAAGCCCTGAAGGCCGGCAAACCGATTATCGTGACCAAGATCGGCAGCTCGGACGCGGGCGAGCGGGCAGCGGCTTCGCACACCGCCTCGCTGGCGGGGGCCTATCCATCCTATCAAGGCATCTTCCAGCGCTATGGCATTATCGAGGCCAGCGATATCGAAGAGGTTGTCGATATCGCCGCCGGTTTCTCCTACCACGGCCGCAACCTGCCCATGGGCAAGCGGGTCGGCATCACCACGGCATCGGGCGGTGGCGGCGGCTGGATGGCGGATATGTGCGTCGCCGCCGGCCTGGAAGTCCCGGAACTGGATCCGGACACCCGCGCCACCATTGACGAACATCTGCCAGCCTATGGCACCTCACAAAACCCGATTGATGCCACGGCGCAAGCGGTCCGTGCCTTGGGCTATGCCGGGCTGGCGCGGATGGCCGCGAAATCTGATGTCCTGGATGCGATCATCACCGTCGCCTCGTGCCGCAATCCGACTATTCTGGAGCGGGAGCGGGAAGCCTGGATCGAACTGGCCAGCGACGTCGACAAACCGCTGCTGTTCTGCTCCTACACCCAGCCGCACGAGGTATCGGCCGAGATTTTGGGCCGGGCTGGCGTGCCGCTGTATGGCAACATGGCCAATTGCGCCCGAACCATGGCAGAGATGGCCGATTATCGCCAGCTGCGTGAACGTTTTCTGACGGCACCGAAAATACAAAGCAACGATGTGCACATACGGGACAAGGTTGCCTCACAGCTGGCCAAGGCCGGTCCGGTGTTGTGCGAATACGAGGTCAAACCGCTGCTGGCGTCCTATGGCATTCCTGTTGGTGAGGAGCAACTGGCAGTCAGCGCCGATGCAGCAGTCGATTTCGCCAAGAAAATAGACGGGCCCGTGGCACTGAAAATTCAGTCACCGGACATATTGCACAAGACCGAGGCCGGTGGCCTGGACCTGAATCTTCAAGGCGACGACGATGTCCGCAACGGCTATGACAGGGTCATGGCAGCGGCCACGGTACGGACCCATGGCGTGCTGGTTCAGCCCATGGCGCCTGGAGGTCACGAGATGATCCTGGGCATCAACCATGACGCCACATTTGGCCCCATGCTGATGCTGGGTTTCGGCGGCATCCATGTTGAGGTTGACCCGGATGTAGCGCTGTCGTCCGTACCCATGGACCGGACGGCGGCGGAGGACCTGCTGAACCGGCTACGGGGCCGGGCGGTGCTGGATGGGGTGCGCGGCGAAGCGGCGGCGGATATTGACGCGCTGCTGGATCTGGTTGTTAAGTTGTCCATTTTCGCGGCGGATCATGGCGGCGTAATCGGGGAATTTGGACCTCAACCCCGTACTGGTCCATGGCAAAGGCAAGGGTGTTAGCGTAGTTGATGCATTGGTGGTGAAACGATGTTGAGCGAACACGATATCCATCTGCACTACGAAGTGCTGGACGGGGATGGCCCCTATATCATGATGCTGCACGGCATGCTGTCATCACGTGCTCAGTGGGACTTGAATATTTCCGCCATCCAGAAAGTCGCCCGGCCGGTTCTGGTGGAATTGCTGGCCCATGGCCGCTCCGCATCGCCAAAACACGCGGAACCCTATGATCCAGAATTCTACGTAGAATCTTTCGAGGCGATTCGCGATAAGCTGGATATTGATCGTTGGTTCCTGTGCGGCCAGTCTTTCGGCGCCGGTCTGACCATGCGTTATGCATTGCGCCATCCCAGCCGAATTATCGCCCAGGTCTTTACCAACTCGTCCTCTGCCTTGGCAGGCGAAGAATATTTATCGACCTTCCGTAATACAGCCGAACAGCGCGCGCAGCTGATGGGACAAGGCGGCAAGGAGGGGATTAAGGAATTGCCAATCTATCCTGGCAAGGCCCGGCGTTTGCCGCACGCGGCCCGCAAGGCCTTAGTTCGGGACGCGGAATTACTGGAACCGCGGGGTCTGGCGCAGGCGTTCCGGTATTCCTCTCCATTTCTCTCGGTGCGTGAGGAAGCCGCCAATACTACTGTTCCCACCCTGCTGGTTCACGGCGCGGTAGAGAAACGTTTTCGGGCCAACTATGAATATGCCGTTGAGAACATTCCCGATCTGGAAGTGGTCGAGGTCGATGCTGGCCATGCGGTCAATATCGAAGCGGCGGATATTTTCAACGACGCGGTAACGGCGTGGATCAAGGAACATAGCGACTAAGGCCCTAGCGACATAGGCACTGGAGAAGCGGGATGAGCGAAACAAAAACCCTAATCAAAAAACTCTGGAACACGCATGTGGTCCGTTCCCTGGGCGAGGATCTGGATCTGCTGCATGTGGACCGCCTGCTGCTGCACGATCTGAGCGGCGCCCGCGCCATGAAGGAATTGCAAGAGCGCGGCCTAAGCGTACGCAACCCCGAGCTTTGTCTGGCTACACCGGATCATAGTATATCAACCATGCCCGGCCGCACCCTGGCCTCCAGCGAGCACGGCGAGGCATTTGGCGGCGGCCTGCGGGACATGGCGAATGCCACGGGCATCGTCCATTACGGCCTGGAACATCCCAATCAGGGCATCGTGCATGTGGTCGGGCCGGAAACCGGATATACCCTGCCCGGCTGCCTGCTGGTCTGCGGCGACAGCCATACCTCCACCCACGGCGCCATGGGTGCCATGGCTTTTGGCATTGGCTCGTCCGAGCTGGTGCACGTGATGGCCACCCAGACAATCCGCCAGCGCCGCCCGAAGGCCATGCGCATCACCATTGACGGTGAATTGGGACCGGGCGTCGAGGCCAAGGACGTAATCCTGCATATCATCGGCCAACTGGGTGTCGCCGCCGGCACCGGCCATGCGGTGGAATACGCGGGCAGCACCATTGCCAACATGAGTATGGAAGGGCGCCTGACGATCTGTAATCTGTCTATCGAATTCGGCGCCCGCATGGGAATGGTGGCCGCTGACGATACCACCTTCGAATATTTGCGGGACAAACCCCTGGCGCCAAAGGGAGGGGCCTGGGAGAAGGCGTTAGCCTATTGGCGCACCATGGTCAGCGATGAAGGTGCCGTATTCGACCGCGAGGTCAATATTGATGCCAGCGAGATCATCCCTCAAATCACCTGGGGCATTTCGCCCGGCCAGACCATGGCCGTGACCGGGAATATTCCAAACTCGGAGAGTTTCGCCGAGCCCGAGCAGAAACAAGGCGCCGTCAACGCGCTTGAATACATGGACCTGAAGGCCGAGGCGGCCATCGCAGGCACCAGAATCGACCGGGTCTTTATTGGTTCCTGCACCAACAGCCGTCTTTCGGACCTGCGCCGCGCCGCCGCCATCGCCAAGGGGCGCCAAGTGGCCAAGGGCGTCGTAGCCCTGGTCGTACCGGGCTCGGTTCCGGTCAAACTGGCGGCGGAAGCGGAAGGCCTACACGAAATCTTCCTTGCCGCCGGCTTTGAATGGCGGGAGCCGGGCTGTGCCCAATGCGTGGCCAGCAATGGCGAAGTCGTGCCACCTGGCGAGCGCTGCATCTCCACCGCCAACAGAAATTTCGTCGGCCGCCAGGGCCCCGGTGCCCGTACCCATCTGGCGGGGCCGGCCATGGCAGCGGCGGCGGCGGTGATGGGTGAAATTACCGATGTGCGGAACCTGGCGGCTGCGGATCTTGGTACAGAGGAGGTCAAGTGATGGAAAAGCTGCAACAATTGCAAGGCGTCGCGGCACCCCTGCCCCGCGCCAATATTGACACCGATATCATCACGCCCATGGCGCGTCTGAACACCGCCGGCAAGCACAACATGCACGAATTCGCCTTCGAGCCTCTGCGCTTTCTAGCAGATGGCAGCGAGAACCCGGATTTCGTTCTGAACAAGCAAGCCTACCGCAACGCCAAAATTCTGATCGCGGGGCGCAACTTTGGTTGCGGCAGCAGCCGGGAAACCGCTGTTTGGGGTATTCGGGGCCTAGGCATCCGTTGTGTCATCGCAGAAAGTTTTGGCGATATCTTCTTCAACAATTGCTTCCAGAACTCCGTCCTGCCGATCCGCCTACCGGCGGAAACCGTCGCCGAATTGATGACAGAGGCCAGCGGCGATCAAGGCAATATGCAATTTCAACTCGACGTCGCCTCCCGTACGCTGACAACTCCATCGGGCCGGGTCATCACCTTTGATCTATCCCCCGATCGGCAGATCGCCCTATTGGAGGGCCTGGACGAGATCGCGCAAACCCTCAAGGACGATGCCGACACCACCGCTTTTCAGGACAAGGATCGTACCGCGCGGCCCTGGATCCACGAACTGCACCAAATTGAGTGAGCACCCGATGAGTAATGTCAAAGAGCTTATCGCCTCCATGTCTCTGCCGGTTATCGCGGCGCCGATGTTCACGGTATCGAACCCCGAAATGGCGCTGGCGACCTGCGCCCAGGGCATGATGGGAACATTTCCGGCCCACACCACCCGCAACGTCGAGATGCTGGAGGATTGGCTGACAACCATGGCAGACGGCCTTGGCCGTCTAAAGGCTGAAAATAATGGGCCGGTCGGGCCCTATGGCGTCAACCTAGTGGTGCATGGCACAAATCTGCGTCTCGCCGGCGATCTGGAGCTGTGCATCAAACACAAGGTGCCGGTGATCCTCACTTCCAAGGGTGCACCGGGCGCAGTCTTTGATGCGGTGCACGCATACGGCGGCCTGGTCTTTCACGACATCGCCTCGGCGCGGCATGCAGAAAAGGCGCTGGACGCCGGCGCGGACGGCCTAATCGCGGTATGCGGTGGGGCCGGCGGCCATTGCGGCACTATCAATCCCTTCGCCCTGGTCAACGAAGTCAGGCAGATGACCGACAAGGCAATCATCCTGGCCGGTGCCATCACTACGGGCCGGGACGTGCTAACTGCCCAGGTCATGGGCGCCGATCTAGTGTACATGGGCACGCGCTTTATCAACACGGAAGAATCCGGCGCCAAGGACGGCTACCGCCAGATGATCATGGAGGCCAACGCCACGGACATCTTTTTCACCGCCGTCATGGACGGCGCGCCGGCCAACCTGCTGGCGCCCAGTCTGATCCGGGCGGGCGTGGATCTGGATGGTCTGAAACGGCAAACCCCCGGCGCCATCGTCGCCGCCGACGAAGGCCGAAAACACTGGAAGGACGTCTGGTCCGCCGGCCACGGCGTGGGCAGCATCAACGATGTGCTCTCGGTAGCGGCGCTGGGCGACCGCCTGAAGGCGGAATACAAGGCCGCCAAGGGCGACCTGGGCCGCTTCCAGGCCATCGTTTGAGATCAGTTCGAGCCCCTAGCCGGTCCAGGTCGTAACGACGCCTCTGCCGCGCATATCAGCGATGGCCGCGCCGTCGTAACCCAACTGGCCCAGCACCTCGTCGGTATGCTGACCCGTAACGGGCGAGATGCCGGTGGGAGTATCTGCTTCGATCTTGGGAATACCCGGCGGGTTCGGAATGGCCCAGGGTTTTTCCAGACCGTCCAGTTCGAGATAGGAAAAGAGTTCCGCCGCAGCAACTTGCGGATGCTCAAGAAATTGGTGAAATTCCTGCAACATCTCGTTTTGCAATCCCGCCTTGGTGAACATATCGCGCCAATAAACTGCCGGTTTGGTAAGAAAAATCGGGCTGAAACGTTGCCACAACATCGCCGCATGATCCCTGCGCCCTACCAGGCCAAGCAGACGGTCATCGGCCTTCAGGTCTTCTACACCCAGAAGATCGCAGACTGTGTGGAAATCCACATCCTTGACGACACCCAATTGCAACCAGCCTTCTGCGGTGCGGTGAATGCCCGACGGCGGTGCGCCGATGCCCTGAATGTCGAGATGGGATGCCATCATGATGCGGATGCCGCTCAGATTTGCGGCGGCGCGCATTAGGGAAACATCAATATAGCGCCCGCCGCCGCCATCCGTGGCATCGCGCTTGGCGTGCAACGCTGGTGCAATGGCCTGAAAGGCAAACAGCGCCGTCGCCATATCAACGATAATGGTGTTAGAGCGATGGGGAACGCCGTCATCCCCGGCATTGTCCAGCATGAAGCCTGTAAAGGCCTGCAAGACCGGGTCCATGGCGGGTTTATCGCGTAGCGGGCCCGTCTGGCCAAAACCCGAAATCGAGGCATAGATAAGGCCAGGGTTCTGCGCCATCAAGCGTTTATGGCCAAAGCCCAGACGGTCGATCACGCCGGGACGGAAGCCTTCGAGGAAAATATCCGCACCCACCACCAGGGCATCGATAACGGCGGGTGCGTCGGCGCTTTTCAGATCGATAGCCAGGCTGCGCTTGCCCAAGGAGCCGATGAAGGAAAATTCCGTATGATCGGATACTGGCGTGCCCAGTATGCGGGCCCAGTCACCCTGCAACGGCTCCACCTTGACCACATCGGCGCCATGCTGGGCCAGCAACATGGCGCAATAAGGACCGGCGATGCCCTGGCTGAGGTCAACCACTTTGACGCCCTCGTAGGGTCTATCGAAACTCATGGCGAACTCCTCATCCGGTCCACGTGATGATCACGCCCCGTTGCCGCAGATCAGCGATGAAATCGGCATCATGCCCCAACTGCGCCAACACCTCGTCATTATGCTGTCCCGTGACGGGCGAGACACCAAAGGGAGTGTCAGGGTCGATCTTGGGAATGCCCGGCGGATTGGGCATGGGCATCGGCTGCTCCAGGCCGTCGAGCGGGATGTAGGAAAACAACTCCGTCTCGATCACTTGCGGATGGGCCAGGAATTCGTTGAAACTCTGCAATATTTCATTTTGCATACCGGCTTCGGTAAACATTTCGCGCCACTGGGCCGCCGTTTTACTCAGCAGGGCCTCGGCCACGCCATCCAACAGCATGTCGGCCTTGGCCCGGCGGCCTTCGTTACCACGCAGGCTCTCGTCCGCCTTCCAGTCAGCCCGGCCCAGGATGTCGCACAGGGCCATGAAATCCTTGTCCTGCAGGGTGACCAGTTGCAGCCAGCCCTCGGCAGTCTGGAAAATACCCGACGGCGTGGTCCGCAGGTTTCGCTGCAGTTCGCCCTCCTGAGAGGCGGTCATGACACGGATAACGCTGAGATTTGCCGCCCCCCGCATCAGGGAAATATCCAGATAACGCCCCTTGGCTTCTTCGCGCTTGCCATACAGCGCCGGCGCCACGGCCTGAAAGGTATACAGCGCCGTGGACATATCATTGATCACCGTATGGGTGCGGTGGGGAATGCCGTCTTCACCCTTGTTATCCAGCATGTAGCCGGTAAAGGCCTGCAACACGGGGTCCATGGCTGGTTTGCCGCGCAACGGTCCGACCTGGCCAAAGCCCGAGATCGAAACATAAATCAGGCCCGGATTTAGCGCCATCAGACGTTCGTGACCATAACCTAGACGGGCGATCACACCTGGGCGAAAGCCCTCGAAAAACACATCGGCCTCGGCCACCAGGGCGTCGATGATCCCCTGCGCTTCGTCACTTTTCAGATCGATGGCCAGGCTGCGTTTGCCAAAATTTGCGATAAAGGAATAGTCCGTATGATTGCCGTTGGAGGCGCCCAAACTGCGGGCCCAGTCACCCTGCAATGGCTCCACTTTGACGACCTCAGCCCCATGTTGCGCCAACAGCATGGCACAATAAGGACCGGCGATGCCCTGGCTCATATCGAGCACTTTGATACCCTCGTAGGGCCTTTCAAAACTCATGGCAGGTGGATACTCCTAGACGTCCAAGCGATAAGTATCACCATCGCGTTTCAAGTGGCCGGCGGTGGGCGTGTGAAAATGGGTGCCGATAATCAGGGTCGGCGTATCGGCGTAACGGGAGAAGACCGCGTGCCGGGTCTTCAGCCCCTGTTCGGGATCGGAATCGGGTGCGGACGGCCATTCCGGATGAACGATCTGACAGGGGTGATGGATGAAATCGCCGGTAATCACGGCCTCTTCTCCCTGACTCTGGATCAGCACCGAGACATGGCCCGGGGAATGACCCACCGTCGGGATCAGAGATATCTGATCGCAGATTTTATGATCAGTTTCGACCAGATCCACCAAGCCGGCATCGAACACTGGCAACACGGAATCCGACATCACCTGTTTGGTGCCCGTTTCATCCACATTTGTCCAATGTTCGAACTCCACCCGGCCCATCAGATAACGGGCGTTGGGAAAGGTTGGCTGCCATTTACCGTCCACCAATATGGTATTCCAGCCTACATGATCGACGTGCAAATGGGTACAGAGCACATTGTCGATCCGCTCCGGCGCATAGCCCGCCGCCTCCAGATCACTCAAGAAGGTCGTCTGTAAATTGCTCCAGGGCGGGTTGCCCCGTTCCTTGTCATTGCCGACACAGGTATCAACCACGATGGTCCGGTCCGGCGTTTCGATAATCAAAGCGTGGATGGAGCCGCGCATGCGGCCATTCTCATCGACAAAATGCGGATACAGCCAGGGGATTTCCTTCAACAGTTCTCGTTTGGCATCGGGAATGATGCGGCTCATGCCGCCCGTTGCTTCGATTTCCACCACCCGCGTTACGGTAACTTCACCGATTTGCCACTTGCCTTGATTCATTGCTCTCGATCCCCACTCACGCAATATTATCGTGCGCACATAGCGAAATCATGCACATAAAACCAAATTTTCTTTTATATTTCAAAAGTTATAGATTATTTCTAATCTAAATTATTCGAAATATATCCTAACCTACCTGCCAATTGGACACATGACTCAATAGTTGGCCTGCATTGTCCAGATCTTCCAGATTGTGCAGATCCGCCAGCAGCGCCTCAGCCTTTGCCTCGCCCAACAGGGGCACGACCAGGCTGCGGAATTTGCCGTCAATCTTCAGTCCCTGGGCAGCGACGTCTTCCGCCGGAACACCCACATCAAAACTACGCTCAAAGGTCTGGCCATCGTGCAAGGTAATCTTCGCGGTGCTCAAGGAAGCAGGCCCGCCATCGCCCACAACATTGACCTTGCGGCGCAGGGCAACCAGATTGGGCGCCCGGGCATTGGCATCGGAATAGCTTTCGATGTTGGCCGTATCCTGCCCGGCAAGGGCAAAGGCTGCCGTGTGGCGCAGGCTGAATTTGACCTCCAGGCCCGTATCTGGTTCCTGAATATTGCAAACCGCCAAAGATCCGGCAGCAACGGACAAATCAACGTGATCGATCTGGTCCGGGTCAATCTGCGCCTCATCTCGCAGATCCCGCAGGATTTCGATGGTCGAATGGGTCATATAACAGGCAGCGTGAAACTTGAACAAATTTTCCCGCACATGAAAGCCGCGCTTCGCCGCCTGAGTGGCAAGATCAGCATTGAAATTATCGCTTTGGGAATCGGCGAAACCCTGGCTGGTCTCAAGCATATCCGGGCGCGACGTAAAACCACGTTTCGCCAAACGCGCCGCCAGCAGACCGTTGCCCGCCGCCTTGCCCGCATGCAGAGGCTTGCACATGGTGCCGAACTGGGATTTCAAGCCCGCGGCCTGGGTGGCCGCAATGCCAAAGGCCCTGGCCATGGCCTCGCCATCTAGTTCCATCAGGCGGCCAATGCCCGCCGCCGCACCGAAACTGCCAACCGTCGCGGTGGCGTGAAAGCCTTTTTCGTAATGGCTGGGCGAGACCAAGCTGCCGACACGGCATTCGGCATCATAGCCGGCCACGAAGGCGGTTATCAGGTCACGGCCCGAAACGCCCAAATCCTCGGCCACCGCCAGCACTGCCGCGCCAACCTGCGCCGTCGGATGCCCGCCCATGGCGCGGGCGACATCGTCATAGTCCAGGGCATGCGAGGCGCTGCCGTTGACCAGACAGGCCTGCGTCAAGGTGCCCTTAGCGCCGGAGCCTATCAGCGTGGCGCGCGGCGCGCCACCCTCCTCCGCCGCCTCGGCAGCCAGGATCGCCGTCAAAGGCTCCGCCGCACCGGCCAGGGTGACGGCGAACCAATCGATTAGGCATTGCTTGGCCACCGTCAGGCTATCGGCGTCTATATCCTCGAAACGCAGATCGGCGGCGCCTTGCGCCAGGATTTCCGTAATCGGCGTGGTGACTTCTTCAAGTGCGGGGCTGCTCATCTTGTCATCCTCGTATTGCTTTCCTCAATGGCCGAATTTTTTAGCTTTCCCAAGTGTGTCCTCTTGGCGCGCCCATGTCGAATCTTCCCTCGCTTGGTTCGCACATGGATGGTTCCCATTGCGATGTGGTATAAGTCACCCGGATACAGAATTCGGGAGTAGATTATGAGTATCGTGGCGGGAATAGAGACGAGCAGCACCGAAAGTGTCGAACATTTCGATGTCCTGATTGTCGGCGCAGGCATTTCCGGCATTGATGCGGCCTATTATCTACAAAAAGACTGTCCCGGCAAAAGCTTTGCCTTGCTGGAGGTGCAGGAAAGTTTTGGCGGCACATGGCTGACCCATAAGTATCCCGGCATCCGTTCAGACAGCGATCTGTTCACCTTTGGCTACGGCTGGAAGCCGTGGAAGGGCGTGCCGATCGCCACGGCCGAGGAAATTCTGACCTACCTCGACGAAGCCCTCGACGAACAGGATATCCGCCGCCATATCCGCTTTCAGCACGACATCAAGGACGCCACTTGGTCTAGCGAGGACAAGCAATGGATGTTGCTGGCAATACGCGGCGACAATGGCGAGCAAGTTGAATTCACCTGCAATTTCCTTTGGATGTGCCAGGGCTATTACCGCCATTCCGAAGGCTACACGCCGGAATTCCCCGGCGCCGAGCGTTTCAAGGGACTGATCGTGCATCCCCAGACCTGGCCGGAGGATCTGGACTACAAGGACAAGAATGTTCTGGTCATCGGCTCCGGCGCCACGGCAGCCACCATTATCCCGGCCATGGCGGAAGATTGCGCCCACATCACCATGCTGCAACGCTCGCCAACCTTTTTTCATGCCGGTGAAAACCGCAATGATACAGCCAATATGCTGCGCGAATTGGATGTCCCGGATGAGTGGACCCATGAAATCGCCCGCCGCAAGATCCTGCATGACCAGAAAACCATCACATACCGGTCCTTCAACGATTCACAGGCTTTGAAAGAGGAATTGATTGCTGGCACCAAGTCGTATCTACCCCAAGGCTACGATGTGGAAAAGCATTTCACGCCCAGCTACCGGCCCTGGCGCCAACGCCTGGCCTTCGTGCCCAACGGCGATCTGTTCGAGGGCATTGCCTCAGGCAAAGCATCCGTGGTCACCGATCAAATCGAGACATTCACCGAAAACGGTATTCTGTTGCAGTCCGGTGAAAAGTTGGAGGCCGACATTATCGTCACCGCCACCGGCTTCAATCTAAGCGCCCTGGGTGACATCAATTTTACCATTGACGGCGAGGCGTTGAACTTTGCCGATACATGGGCCCACCGGGGCATACTTTTTTCAGGCATTCCCAACATGGCCTGGGTGTTCGGCTATCTCAGAACCTCTTGGACCATGCGCGCGGACATGGTGGCTGAATTTGTCTGTCGCCTGCTTAATCACATGGGCGACAAGGGTGTTGACGTGGTTACGCCGCAACTGCGCGAGGAAGACCGGGACATGCCCGAGCGGCCCTGGGTAGATCCCCATAACTTCAATGCCGGCTATCTGGCGCGCCTGATGCACATCATGCCGAAACAGGGCGATCGGGACCCCTGGCTGCATACCCAGGATTATTATACCGACAAGGACACCCTGCCGGCGGCGGATCTGGACGACGGCACGCTGATCTACCGATAACGGCCTAAACTTCGCAAGTGTAGATTTCCGTTGCCCCGACGCTAGGCCAGGCTGAAAATAGCGGCAAACCATACCCACCTAGTAAGAGTGACTACACGGGGGGACCAAGACACGATGACGGCCAGCTATCACCTTGACCCGCGCGGTGAAATCAAGGTTAAGGGTAAGGGCAAAATGTAGACTTGGTATCTGCTAGGCGGGAGCAGCAAGGAAATTATCGAAGAGGAAAGCCCATGAGCCTGGACCCACAATGTGC
>PCBT01000052.1 GCA_002731375.1 Rhodospirillaceae bacterium | reverse complement strand
CATTCAGGCATAAATGACCGGAACGCCCAATTTCCTGTCACATTGTACGCGCACGAACCCGCGAAATCGGGTATAATTTTACTATGATTGGGAGGAGTGCACGCCACGCATACGACGTCCGATACCGAGCCAGTGCTACGTTGTGGTGATGGGGATATGGCCGCATAAGAAGCCCGTGATTGGGACAGACAGAAGGCATTCTACATTTACATGAGCTTGTATACCCTTTGCGCCGTCGCGCTAAAAATTTCTTCTTTTTCAATCGTAGATGCCCCTTGCGCGATCCGTTTGAACATATTCCATAGAGCTGCGTAACCAACTCCCATCTTTTCGACCGGGAAATTGCTTTCCACCATGCAGCGGTCTGCACCGAAGAGTTCGATGCAAGGCTCAATATAAGGACGCCAATAATCCGCCAAGGTGGCGGAGTCTGGCGGGGCGGAGAGGACGCCGTAATCGTACGCGGCGAGACGCATCATCATGCCGCCGAGTTTGATGGTAACGTTTGAGCAGGTCGCGATTTCGGTGATTGCGGCAAGCCATTGCGCGTGTACTTCGTCCTTTTTTCCGCCGTAAGGGCCGTAGCCTAGGGGCCCCCCGCAATGGCCGAGAATGATGTTCGCGTCGGGGTGGGTGCGGGCGAGGTCGAGCACTTCGCCGAGCTGGGCGTGAAAGACCCAGGCGTCCAGCGAGAGATCGTGAGCGGTCAGTCGGTCCAAGCCTGCACCAAATGCTGCCTCTGCATAGAGCCCGGCGGCCTGGGCACCGTTGCCTATGATCGGGTCCGAATCCCAGGCCCCTGAATGACGCACACCTCGAAAACGTCCACCACCGGCCTGAATATGGGCTTCGAGAACGGCATCGAGCCGGTCGCCGAGAGTGAGGTCGGCGAACCCGACGATCCCAGCAGCAACGCGCGTATCGCCGTATGTCCCACTCTCGCTCATCGCCGCAATACCAGCGACGAATTCGGTCTCGCCGACGCAACGCAGCTCCTCCGGTCCGTCAGCCCGGTACATCGCATGGCACTGCACGAAAACGGTCTGCGTCACATTGTGGCCGGTGGCAACGTCCGAAAGAAATTCTGGAAGTAGATAGCGGTACCTCGACGGGTGGTCCCAAAGGTGATGATGGGTGTCGACTATTGCCAAGTCCGGATCGATGACCGGTTCGGCGGGCGCGCGTGAGAGCCAGTCTAAATTCGGTGTTGTGATCCGGCCAAAATGGGTCGTCGAATTATTTTCGTTCACGCTGCGCCTCGAGAATTAGCGATGTTCAAACCGGTCGCCGCTATCAGTGACCCTTGGTTTAATACAACATTGCGTCTCCATGGGTATTTATCAACGCAGGCTGCATCAAGCCATCCTCCTCGGGATCGGAGGCTCTGTCGAACGGTTTGGCTAGGGTTCATCGTCAAGTCGGACTTCGAACAGTCCAGAACGAATGAACCTTACGTATCCTCTCGGAACGCCGGATAGAGGTTTACGTAGCCGCGTTCTACTCTCTGCTTGGCGCTTTTGGCCGCGGTCTCGCACGACATCGGCGTGAAGCCGTGCCCTTCGACGAGCCGCTGCATGAATGCCGCGCGGGCCGTGACCGAGATGGCGTCATGCAGAGCCTGCTCGTCCCAGCCGGCCTCAAATACCGCTTCCGCATCGGCCTGGGACATCTCACTCGGCGTCAAGGCCAACTTGCGCACGAACGCCAACAACGGTTTCAGGCGCGCTTCTACCGGCGCGGTCTCCAGGTCCGTCAGCAGCTGGTCTATTACTCCTGCCTCGACGCCCCGGACATAGGCGACCTGCGAATGTGCTTCGCAGACGAATTCGCAGCCGGCGACGCCGGCCGCATAGGCAAGGATCAATTCCCGTTCGCCTTGGCCCAAAGGCGATGGCCCATTCATCAGCGCTTGACTCATCTTCGACCACGGGCCGTAGATTTCGGGATATGCGGTGAAAACGTTCGCGGGGCCGGCGTTATCGGGTAGCGACTTGAAGAATGGCATGGAGATTAATTCCTCTATTCGTGGCCGAGCGCGACCCGGAGCGTTTCCAGGCTATTCTGGACCATTTGACCACTTGCCAAGGCTCCGTGGGTAGGCTCGGATCGCCAGGCGCTTACTCCGCTCCAGTGTCCTTGAGCACCGCACCGTCCGCCGACAGCTTCTCAATCTCACTTTCATCGTAGC
Organism: Rhodospirillaceae bacterium; assembly: GCA_002731375.1. Taxonomy (GTDB): domain Bacteria; phylum Pseudomonadota; class Alphaproteobacteria. The sequence continues at coordinate 34,917 of PCBT01000052.1, read as the reverse complement.
CGATCTCGCGTAAGACTTCCGCTCCATGTTCGCCGAAGCGCGGTGCATGGGTGCGGATGGTAGAAGGCGTTTTCGAATAATTCACCGGCGACCGCACCAACAGGGTTTCGCCTTCGGTTGGATGGTTGTGTTTTTCGAACATGCCGACGGCTTTCAGATGTTCATCTTCGATCAGGTCATCCAAATCGATAATCGGCATGCACGGGATCTGCTGCTCCTCACAAATTGCGACCCATTCCGCCGTGGTCCGCTCCGGCGTACACTCGCCGACAAACCCATAGAGATCGCCGACGCTGCCGATACGCGCGCGATAGGTCGAAAATCGAAGATCTTCAATGAGTTCCGGCCGACCGACAGCGGTGAAAAAGTTGAGCCAGTGCTTGTCACTATAAGGCAGTAGGCAAACAAACCCATCTTTGGTCTTAAAGGGTCGGCGAGCGTTCGTCATAACGCGCGCATAACCCAGCTCGCCGATTGGCGGCTCGTAGGCACAGCCATTGATGTGCTCAACCAGATTGAAGCTTACCATAGTCTCTAGCATCGGCACTTCGACGAACTGTCCTTCGCCGGTCCGCTCCTTATGCAGAAGCGCGAAGGCAACAGCCTGGCTCATGGTCAATCCAGTGACCTTGTCCGCAATCGTCGCAGGGACGTAGCGCGCCGCACCGTCCTGCCGCCTGAACATGCTGGCGAGCCCGGACGATGCCTGGATTGCATCGTCGTAGGCCGGTTTCGACTTATAGGGTCCGTCCTGGCCGAAACCATAAGCACCGACATAGATGATGTCCGGTTTGATCGCCGAGACCGCCTTATAGTCGAAGCCTAACCCGGCCATCGCTTGGGGCCGCATGTTGTGGAGGAAAACGTCAGCAGTCGAAATCAGTTTGCGCAGGACTTGCTTGGCTGCTTCCACTTTGAGGTTCAGCGCTAGCGACCGCTTGTTTCGGTTGGCATTCAGGAAGATGCCGCCCATATTGACGTTCTTCACCGCCCCCATATTGCGCGCGATATCACCCGTGGGCGGCGCTTCAACCTTGATGACATCAGCGCCGGCATCGGCGAGCGCCTGGGTTCCGTACGGGCCAAGCAGTACCGTGGTGATATCGATTACGCGAATTCCGTCAAGAGCGCCTGGCAAGCTCATTCTCCCTTGGGCATCGGCTGCATTGTTTTGATTGCTGCGCGGCGAGACTTCGCCATTATTCCGAACAATTGCTTCAACGTCAAAATTTAGCGCGCTAGTGCTGGCCCGTCCATGCCTCGCCCGCGGAGAAAATGGTCCTTCCAAGAATGGTGCGCTTATGTATGATTGTGTAGAGCTTGAAGACTGGCTGGGAAATGTCGGTTTGGATAAACCGAAAATGGACATTGGGAGTACATGAACATGGGTGCGGATATCACCTTAACGGCGGAGGATGGCCACTCATTCGGCGCTTACCGGGCGGAAGCCAATGGCACGGCCAAGGGAGGTATCGTCGTCATTCAGGAAATCTTTGGCGTTAACGCCCATATCCGCGAGACCTGTGACCGTTTCGCCTCGGAAGGCTATCTGGCCATTGCACCGGCGCTCTACGACCGCACCGACAACAAGAACTGCAATCTGGGCTACACCCCTGAAGATATGGGCATTGGCGTTGCTCTGAAAGATGCGTTCTCGTGGGATCTGTGCATGCTGGATGTGAAATCCGTCGTCGCCGTGATGGCGGGCGAGGGCCTGAAGGTTGGCACCGTCGGCTATTGCTGGGGCGGCACCATTTCCTATCTGGCCGGCACACGTCTGCCGGTGGCGGCATCGGTGGTATATTACGGCGGCCAGATCATGCCCTATGTGGATGAAAAGGAACGCTGCCCCATGCTGATGCATTTCGGCGAGCAGGACGCGGGCATTCCCCTGGATGACGTGGCGGCGATCGGCAAGGCGCACCCGGATGCGGAGGTGCACATCTATGATGCAGGTCATGGCTTCAACTGCGATCATCGCGGATCATACGATGAGGTGGCAGGAGATCTAGCCCGGCAGCGCACAATGGCGTTATTTGAAAAACAGCTAGTTTAGCTGGCTACCAAAAAGGCCAAGGGTTTTTTTAGTCACGAACGTTGTCCTGAAAACTCGGAGCAAGCCATGCGAATCGGCGCATCTCTGCCCGTTGGCGATATCGGCACCGGCCCGTCTGTCATCCGTGACTACGGGCAGGCGGCGGAGGACCTCGGCTTCGACTACATCATCACCGGCGACCATGTAATGGGCGCCAACCCCGCCAAGCCGAACCCGGAAGGCGTTCGCGTCGGCACCAACGAACATGCCGTCCACGACCCATTCGTTGTGTTAAGCTTCCTTGCCGGCTGTACCACCAAGCTTGGGTTCAGCACCGGCATCGTGATCATGCCACAGCGCCAGACCGTGCTGGTCGCCAAGCAGGCGGCCGGCCTCGACCGACTGTGCGACGGCCGCTTCCGGCTTGGTGTTGGCGTCGGCTGGAACGAGATCGAATATGAAGGCCTGAACCAGAATTTTCACAATCGTGGCCGCCGCTCTGAGGAGCAGGTCGAGGTCATGCGCGCGCTCTGGGCGCAACCGAACGTGAAGTTCAAGGGCCGCTACCACGACATCGACGATTCCGGCATCAACCCGCGGCCGGCCTCTGGCCACATCCCGATCTGGTTCGGCGGCCACGCCGAGGCGATCCTGCGGCGCGTCGCCAGGATCGGCGATGGCTGGATGCCGCTGGTCTATGGACCGGGCGCGAAGGCGCTGGCAAAGATAGAGCAACTGCGCACCTTCACCAAGGAAGCCGGCCGCGATCCGTCCGAGGTCGAGGTGGAGGCATGGATTTCCCTTGGCGCCGGTTCGCCAGACGAGTGGCGGAGCGCCTTCACTTTCTGGCAGAACGCCGGCGTCACCCACGTCACCGCGCATACCACCTATGCCGCCGGCCGCCACCGGCGCATTGAGGGCCGCACCGTTGCCGACCACGTCGCGGCGGTGCACTCGTTCATCGAGGCGGTGCGGGATTTGCGGTAGCGGGACCGGAGAAAGTGCGCGCTCTCGACAGACCAGCGGCAGACGCGGTATCCGTGACATTTGACCCGCGTCGATGCAAAACCCCGCCTGGCATGAAGTTTAGACTCGAAATATACACCCAGCTTGCGAACTGGCTGACGGGAGTCCTATGATAGAGGCAGCAACGGAGGCTGGCCAGACGGTGCTCCCAGCAAACGAAAGCAGCGAACGAAAGACGAGGATGAAATCTCATGGCAGGACAATATCCGACGATTCTTTACACCGAGGAAGGTTTGCGCGAAGGCATGCAGATCGAGGATCAAAATATCCCGGTCGACGCTAAGGTCGAATTGCTGGATGCTCTCTCGGAAACTGGGCTGAAAGAAATCGTGGTCGGTTCCTTCGTAAGCCCGAAATATACGCCGCAAATGGAGCGGATCGACGAAATCGTCTCGAAGTTTACGCCCAAGCCCGGCGTTACGTATACGGCGCTGGCTCTGAACGCGAGAGGGATTGAACGCGCGAAGGAGTATTCGCCGCCGCTGACGCTCCCAACTGGCACCGGACGGCCGAGCCTGCGGGTTCACCAGTGTGACGTTTTCGCCCGCCGCAACACCAACCGCTCGCAGATGCAGGAAATGGCGGCTTGGGAAGGTGTCATTAGAGATGCGGTGGAGCGCGGCGCCAAGGAGGCTGGCATCGGCACCAACGCGACCTTCGGCTCCAATTTCGTCGGTGACTTCAGTGTCGATATGACCTTGAAGTTTCTGGAAAAACAGCACGCGCTGTGGGACGCGGTCGGCATCAAGGTCACGGCGCTTTCCATCGGCGACCCGATGGGCTGGTGCCATCCGGTGAAGGTTGAACAGATTTTTGGCCGCGCGAAACAGAAATGGCCGGAAATCAAAAACTTCAACGCGCATTTGCACAACAGCCGGGGCATGGCGGTTGTCTCCTCTTACGCGGCCATCAATGCGTTGGACGGCAACGATACGCTGCGCCTACAAGGGACGATCGGCGGCATCGGCGGTTGCCCGTATTGCGGCAACGGACGCGCTACGAGCATGGCGCCGACCGAGGACTTCATGCACATGCTGGAAGGCATGGGTATCGAGACTGGCGTCGATCTCGACAAACTGATCGACTGCGTTTGGATGCTGGAAAAGATGATCGACCGTTACGCCTGGGGCCATGTCTCGCGGGCTGGCCCCCGGCCGATGAAGAAGGAACAATTCTTTGACGCCAACGCGCCGTTCGTCGAAACGGTGGAGCAGGCCAAGCATTTCAAACTGGGCCCCGATGTATATGAGGGCTGTATCTATCCGTGGAACGAACCCATCGCCAGCCCGTATCTTGATCGCGTCCAACAGGGTTTGTTGCCGTTCGAGGCGGACGGTGCTTGGCCATGGGAAGAGGAGTTCTTCCCGAAGCCACGCTTCGCCGCGGAGTAGGAACCCGAGCGGGAAAAGCATAAAAACGGTATATTGCCGTGGAGGGCCAGCGAAGAGGAGTTGCGCATGAACGAGACGATAAATCCGTTGACCGATCAGATCGAAGCGTTGATCGGCACGGTCGCGGAGCGGATCGAAGCCAGTCCGCCATGGGGTATAGAGCGTGAGGGGCTGCGTATCTTCACGAACTCGATCATGGACCCCGATCCGCATTATTGGGACGATGAATTTGCCAAAAATACGAAATTCGGCGGGATTGTCGCACCACCGATCTATTGTTCGTATATCGGGCGGAAAACCCTGGCCGGGGTTGACGACCCCATCACGCGTGCGTTCCGAGAGAATCCGAATTCCGACGGCATCGGCGGGGGGCGCGATGCCGTCGAGGGGAACAAAGGCGCATTGCCGCCGCTTCCGACTCCATTGAAACGGATCCTGAACGCTGGCAACAACATCGAGGTGCTGCAATACCCGAAGCTTGGCGATCACATCTTCAGTCAGGCAAAATACTCCGACATCAAGGGGCGGGTCACCAAGGACGGCACCCCGATGCTCATCGTGACGACCGAGACCACCTACTCCAACCAGGATGGCGACGTATTATGCATCCTGTATGCGTCAACCATCCGCCGTTAGGCCGGGTCACATAATAAGGAGAAACAATCATGGTGACCGCGGACGAACTTCGTAACAAAGAACAAACCTATTACGACGATGTCGAGGGCGGACAGGAGATGCCGCCTCTGGTGATCGGGCCGATGACGCCGACGCATCTGTTCCGCTGGAGCGCGGCGATTGAGAACTGGCACCGTATCCACTACGATCAGAGCTTCGCCATCTACCACGATGGGTTGCCCAATATCCTGGGACAAGGCTCATGGAAGCAGAGCATTTTGCCGCGCTATCTGAAGGATCTTTGCCTGCCTAACGGCTGGGCTTGGAAGGTGGGGTTCCAGCATCGGGCGATGATTGTGCCCGGCGACATCATCACCGTCTGGGCCAAAGTCACGGGCAAGAGTGAGTTGGATGGGCTTGGCTGTATCGATCTGGATGTCGGCATGCGGCTGCAAAGCGGCATCGATTCGTGCCCGGGCACGGCCACCATCGTGCTGCCGGTCCGCGGCGGCCGGGAGGTGCCCTATCCGTTCGTGCCGCCAAAGGCCGCCTAATACCAACAACACAGTGTCCGGCCGCCAGCGCCGGGTGCATTGAGGAACGCCAGCCGGCGAAGGAGACAGCATGGGACATTGGATCGTGATCGGGAAAGCACCCGGATGGGATGACCTCGACACATTCACCGCCAATTTGAAGGAAACGGACAAATGGCGTTTGAACCCGAGAACGACGGTGACCGCGGTCATCGCCCTCGCGGATGGACGCCAGCTGGCCGAATGCCACGCCGACAACCAGTCGGATTTCGAACCCTGGCTTCAGGAAACCGGCTGGGAGGTCGAGAGCATCACGCCAATCAAACACATGGCGCGAACCGGTGAAATCTGGAAGCTCGGCTAATACAAACCGGGTTCATGCCGTGATCAACTGAAGTACCCAACCCTCGCCAGCTTGCGGCAGGGGACGCTCGCGCTTACCTCCTCGCCACACTACCTTGCCATCCATGCCGACTGCCCAGGCGTCACCGACGCCAAGAACGCGCAGCCCGTCAACCGCCTGGGCCTGCGATGTGATGTGGTGATGGCCGTGCACGATCAGCCCGGCGCCCATCGCACGGCTAAGTTCGTCCAGAACGAGGCTGCCCTCCGGGTGGCTGGACGGTGCGTCATGGGTGACCAGAACATCGGCTTTTTGCCTGGCGAGCTTTTCGACGTCTTCCGGCCAAATTGCCGTGGTGGCCAGAAAATGCATGGCTGCGCTGGCTTGATCGGAGCTTAGGCCGCGTCTGATGGCCGTGAGGTCGGTGGCGAGTTGTTCCCGCCGGTGCAGTCTGGGGCGCGCATTGCCGGCCCAGACATGCGGCAGGAATGTTCCGCCGAGGCCAGCAACGCGGACACCACCGATTTCGATCACGCGGCTGTGCAAGGCGCCCGCCGCGGTCAGCGGATTGCGCTCGGGCGCAGCGAGGTTCTCCCACATCTCGGGTCCGGTATCGTGTTCGTGGTTGCCGTGAATCCAATACACCGTGACGCCGCGGTCCAGCAATGGCGCGGCCATGCGGTCCAGCGGCTCCGTGCATTCAATATCGCCAAGCAGAATTGCGGCTCTGGGAGGCGTCGGCAAGGCCGCAAGGCCAGCCTCGATATGGTGCCAGTTTTGGTGAATATCACCAATGAAAACAAGACTCATGCGGTTCCAAGCTTTGCCGGAAATTTCTATTATGATGACATGGTTGCGAAATTTCTCTTGAAATCATACCGCGAGGATTTGCTGAAACTTCTCGTTGAACAGATCAGCTGCCTCATAGAAGAGCCAGTGCCCGGCCCCCGGAATAACCTCGACCGCTGCATCAGGGCGGGCTTTTTGTAGCAAGCCGGTGCGCGCNGCCAATAACGCGTGATCGTCCATTTCATGCTCGCCCCAGAGTCCGTGCACACACCCACGCACACAATCGTGCAAACGGGGCAAGGCTTCGAGCAGTACAGGTGAGATCCACATGGAGCCGCTGTTGAGGCGGGTTAGGTTCGAGTGCTGTTCCTGGATCTCCAGCGCCAGGGCATCGACGGAGGCGGGATTGCCTAGCATCAAGGCCAATAGGTTTTCCCGATGTGCCGCGAGCCGATCGTCGCCTGTTCTGTCGCGCACTGACACCAGCTTGACCGATCGGTTGGGTGGGCCTAGGCCACCGGTGCCGATCAAGGTCAGGGAACGTACACGGTCGCCGGCTCTCGCCGCGAGCAGGCCGGCGATGACGCCGCCGAACGAAAACCCGGCGATATGAACCTGCGCATCGGGTCCCTGAACCTCTTTCAGGCCATGGAAAACCAGGTCCGCGATTGCTTCGGCATCCACCGGATCCGGCGCCCGGGCTGAATCGCCGAGGCCAGGAAGGTCCGGGGTGAGGACGGTGTGGTCGACGCTGAGCGCGCCCAAGTTGCGCGCCCAATGGCGCCATGAGCCCGCGCCGCCATGCAACAGCAGCACCGCGGGGCCTTGCCCCCAGCCGCGCCAGACCATGGTGCCATCACCGCACGGCGTTTCCAACCGCTGCGCGGACCGTTCGAGGTCTTCCAGCCATGCCTGGGCGGCGGCATTGTCGGCTGGGGCGGTGGTAATCGGATCGGCCATGCGGAACCGGTTTGTTCGAGGTTGGGATGATACACGAAAGCATGGCAGCGCATTACCGACTCGTCAACTCGGGCATGTTATTGGCACCACTATGGTTGAAGGCATGACAACGGGCAGTATTGGCGATAAGATTATCGCCATTATTGGCGTGCGAAGCGATCAGGCGCGGGCCGGGTCCGATACCGTGGCGGTGGTGCCGCCGCGGCGCGGAAGGTTCGCTGCGCCCTATACGTTAGATCCGGCCTGCCTCGGCCCAGTGAACTGAAAACAGCCGGAACAGCCAGCAGAACGTTCAGACAATGACAGGAGGAAACAGATAATGGCACTTACTAGCGCACTTGGTCAGTTCATCGCGGATCTATCTCCGAACCGGATACCGGACGAAGCGGTACGCATCGCCCACATGGGCATCATCGACTGCATCGGCACGATGATCGTTGGCCGCACGGAACCCTGCACGCAGATCCTCAAGGACACGCTGGCGCCGGNANAAGGNCCGGCGACNCTNTANTTCAGTGGTGAACAGAGCTCGGGNCCNGAGGCNGGNTGGATCAACGGGACGGCGGCGCACGCGCTGGANTNTGATGACGTCGCCNTGCGCGGCCANCCGTCCACCGTGCTCACNCCCGCNATCCTGGCGGAAGCCGAGGTGCTCGGCGCCAGCTGCCGGGACATGCTGGTCGCCTACATCGCCGGCTACGAGACCTGGGCTGAGTTGGTTCGTCGCGATGTGCCGATGTACCACCAAAAGGGGTTCCATCCCACCGGCATCTTCGGCGCGGTCGGCGCCGCGGCCGCGTGCGCCAAGCTGCGCAAGCTGGATGCCAACCGCACCGCGATCGCGATNGCGCTTGGCGCNTCGCAGGCNTNNGGGATCATGTCGAATTTNGGCACGATGACGAAACCCTTCCATGCCGGGAAGGCNGCGCATTCCGGCATCATGGCGGCGCGGCTGGCGGAGGCCGGCATGACCGCGAACACGGACGCGCTGGAGCATCCGCAAGGGTTCNTGAGCGCCGTCTCGCCCGAGAACAATCCCGACCTCGCCGGTGACGGCAAACTGGGNGANGACTGGGCCATCATCCGCCACGGGNTGAGCATCAAGAAGTANCCCGCTTGCTACGGTACGCATCGGGCGATCGACGCNATNCTGGATCTCGTGGNCGCNCANCCGGTGAAGCNCGNGGANGTGCGCAAGGTGTCCGTGCATTTCAGTTCGCTNACCTCGAACGTGCTGCGCAANCGGCANCCCGACACNGGCCTNGCCGCCAAGTTNAGCATGGAGTTCGCGATGGCGAGCGGNCTGATCGCACNNCGCGTGAGCCTGNCNGAGCTGACCGATCCTTTCGTGCAGCGCAAGGACGTGCAGNACNTGATGCGGCNNGTGGAACGCGACCTGACNGACGANACCGACGAGGCCAATCCGGGGTCCGCGCCGTGGGAACAGGTAAAGATCGAGCTCGTGTCGGGGCAGGTGCTGGAAAGCGAGCAGGTGACGCGGGCGCGCGGTCATGCCGAACGGCCGCTCACTGACTCGCAACTGCACGAGAAGTTCGCGGATTGCCTGACGAGCAGCGGGTCGGATATTCCGGCGGATGAGCTGTTCGGACGGTTGCAGTCGATGCAGTCAATCTCGGCACGGGAGCTTACGGCGGTTCATTGAGTTCGAGATGCAACCCCGGTGTCAAGCGCCGGGGTTGCGGTCTGAGTGTCCGCGACGGGCGGGTCCGGCGTTCAGCATGACGGAAGGAAGCCCCTCGTGAAGCTCGGCATCGTTTCCGATCTGCATTGCAATTTCGACGGCTTGAGCCGTGCCCTGGAGATCATGGGGCAGGTCGATGAATTACTCTGTCTCGGCGACAGTATCTTCGAATACCGGTTTTCCAACGAGGTCGTTGGGTTGCTGAAGGAGCGCAGGGCACATGTTATTCAGGGTAACCACGAAGAAGTATTCATGGGTCCGCAAGGCGTGCGGGCGCGCGGACACGACACAATTGACCATTCCTTGCTGCAGTGGTTGGCGGATCAACCGGCGCGTATCGAACTCGAATTTGGCGGCAAGAAAGTCTTGATGGTGCATTCGACGCCATGGGAGCCCCGCGGAACCTATGTCTACCCGCATAGCCCGCAAATCGCCCGTTTCGGTGAAGCCGAGGCGGACTTCGTGCTGTATGGCCATACCCATCAACAGCTTGTGCGGCGTATCGGCGGGCGTCTCGTCATCAATCCGGGCTCGACCGGAGACGGGCGCGACTATAGCAACGGCCGGCAATTGAGTTACGCCGTTTTGGATACGGTCAGCGAGGAAGTCGTAGTCACGAATTTCGAAGATCCGTTCCGCCTCAAGAACATGAGCGCGATCATGTGAGTTTCCGGCCGCCGTTGCCCTTTATTTCCGCACCACAAGCGGGGTGGTATTAGCAATTGACGGAGGGTGCTAGATCCAGCAGCCGGGTTGAGTGGTCGCTGTTATGTTATTAAGGTAATCATTATTCGAGCAGTATAAAGAAGTGCGAGTCGATGAAAGCGCTCATGCAGGTAAGGACCTATCGGGCGGGAGGAGCGAGACGTTTCCCCGGCGAGCCGTCCGTCAGTCTTACGACAACCGGACGGATCCTCGGGCCTATGGTGTATGACGCCGCTGGAAATTCAAGACAGTTCTCGGTGTGCATGGCATGAACAGCGTCAATGGCATCGCTGGAACCGAGAAGGGGCAAGCCGCGCTTTCGGTCGATTGCTTCACCGCCGCGGTTAAGTTCATATCGGTATTCGCGGTCAGCACACAATGATGCTGCCAGCCTCACTTGACGATATAAAAGTGCTCGATCTCAGCGAGGGCGTAGCGGGTCCGCTTTGCGCAAAGATCCTTGCTGACTTTGGCGCAGAGGCGCTCAAGATCGAGCCGCCCGAGGGCGACGTCGCGCGACGCATGGCCCCGCATTTGGGCAACGTTTCCCATCCGGAGAAGAGCCTGATCTTCCTCTTCGCCAATCTTAACAAGCGGGGCATCAAGCTCGATCTGGATGACCACGAAGGGCGGAAGCTGTTGCGCCAAATGGCGCGCAAGGCGGATATTATCGTCGAGAGTTTCAAACCCGGTTATCTGGCCTCGATCGGCCTGGATCATGCGGCGCTCGCGCGCGAGAACCCAGGACTGATCATGGTCTCAGTCACACCGTTCGGACAAACGGGCCCGTACAGCACATTCGAAAGCGAGGACATCGTTTCCTACGCCATGAGCGGGATGATGAGCATTAGCGGCATGGCGGATCGCGAACCGCTCAAACACGGCGGATTTCAATCTCTGTATGAGGGGGGCCTGAACGGCGCCGTTGCCGCAATTATAGCGCTGTACGCTAGAGATCTCACCGGGGAAGGTCAGCACGTCGATGTTTCCATCCACGAGGTGGTCACCTCCACGCTGGTTATTCACCAACCATTTTACAGCTGGGCAGGCGCGGTTCAGGGGCGGCGGCCCGCGGATGGCGCCAGCTATGGCCAGGTACAACGTTGCAAGGATGGCTACTTCGTGTGGCAGACGGGCGGGGGGGCGGATTGGCCGGATATCGTCGAATTCTTTGGCCATGAGGCGCTTAAGGAAGAACGTTTTTCCACTCCGTCCAGCCGGACGGTTCATGGCGAGGACCTTGACTGCTATGTGCTTGAGGCGACCGAGGATAGAACCATGCATGAGCTTTTCCGCACTTCGGCGGAAGACTACCACATGCTTTTCGGCATTGTGCAGGAGCCCGAAGACCTCGCCAACTGTCCGCATCTCGAATTCAGTAATTTTTTCGAGGAGGTGGACCATCCCGTGATGGGAAGTATCAAGGTTCCATTCCAGCTTTGGACCATGTCGGAAAGTGCCCCACAATACAAAATGCCCGCACCCTTGCTTGGTCAACACAACGTCGAAGTATATCGCGATGAGCTGGGGCTTGACGCCCCTGCCATGGCGACGCTCTCGGAAAGGGGCGTCATTTAGGAATAGCCCCGGGCCCATGCTAGGAGCGCTTAAAAAGAGGCGATTGATGATCAGATCAGGATTTGCCGCTGTAATGCCCGGAACCTCAGGAGAGAGCTGCAATTCGTTGCGGCATTTATTGGGTGCGGACATCGCCTTGCCCCGATGTTCGGGCATCGGACTCGGCAAATGATACGCATGGCAAAACTGCCCCTGGACGGCATCCGCATCATCGATAGCTCATACGTGTTCGCGGGGCCGTACGCGGCTGGGCTGCTGGCCGACCTCGGCGCCGAGGTGATCAAGATCGAGGGTCCGAAACGGCCCGATATTGTCCGCGGTAGCGCGTTCTCGGGAATGCTGCCCGACGATTGCGGCGGAGAGGATCCATGGAACCGCGCCAGTGCCTACAATCTCCTGAACCGTGGCAAGAAATCACTGGTCGTGGACCTTAAGCAAGAGGAAGGCCGTGAGATACTTGCCGATCTGATCAAGGTAAGTGACGTCTTTATCGAGAATTTCACGCCGCGGGTGTTGCGGGGCTGGGGCCTGGACTATCCGAATTTGCAGAAGATAAAGCCGGACCTCATCCTGGTTTCGAATACCGGGTATGGGCAAGCCGGTCCGTACGCGGCTTATCCCGCGCAGGCCACGACCCAGGAAGCGACACACGGTTTGGCCGCCGTAACGGGATACAGGGGCGGCGAGCCTTCCAAAGCGGGGCAATCCTACGTGGATTTTTTGGCCGGCTGGGCCTGTGTGATGTCCGTGCTGCTTGGCCTTCGCTTTCGCCGCCGCTTCGGACGTGGCTTGTGGGCCGATGTCAGCATGTATCAACTGGGCTGCTATAATTTGAGCGAGTTCGTCCTTGATCACATCACGAACGGCGCCGAAAACGAAAGAATAGGCAACCGGCATCGTCAATTCGCCCCTCAAGGCTGCTATCGCTGTGCGGGGGACGATTCCTGGTGCGTGCTGAGCGTGCGGGATGATGAAGAGTGGCGTGCACTCTGCGGCGTGATCGGACGACCGGAACTTGCGGTGGACAAGCGCTTCGCGACGGAGCCGGCCCGCCATGCGAACCACAACGAAATTGACGAGATCATTTCCCTGTGGTCGGCAGGCGTTCCGAAAATGGATGCCATGGAACAGTTGCAGGCGGCCGGCGTGCCGGCTGCCGCCGTGCTGGACGGCCGCGACCTCCACCTCGACCCGCATCTAAAGTCCCGCCGCTTTCTTGAGATGCAGAAATTCCCCGAGGACAGAAACATCGGCGCTCGCCGCCCCATCATCGGACGGCCTTGGAAATTTAGCCGCATGCCCTTGCATGTGAGGGGGCCTGGCCCGATGTTTGGCCAGCACAATCGCGAAGTGCTGCAGGACATTCTCGGTTATGGGGAAGCCAGGTGCGAGAAGCTTGAGAGCACGGGCGTCCTGGCGGATAAACCCCAATCGCCTGTCTCGGCGGCCGAGATGAGCCTGGACGAGCGGGTCGAATTAGGACGTCTCGCGTATTGGGACCGCGATTATAAAAAGCGGCTGGATATAGAATAAACGTGAACCAAGGCGAATTGGGCTTTGAAACATCGAAGGTGAAGACAATGGATTTTGCATTTACGCCGCAACAGGAAACGCTTCGGCGCGAGGTTCGCCAATTCATCGCGGAGAACCTTAATGACGAAATTGTCGAGGAAATGGACGCCCACGCCGGCGCGGAGCGGCCACGTGGCCCTAGCTCGGAAGTGAGCGCGCTGTTCAAGAAAATCCACGAAAGGGGCTGGCTGGGTATTGCCTATCCGAAAGAGTACGGCGGGCAGGACGGCGACCGTGTAAGCCAGTACATCGTGGAAGAGGAATTTCACAGGGCAGGTATCGCGATCACGCTTGGTGGCAGCGGCGCTCCGGCAATCCTGGCGGCCGGTACGGAGGAGCAGAAGCAATATTACATTCCCCGCCTCATCAACCGGGAAATCACCTTCTGTCTCGGCTTTACCGAGCCCCACGCCGGCGCGGATCTTGCCTCTCTTCGTTGTAGCGCGGTTCGCGACGGCGAAGATTTTGTCATTAACGGCCAGAAGATGTACACGACGGCGGCCCATTCGGCGACGCACATCTATCTCATGGCCCGTACCGACCGGGACGCGAAGAAGCATGACGGCATCTCGATCTTCATCTTCCCGATGGATACGCCCGGCATCACCGTGCGTCCCCTCTGGACGATCCAGAACAACCCAACGGCGCCGGTGGGCACGACCTATGGCGCCTCACGTACCAACGAGACTTTCTTCGACAACGTCCGGGTGCACGAATCCTGCCTTCTCGGCGAGGAAAACAAGGGCTGGCGCGTTGGCGCCATGGGATTGAACCTCGACCGCGTCGGTGCGTGGCGTTATTTGATTTCTGTAAGCCGTGACGAGGACATCGTGAACTGGGTCAAAAATAACCAGTTTGGCGACTATTCGCCCGCCAAAAACCCTGCGATCCGGGACAAGATTGCCGAACTCTGGGTCGAGGCGCAGGTTTGCCGGCTNATGACGATGCGNAGCATGTCCATCGTNGAGCGNGGCGANGANTTCACNTANGAGGGNTCCGCCGAAAAGGTCTGGGCGCCTGAACACGGGGTGNGGATTACCGAGGCGATCACGCAGATGCTGGGNCCGTACNCAACCTTGCTCAACGGTTCNCCANGGGCGATNGACAATGGCATCTTTGCCCANAACGTCATGGGATCGTTNCAGTCCGGCATCAATCACGGNAGCGTGCAGGTNATGCGCGACCAGGTAGCGCGGCGCGGNCTCNNCATGCCATCGTCACGAAAATCAACGACAGCGGGAGCAANGTAAATGGANGTATTNCTGGACGATGACGAACATCTCATCNCNGATAGCGCGCGNGCCTTCNTGGCNGGCGAATGCTCNACNAAATTGGTTCGCGAGATGGAAAGCGATGANCTTGGCTATCCCGNGGAACTGTGGNAAAAAGCNGCGGNGCTTGGCTGGCAGGGNATGTGCCTGCCCGAGNANGTTGGCGGNTCCGACATGCCGTTGGTCCATTTGGGATTGGTGCTTCACGAGGTCGGCCGCGCCGTGGCGCCCCTGCCGCTGCATAGTACCGCGGTCGCCTCGCTGACCATTGCGCATGACGGCACGGAGGACCAGCAATCGCGCTATCTTCCCCCTGTCGCGATGGGCGAAACCGTGCTGACCTGGGCCTTTACCGAAGTGGATCCGCGTCCCGTTCCTGAGGCGGTGCAAATGCAGGCGCGGGAGCAGGGCGACGGCTTTGTACTCGACGGCGCGAAGCTCTTCGTTGATAATTTCAACGCGGCGGATCATTGTCTGGTGGTGGCGAGGACGACGCCGGACTCAGAGGGCGAAGCTGGGTTGACGCTGTTCATCGTCGATACCCAAGCCAAGGGCATCAGCCACACACCGCTGGTCACCATCGCCAAGGACAAGCAGAGCGAGGTGCTGTTCGAGAACGTATATGTCGCCAAGGAGGACGTGATCGGGACGCCTGGCGAGGCCTGGCCGATCGTTGAGGACATGCTTGATCGCGGTACAGTGTTACTCTGCGCCCAGATGCTTGGGGCGGCGCGCAAGGATATCGAGATGGCCTTTGAATATTCCCAGTTCCGCGAGGCATTCGGCATTCCCATCGCGGCCTTCCAATCGGTGCAGCATATGTGCGCCGACATGGTCGTCTGGGTGGATGGCGGCGATTTGCTGACCTACGAAGCGCTGTGGAGAATCGATCAGGGGCTACCGGCTTCCGTCGAAGTGTCGCAGGCCAAGGCCTTCTGCAACGAGAAATGCGAGGCCGCCGTCCGTAATTCGCAAATCATTCATGGCGGCATTGGCTTCATGATGGAATTCGACCTCAACCTTTGGTTCCGGCGGGTTTCAGCCTGGTGCATGCGTATGGGCACATCATTGGACCATCGGGCGCGCATCGCCCATGCTCTCATCGACATGCCGGGAACGGTCGTCTTGGGACGGCCCATACCAGTACTAGTCCAGGAAGACGATGCGGTGCCAGCTTCCGCAAGCCGGTAGGCCCGCGAAGCCGAGTTTTAATAGAGAGGAATTTGCGATGACGAAATGCCCGGTATGCCAAAAGCAGATCAACCTAGAGGCCGCAGATAGCCTGACGGGGACGACCCCTGGGGGTGCGAAGGAAGTTGACCCCACGGCCGGAACAAGGCAGTTTCACGATGGAACCTGGTATTACTTTGACTCCATTGAATGCCGTAACCGCTTTACCCAACGGCCCGACAGCTATTTGGAGTAGCAGAGACATAAATATGGGGCATGGTCAGGGAAAACGGGCTTGCCGATTTATTCTGCCGGATTGAACAGACCAATTTTGTCATTACTGTGAAGCATGAGGGTTACCTTTCCTTGGTGTTTCGGTGGTTAGGTTTGCACCTGCATCAAAATCGGCAACCCTCTACCCATTCAAAGGGCGCTGCCAGATCAGATCGGAACAGACAGTCGACTTTTTGGGTCAAAAATTTGGCAGCGAAACCATGACGACTGTCCGACGTGAACGCCCCTGGGACATATTGAGGAGTTTTCATAGGGGAGGATTTCTGCCTCATCGTAGTGACCGAAGGGAACGAAGACGAGGCAGAAATCCATGAGCAAGAAAGACCCGGCATAGACATCGTGCAGTTTTCCCAGCCGGACTAACTGCTGGCAGACTGCCCACTCTAATGGATCGACGTCCAATTCTAGACGGACGTCCACGCCGGGAGGTGAAAGCCCGTCCGCAAGTTCACGGCCTAAAGAGAGCCATTCAACGACATCGACCACCCACTGAAAGCTGTCGCCGTCTCGGACAAAGCTCGGTACGACCGGTTGCCATACTCCTTGAAATAGGCGCACAGCTTATCCATGGCCGCATATTACCACGCGGTGGGGCGGTGGCGAATTGATACAGGGCAAGGGGTCAGGGTGTTAGCACTTTGGCGAGAAAATGCGGGTAAATGCGGGGTGATAAAGTGCTAACATTCGCAGTTTTCTGGCCTAGGACGCCGGCCTTTCAAGCCGAAGATGCTCGGTTCAAGTCCGGCCGGGGTCGCCATTTTCCCATAACACTCTGTATTCGCTAATTTTCTGCCGTTCACAGCTTGATGGTTGTACAGAACGGTGGTCCAGCCGTTATGAGAGAGTTTGGCCGGTTTGCTCGCCCTGTTGCGGTGATCGGAGCGTAGCGTATATCGACGTGACAGGGCGAGGCAAGATAGTGTCTGATGCCGGCATAAAGCTATTGCTGAGCTGTTTGTTACTCGGCTGGGTGCTGTCGGTGATCAAGGTTGATGCCCTGGATTTCATCCGCCTCCTCTCACAATCCTTGCGCCATGCGGGCGAGTCGGCGGCGGACGCCGTGCGCTGGGGTATGCCCTATATCTTGTTGGCGCGGTCACCGTGGTACCTTTCTATATAATTCTATATAATCAAACTGGGCCTGGATANGTTGAAGCGCCGCAAACGCTGATCAGGGCGATAATGGAAAATTGAACGAGGCGGAATTGCTTATGATCCAATTCGGCTTGATGAACCGGGGCCAGTTCCCGGTTGGCGGGGATGCCACCCAGCACTGGGCGGAGATGCTGGAACAGGTGCGCTGGGCGGAGACGATGGGATTTGATTCCATCATGAAAGGCTCCCACTACACGACGCACCCATTGTCTGAGTTTCAGCAGGTGCCGTTCCTATCGCGCATTATGGCCGAGGCGCCGTCCCTACGCCTGATCGCCGGCGTGGTTCTTTTGCCTTTGCACAAACCTCTCGATATCGCCGAACAGTTCGCCAACATCGATGTCATGTCCGGCGGGCGACTGATCTTTGGCGTCGGCATCGGCTACCGCGATGTAGAGTTTCGCGCCTTTGGCACCACGCAAAGGGAAGCCGGGCCGCGGATGGAAGAGGGGCTGGAGGCCATCAAGCGGCTGTGGAGCGAGGANAGAGTCTCCATGCAGGGTTCGCATTTTGAATTGATCGATGCGGTTTGCACCATCAAGCCGGCGCAACAACCCATGCCGCCGATCTGGACCGGCGCCAATGCCGATATCGCCATTCGCCGCGCCGCTAGATTGACCGATGCCTGGTTCGTCAATCCCCACAATCGCCTGGACACCATCGAGCGGCAGATGGAAGTTTACAGGCGAGAGTTGGACGCCTGCGACAAACCTTTCCCCGACGAGTTCCCCATGATGCGCGAGGTCGTGGTAGCCAAGTCCCGTGAANAGGCCATNCGCATGGCACAACCGTATCTGGAGGCGAAATACAACGCCTATCATCAATGGGGCCAGGACAAAGTAATGCCGGCGGGGGACAACAATTTCGCCATCGATTTCGGGGAATTAGTCCAGGACCGTTTCCTGTTCGGTTCGCCGGAGGAAATAGCCGAACAGATCCTGGACCTGACGCGCCGTTTCGGCGTCACCCACTTCGTCATGGGCGTGCAGTTTCCGGGCATGCCCCAGCAAATGGTCCTGGACGAGATGCAGATGCTGTCGGAAGAGGTGTTCCCCCTGGTGCGCGCAGAGATCAACATGTAGCAAGAAAGCCGAAATAAATGCCTGCTTCATCGGAGCTACAGCTTGAACATGTCGTCATTCGCGTTGACGACCTGGATGTCGCCATCCGAAACTTCACGTCTCTGGGCTTTAATGCGGTCTGCGGTGGGGTGCATTGGTCAGGCTTTACCCACAATGCCTTGATACGTTTCCAGGACGGCGCTTATTTCGAGCTCATCGCATTTTGCAGGCAGCTGCTTCTGAAAACGCTGCTCAATTCGGGGCTTTTGAATATGGTCCTGAAGAATACGGATAACCACATCAAATACCGATTCGTCGAAGGCATCCGTTTCCCGGAAAGATTTTTGCATTCCGCGCTGTTCTCTAATGATATCGCATTGGATACCGAACAGGCGAACAGGCGGGGTCTGAAAACCATGAAGCCGATACCGTTTCAGCGCGAAAAACCCAATGGCGAGGTTATCGGCAGGAATATTATGTCACCCTTCGCCGATGCCCTCCCGTTTCTTCGGGATGCCTTTGTCCCGGCGCAGAAAATGAGCCAGTCGGATACGCACTACGAAAACAGCACCCTTGGAAAAACACATTGCGCCGGGATCATTTTATAAGTCCCGCCGCCTTTACAGCTTCGACCATACCTGCTTCATGAAATGGGCCATGGCATCGGTGTTTTCAGCCGGATCGGCGCTGGAGACGCCAACCACGATTTCATCCAGCCCGGCCNCCTGATAGGCCTTGATGGTCTCGACGATATCATCATCCGTGCCGGTCAGCGCGGTGCGGTCCTGCACCGGGGTGCCGGGCGTGGTGCCGGTAAAGCGCATGGGCAGGGTGAGAGAGAATTGCAATTCCGAAGCATCACGACCCGCCGCCGCCACGCGCTCGAAAATATCGCGGCGGCCATCGGCGAATTGGCTTGGCGATTGCCGCAGGGTATGCCAGCCATCACCAAAGCGCGCCACCCGGCGGCGGGCAGCCGTGCTCGAACCTCCGATCAAAAGCGGCGGATACGGGGTTTGCAACGGTTTCGGCGAAAATTTGAGACCGGAATAGCGGTAGAATTGGCCCGAGAACTCCGGCGTGTCCTGGGTCCACAATGACTGCAACGCGCCCAGGATCTCGTCCGTGCGCTTGCCCCGGGTGGCGAAATCCACGCCCAGGTTCTCGAACTCGTCACGGGTAATCGCGACGCCAACCCCCAAATCCACCCGACCGCCAGAGAGCTGATCCAGGGTGGCGACCATCTTGCCCAGCCGCGCCGGATCGTGCCAGGGNAAGACTAGGACAGAGGTACCGAGACGAACCTTTTCGGTGGAACAGGCAATGGCGGTCAAAACCGTCAGGGCATCGTGATAAGGCTTGTCGCCAAGGCGCTCCGCCACATAGGTGGAATGGAACAGATGTTCGCGGACCCAAACGCTGGCAAAGCCCAGGCGCTCCGCCGTAACGGCAAGGGCCACCAGATCGTTTGGGTCTTCAATGCCCTGATTATTGGGAATGCCATAGCCGGCTTTCATGACGAGGATCCTCCACCTATCCTAGATCTGCAACAGGCGTAATAGATCACGATGACCTTGGAATTGCCATTGAGATGCCAAATGGCTACTCTGAAAGCAAAGAACAGTAGCGTTTAGGAAGCGGAGGAGCGAAGGATGCAGAACACGGCAACAGCGACTGCAGCGACAAATTTGAACTCCATCAATCCTGCGCGGGAGGCCAGACTCGCGATCCGCAGCGGCGAACACAACACACACACGGGTGGCGTCGCGCCGGGCCACGTGCAGGCCAATATGGTGATCCTGCCAACGGAGTACGCACAGGAATTCCAGACTTATTGCATGCTCAACCCCAAGCCATGCCCGCTGCTCGCGGTTGGCGATGTGGGTGATCCGTCGCTGCCCCCCCTTGGCGAGGACATTGACGTTCGCACCGACCTGTCCGGATACCGGGTGTTCGAGAATGGCAAGGAAATCGACGTTGCCTCGGATATTATGAAATATTGGCGCGATGATCTGGTCGCCTTTCCTCTTGGCTGCTCGCTGTCGTTTGAAGAGGCGCTGATACAGCATGGAGTGCCGCTTTATCATCGCCAGCGGAACGGACGCCCAGCCACCTACGTCACCAATATAGAAACCACGCCGGCGGGCCGCTTTCACGGCAAGATGGTCGTCTCCATGCGTGCCATGAGCCCGGCGGATGCCATTCGCGCCATTCAGATCACGACGCGCTTTCCCGATGTTCACGGCGCGCCTGTACATATCGGCTATCCGGAGGCCATCGGCATCGATGANCTCGACTATCAGGAGTTTGGTGGCANGCCGCCGCAAATGCGCGAATATGACATTCCNGTTTTCTGGGCTTGTGGCGTCACACCACAAATCGTCGTCGAAACCGTCAAGCCCAGCTTTTGTATCACCCATCTGGCCGGGCGCATGCTGGTGACCGATCTGCTNAATACCGATCTTTCGGTTTTATAAANGCGGGNGGTGTATCGCCTTACTTCAACGCGGCATCGACCTCGACGCGATAGGAGTTAACCAGGGCGTTGGTTTCGTTGGCCATGCCGACGATGGCCATGACCTCCTTTAGCATCTCCTCGCTCATGCCTTGTTTGCGGGCGGAAGCGGTATGGCTTCTAATACAATATTCGCAATTATTGGACATNGAGATGGCGATATAGATCATCTCCTTTACCACGGGGTCGAGCGCACCCGGTGCCATCACCTGGGCCAGGCTTTCCCAGGTACGCTTTAGAGTCGCGGGATCATTGGCCAGATACTTCCAGAAATTGTTGACGTCGGCTAGATTGCGCGCGGTCTTGATGTCATCAAAAACGTCCCGTACTTCATCGCTGGCATCAGCATACTCGATCGGATTGAACATAGGTTTTTCTCTCTCTGAATCTAATTTTAGGTCCTTAAAGGAACAGCGTTTCGATGACCGGACAATCGGGAATGGCACCGTTGGCACGTCGCGCCGATAGACGGCATCGTAACACCTGTGTAAAGGGCCAATATTCAGCTTGATCCCGTAGCTATGACGGGATGAAGATTAGCATGGATAGATGCCTGGTAAATACGGATCATACTGGATGAAAAGGCGCCTGAATTCTGGGGAGAATGAAAATGAATGCCTGTGACCTGGCCACGGTGGAAGGTTTGAAACTGGCGGCACAAACATTCGAGAAGGATATCGCCAAACTGTCCTGTTGCGCCGACTGAGAGAACGAGCAGGCCTCACATATAGGCGCCACGTCCTTTGTATTGATTTCGAATGGCTGGAGCATGCCGCACGAACTGTGACATGATGCCGAACCTGCCTTCGGCACCGTGGTTAGGGATTGGAGAGGTTATGAAATCGAAAATTTGCGAAAAGCTAGGCATTGAATTTCCACTGTTCGCCTTCACCCACTGCCGGGATGTCGTCGCGGCGGTAACCAACGCCGGCGGCTTTGGCGTGCTGGGGGCGGTCGGCCATACACCGGAAAGCCTGGAAATTGAACTCAACTGGATCGACGAACATGTGAACGGCAAGCCCTATGGTGTCGATCTGCTTATTCCCAACAAGATTGTCGCCAAAGGTGAGACGCCGTCGGCGGCGGAGCTCGANGCGCGCATCCCGCCAGAACACCGGGCCTATATTAGCGATTTGCTGGCACGCCATGGGCTCGATGTTGATGATCTGTGGGAACCGGAAGCCGACGGGCGGTACGGCGAAAATCTGCGCCCCGAGGGCGCGGGACGGCTCCTTGATGTCGCCTTTGACCATCCCATCAAGCTGATTGTCAACGCCCTGGGTGTGCCGCCGGACTTCATGATGGAACAGGCCCGGGCCAAGGGCGTGGCGGTCGGCGCGTTGACCGGTGCGCGCGAACACGCCGTCAAGCACGCCGAGGCCGGGGTCGATATTCTGATCGTTTCGGGCACCGAAGCCGGCGGCCATTGCGGCGAGGTCTCGACCATGGTGCTAGTACCCGAAGTGCTGGAGGCGATCAAACCCTATCCGGACATGTTTGCCCTGGCCGCCGGCGGTATCGCGACCGGCCGGCAAATGGCCGCCTGCATGGCGATGGGGGCGGCGGGCGTGTGGACGGGTTCGGTCTGGCTGACCACAGCAGAGGCGGAAACGACACCGACGGTGAAGGAAAAAATGCTGGCGGCGGGTTCCCGCAATACGGTGCGCTCACGCAGCCGAACCGGCAAGCCGACCCGGCAATTGCAGTCCGCCTGGACGGACGCCTGGGGCGTCCCCGCCGCACCCGATCCACTGCCGATGCCACTGCAAGGTGTCCTCAGCAAGCCGGCTATGGAGAGAATCGACAAGCTCGCCGCCAATGGTCACGAGGGCGCGAAGGAATTGGCGACCTATTACGTCGGGCAGGCCGTCGGGTTGATGAACAGAGAACAATCCGCCCGTTCGGTCGTCTACGACTTCATGCAGGACTACGCTGAAGCCGCCGAACGCCTTGCCGCGACGTTGGAGGAATAGCGGTTACGTCTAAAATGGGCAAATCGGAAAATAAAATTATGCGGATATGCCCGATGTGGGTAAAACCGTCCGCGAAAAAGGTGCGATAGGCCGATATGGACATTGGCAAACTATCCTGTTGCGTGGGCCAGGCCACGGCGCTATAAACCGCCGTTCTGAGCGGCGCGCCGGCGCGGGCAGATGCCCGGGGCATGCCCGGCCGCCATTTTTGTGACTTATCCTAACGTATAGGAGGATCGAAATGCCCAAGATGAAGACCAAATCNAGCGTGAAGAAGCGCTTTAAGCTAACCGCGTCCGGCAAGGTTCGCCGGACCTACGCGGGCAAGCAACACGGTATGATCAAACGCACCAACAAGCAGATTCGCAATCATCGTGGCACCACGCTGATGTCGGATGCGGATGCCAAGATCATCAAAAAATTCATGCCATACGGATAGGCGAGGAGATTTAGAAATGGCGCGCGTAAAACGCGGCGTGACATCTCACGCCAAACACAAAAAAGTTCTGGCTCAAGCCTCCGGTTATCAAGGCCGGCGCAAGAACACCATCCGCATTGCCAAACAGGCGGTCGAAAAAGCGGGGCAATACGCCTACCGCGACCGGCGCGTGCGCAAACGGAATTTCCGGGCCCTGTGGATCCAACGGATCAACGCGGCCAGCCGGGAACACGGTGTCAACTACGCCCGATTTATGAGCGGCCTCAAGGTAGCGGGCATCGAGATTGACCGGAAGGTTCTGGCCGATCTTGCCGTGCGTGAGCCTGAGGCGTTCAAGGCCCTGGTTGAGCAGGCGGAGGCCGCATTGGCCTAACGCATGACGGCACGACCGGGCCTTCGATCTGGAGATCGGGCCCCGACAGAAATACGAAGTCACGAAATTGGGGCCCGTCCGACGACGGACCCCTTTTTTATTTCCTATTTGGCCACATATTAGGTGCGGGAAAGCGATATCATGACGACGGAAATAGAGACCCTGCAGGACGAGCTTTTGGCCGAGGTGGCCGGCGCCGAGGATTTGGCCGCTCTCGAGNCNACCCGCGTTGCCACTTTGGGCAAAAAGGGCCGTATCACGGCCCAGATGAAGGGCCTGNGCAAAATGGACCCAGATGCACGCCGCGANGCCGGCGCCTCCCTGAACAAGGTCAAGNATNTCGTTGCCGAAGCGATCGAAGCNCGCCGTTTAAGCCTGCATGAGGCGGAGTTGGAAGCCCGCCTGGCCACGGAAGGCATTGATGTCACCCTGCCCGTCCGCCAACAGACCCAGGGCCGCATTCATCCGGTCAGCCAGGTAATGGACGAGATCGCAGCGATTTTCGCGGACATGGGCTTCACCATCGCCGAGGGGCCGGATATCGAGGATGATTTCCACAATTTCACCGCCCTGAATATTCCCCCTGAACATCCNGCCCGGCAGATGCAGGATACGTTCTATCTGCCCCAGCGCGAGGACGGCATGCCCATGGTGCTGCGCACCCACACCTCACCAGTGCAGATCCGCACCATGCAGGACAATCCGCCGCCCCATCGTATCGTGGTACCAGGCCGCACCTACCGTTCGGACTCGGATCAGACCCATACGCCCATGTTTCATCAGATCGAAGGCCTGGTGATCGACCGGGATATTCACATGGGCCACCTCAAAGGCACGCTGGAAGCCTTCTGTCAGGCCTTTTTCGAGGTCGACAACGTGCGCTTCCGCTTTCGTCCCAGTTATTTTCCCTTCACCGAGCCCTCGGCAGAAGTGGACATCGGTTGCTCCTATGAGGGTGGCAAACTACGCATCGGCAAAGGCGATGATTGGCTGGAGATACTGGGCTGCGGCATGGTCAACCCCCGCGTTCTGGAAAATTGTGGCCTTGATGCCAGTGAATGGCAGGGCTTCGCCTGGGGCATGGGCATCGACCGCATCGCGATGCTGAAATACGGCATCCCGGATCTGCGGGCCTTTTTCGACAGCGACATACGCTGGCTACATCATTACGGCTTTGTCCCCCTGGATGTGCCGACCATGTCCGGAGGATTGTCCCGATGAAGTTCACACTCTCATGGTTGAAGGACCATCTGGAAACGGATGCCACATTGGTGGAGATCACCGACAAGCTGACCGCCATTGGCCTGGAGTTGGAGGAGGTCGAGGATCGCGCCACCGATCTGGCGCCTTTCACGGTTGGTTATGTGATTGAGGCCAAACAGCACCCGAACGCGGACCGGCTGCGCGTCTGCATCGTCGATACGGGTGAGGCGCGGATCCAGGTGGTCTGCGGCGCCCCCAACGCGCACACCGGCATGAAGGGCGTCTTCGCGCCGCCGGGTACAACCATCCCCGGCAACGGCATGCTATTGAAGCCGTCCAATATCCGTGGCGAGGATTCCAACGGCATGCTCTGTTCCGAGCGTGAAATGGGCCTGAGCGATGAACATGACGGCATCATCGAATTGGCTGACGACGCCCCCATCGGCGCTCCGTTCGCCCAGATCATGGGTCTGGATGACCCGGTGATTGATATCAACGTCACGCCGAACAAGCAGGACTGCCTGGGCATACGCGGCATTGCCCGCGACCTGGCCGCCGCCGGCATGGGCACCCTGAAGCCTTTGGACGCAACCCCGGTCGAGGGCAGCTATGACAGCCCCATCAATGTGGAACTGAATTTCGCCGAAGGCTATGAGGCTGCCTGCTCCTGCTTCCTGGGCCGGCATTTTCGCGGCCTAACGAACGGGCCCAGCCCGGATTGGCTGCGCCGCCGTCTCACGGCCATTGGCCTGCGCCCGATCTCNGCCCTGGTCGATATGACCAACTTTATTACCTACGATTTGGGACGGCCCCTGCATGTCTTTGATGCGGGCAAGGTCAACGGCAACATCCAGGCCCGCATGGCGACGGCAGGCGAAACCTTCCTGGCCTTGGACGGCAAGGATTATGAACTCGACGGCGAGATTACCGTGATTGCCGACCAAAAGGCGGCGGAAGCCATCGGCGGCGTCATGGGCGGCGAGGCATCCGGTTGCACCGAGGAGACCACTGAAATGTTCCTCGAAGCCGCGCTCTTCGATGCCCACCGCACCGCCGCAACGGGTCGGCGCCTGGGTATCGAGAGCGATGCCCGCTATCGTTTCGAGCGTGGCGTGGACCCGGCCATGGCGCGCCCCGGTATCGAGATNGCCACCCGACTGGTGCTTGAAATGTGNGGTGGTGAAGCCTCGCACACGGTGCTNGCGGGTACGCNTGATGTTCCCGCCAAGGTCGTCGCGTTCCGCCCGGCCCGCGTTACCGAATTGATCGGCATCGACGTGGATGAGACGGAACAACGGAAAATTCTCTCGGACCTGGGCTTCGGCATCGCCGATGGCGAGGACAACTGGCAGGTCACCGCGCCAACCTGGCGCACGGATATTGACGGCGAGGCAGATATTGTCGAGGAAGTGGCGCGCATCGCCGGCTTCGACCGTATTGTCTCCACGCCTCTTCCGCGACTGAGCCACACTGCCAAGCCGGCATTGAGCCTGTCACAGCGCCGCCAGCCCAGCGCCAAACGGGCCCTGGCAGTGCGGGGCATGATGGAGTGTATTACCTGGTCCTTCATGCCGCGTCGCTTCGCCGAACTGTTCGGCGGCGGCACCGATGATATGCTGCTGGCCAATCCCATATCATCGGAACTGGACGCCATGCGTCCCTCCATGCTGGGCAATCTGATCCTGGCGGTAGGCCGCAACGGCGACCGCGGCTTCGACGACGTCGCTTTGTTCGAGGTCGGGCCGCAATTCCGCGACGCCACGCCCAAGGGCCAGGACTTTGTCGCTGCCGGCCTGCGCCGGGGCCGTGATAACCACCGCCATTGGGCCGAAACGCCGCGTGCGGTCGACGCCTACGACGCCAAGGCCGACGCCCTGGCGGTATTGGAGGCCATCGGCGCCCCCACGGCCAGCCTACAGATCGCAGCAGAAGCGCCTGGCTGGTACCATCCGGGCCGGTCTGCAGTCATGCGCCTGGGCCCAAAGAACATGCTCGCCGCGTTTGGCGAGGTTCATCCGCATATCCTGGACCGCATGGATGTGACCGGGCCCATGGTGGCCTTTGAAGTCTTCATCGACAATGCGCCCCTGCCCAAGGCCAAGGCGAACCGAAATCGCACGGAACTGTTGGTCAGCGACCTGCCCTCGGTGCATCGGGATTTTGCCTTCGTGGTGGACGAGGCCGTCACGGCGGACAGTGTTATCCGCGCTGCCAAGGGTGCCGACAAAGCCTTTATCGGTGATGTAAACGTATTCGACATTTACGCCGGCAAGGGCATTGAAGACGGCCAGAAATCCGTCGCCATAACTGCTCGTCTGGAGCCCAAGGACGCCACCTTGACCGACCCGGAGATCGAAGCCATCGCGACCAAGATCGTCGCCGCCGTCGCTGAGGCAACGGGCGCCGTATTGCGGGGATAAGCGGTTACCGGTTCCAGCCTGCGGCAATTCGCGCGGTTGCTAATTCCTGACAACGATCTATGAGCTGTCCGAAATTCAAATTTTCTCCATTATGAATTCAAAGAGGATGCCGTTCAATGAGGATGCCGGGGCGTTGTACAATAATGAAGTCCTAGAGTATGTCGCGCTCGGTTGAAATTACGCCTGTGCCGCCAGCACGAATAGGTAGCCCCCAGGATATTCGAGAGCAGCTGAGCCGGCCGTTTTCATTGACGGCGTGTGGGTTCTACCGTTCATCCAGGGCGGCAAAGGTGTCGGTGCCACGAATGGAGTGAACGCCGACGCCTGGGCTGTAGAGAACACCGCCGGGCACCATCTCGGGCGCTGGCGCAGCCATCGGTTACGATAAAAACGGTCACCCCATCACCTACCCCTACACTAGTGCACACGCTGGGAACGGTATGAAGAGTTGGTGGCATGGTCCTTCTCAGTATCGCCCACCCAGGGTTTCCGTGTGCCCTTCAAGGAGATCACCTGTCCGCTGAACTATGGCGACTGTTTCTCCCATGCCTTGGCGAAGGAAATGAATTTACCGTTGTTGTTTAAAGGAAATGACTTCGCCCGAACCGACATTCTGGCCGCTACGGACGCAGCGCCCTAAACTCCCTTGAACACCGGAGGCCGCTTTTCCATGAAAGCGCGGGGGCCTTCCTGGGCATCTTCGCTCGCCGCGACCTTCACGGCCTCGGCACTTTCCAAGGCAAGCGCCCCGACCTCGCTCAAATCCGCCGCCCGGCGCATTACCTTGCGCGCGGCCCTGACCGCAAGGGGCGCGTTGTCGGCAATGGTCGCGGCCAGTTCCAGGGCAACCTCCTCGACCTTTTCAGCGCTGACCACATAGTTCACCAGACCGGCGGCCAGGGCGCCATCGGCATCAATGGGATTGCCAGTCAGCAGCATCTCGGCCGCCAGGGCGGGCGAGACAAGACGGGCCAGCCGCGCCGTGCCCCCCATGGCCGGGATCAGACCCAATTTTACCTCCGAGAGGCCCAGGCGTGCACCCGTGGCGACAACGCGCAAATCGCCGGCCAGCAGCATCTCCATGCCGCCGGCGATGGCGTGGCCGTTAGCGGCGACAATCAACGGCCTGCCAAGATCCAAATCGCGCAAGGTTGCCCGTGCGGGCAGCTCCGGCTCCGCGACCACGGCCCGGTCCCATTCATCTTCCGCCTCCCGTGCGCCGGTCAACAGCGGGATGAAGCGCCCCAGATCAAAACCAGCGCAGAACGTGGAACCCGCCGCGCCCGTCAACACCACGACGCGGACGTCGTCGTCCCCTTGCAGTTGGCTCCAGCAATCGGCCAGCGCGACAATCAATTCCGGGTTCAGGGCGTTGCGCGCCTCGGGCCGGTTCAGGCGGACCCGGGCTATCCCGTCGCTGAATTCCACTTCCAATACAGACATTGCTCTCTCCTCCGGTCGCCATCGACATTCGCTGCCAATATGACTACGGTTCCCATCGGAAAACGAGGACCCCATAGATGGACGCTATTGAGAATGGCCTAGTTGCCGTCGTCAAGGAAGATTGCCAACCCTGTGTGCTGATCGAGCCGGTGCTAGCCAAATTGGCCGCTAGCGGCATGACCGTCTACAGCCAGGACAATCCCGGCTTTCCAGCCTCGGTGCCAAACATACTGGATGACCGAGAATTGGAAACGTCATTCAATCTTGAGATCGAAACGGTCCCCACCATCGTGCGCATGGAAAATGGTCAGGAAACCGGACGCCTGGTGGGCTGGGTGCGTGATGAATGGCAGAATTTCACCGGCATCGCGGATCTGGGCGCGGATCTGCCCGAATTTCGCCCCGGGTGCGGTTCCAAAAGCGTGGAGCCGGGCATCGCCGAGGAACTGGCGGTGCGTTACGGCGATCTGGCGATCAATGCCCGCCGTATCGAAGTAGCGCCTTTGGAAGACGAGATCGAGGCTTGCTTTGACCGAGAATGGAGCGACGGCCTGCCCGTGGTGCCACCCACGCCCACAAGGGTCTACCGCATGTTGCAAGGCACCACACGGGCGCCGGACGAGGTGATCGGGATTGTCCCACCCGACCTGGCCCTCTGCACAGTGGAAAAGGCCGCCATCAACGCAGTCATGGCCGGCTGCAAGCCTGAATACCTGCCCGTGGTCCTGGCAGCGGTAGAGGCTGCCTTGATTGATGAATTCTGCATGCATGGCCTATTGTGCACCACCATGTTCGCCGGACCCATGGTTGTGGTGAACGGCCCTATGGCACGCAAGATCGGCATGAACGCCCGCGAAAATGCCCTGGGCCAGGGCACCCGGGCCAACGCCACCATCGGCCGGGCATTACAATTGGTGATCCGCAACGTAGGCGGCGGCAAGCCAGGCGGAATCGATAGGGCCTGTCTGGGCAATCCGGGCAAATACACCTTCTGCTTTGCCGAAGATGAAGAAGGCTCGCAATGGGATAGCCTGGCAGTGGAGCGTGGCTTCGCGCCCGAGGCTTCCACCGTCACTCTGTTTGCGGGCGACGGCGTACAGGCCGTGGCCGATCAGAAATCGCGAACGCCGGAATCTCTGGCGCGCACATTCGCGGCCTGTCTGCGGGTGGTCGACCACCCCAAGATGGTCATGGCCGGCGATGCCTTCCTAATCATCTCGCCGGAGCACGAACGGGTCTTTAACAACGCGGGTTGGAGCAAGGCGCGGTTGAAGGAAGAGCTCGACCATTTGCTAATGATTCCCGGCGCCGAACTGGTCGCAGGCGCCGGCGGCATCGCCGAGGGCCTGCCCGCCAGCATGGCGGATCAAACCCTGCCCAAGTTCCGTCCGGGAGGACTTAACATTGTCCGAGCGGGCGGCGGCGCCGGCATGTTTTCCGCCGTGATTGGCGGCTGGGCCGCTACTGGCAAAATTGGGTCTATCCCCGTAACCAAGGAGATAACGTTATGAATGATAGAATGGTCATGCTCGACCCAACGTCCGAGCAGACACCGGCCCGGCGGCAACTGCTGCCCCGGCCCGAGACGCTGGAGGGATTGACCATCGGGTTGTTGGATATTTCCAAGCCCCGCGGCAACATCTTCCTTGATCAACTGGACGCACTGTTGGCGGGCAAGGGCATCACGGTCAAACGCTATAGCAAGCCGACCTTTACCCGCGTCGCGCCGGTGGATTTGAAACAACAGATTGCCGACGAAGTCGATGTCGTCGTCGAAGGCCTAGCCGATTGAGGGTCGTGCACATCGTGCTGTATGCATGATATCACTGATCTTGAAGGACGCGGTATTCCCGGCGTTGGCGTCGCCTCCACCGAATTTACCGAAGCCGCGGCGGCCCAAGCGAAAAGCCTGGGCTTTGATGCAGCCATGGTTTTTGTCCAGCATCCCATCCAGGACCGCACCGACGACGAAATGCGCGCCTTGGCGAAAATCGCTTATCAGGAGATCATTTCCCGGGTATCGCAGAACTGATTGTCAACGCCTGGGCGTGGAGATCTGATATCGACGTTACCTCGAATTTCAGTCAAAATTTCGGATGATTGGCTGTGCCGCGACTTCCCCACTCAACTGGCGGCAAGAATAATTTGTGCACGGGCCCGGATATCATCGGCGATGCGCGATGGCCGCCGGGCATCAAGATCCAGTTGCACGCCGAACTGGCTAAGACTGGCAATATCCGCGCCGGTCTGGGCATTGCGCATGCGGTGGCAGAGCCGCAATGACGAGCCGCCAAGTTGGGCGATGGTGCTTTCTATATCGATCATGTCACCGGAGCCGACCTGCCCCTGGAATGCGAGTTGGAACTCGAACGTGGAAAGCCCTACGCGGCTTTCCGTCATGTATTCAGGCGTCATGCCAAAGGCTGACATTATGAAGCTGTTGGCGGTCGAAAACCGGTGGATATAGCCGGCTAACGAAAGGTTGCCAGCCCAATCGACCTCGCTCGGGCGCACCATATTGCGCAGTCCTGGAACCCAGCCGGCCTCATCACCGGGTATGGACCGTTCCTCGCGCGCATCGCCATCCCAGTCCACCGTTGACCCTGTCAGGGATACGCCCGTAAGGGTCTGCTGCATCGCCGTGCAAAGCTCGGCCGTTTCGGCATTGAAAAGCTTGTGGGCAATCGTCGGCCTGCCGCCCGCGCTGATCAGAGCCGTCTCGATCCGATAAATATCGCGGTNGCGCAATTCGGCCTTGTAATGGGTCAGCGCCTCGGTGGTTCGCGCGGCAGCCGGATCAACGCCGGCGTCGTACAAAAACCGCCAGGTGGCAGCCTCGAATTTCTCATAGTAATAGGCGACGGTGAAATGTTCGGTCGCATCGACCTCCCACGTTGAGACATCACCACGGAATGTTTCGCTATATCCGGTCACGGGGATTCCTTTGTGCACAATAACAGGTGCCCTTTATAGGCTATTTTGCTGCTGTTAATCGGCTAATCGGCTGGATAACGGCCCACGCCCCAACCTCCGTCCACGGCCAGAACCTGGCCAGTGATAAACGAAGCATCATCAGAACAGAGAAAAGCTACGGCACGGGCGATATCCGCCGGCACGCCTACCCTTTTCAATGGTGTGTCGAACAGCATGCGCTGTTGCACCGTGCCGGCCTGATGGATCCGGGCTTCGGTCATGGCGGTTTCGATTAGGCCGGGGGCGATGGAATTGANACGCACGCCAGCTGGGCCGAATTCNGCNGCCATCTGTCGGGTCAGGCCGTTCAGGGCGGCTTTGGAGGCCGCGTAAGCGCCCGCGTTAGGCGTTCCCGNAAGGGCAAAGATCGACGACATATTAACGATCGCGCCGCCGCCACCGCCNGGCATGACTTCCGCCGCCGNACGGGATAGGGCGAACACGGCGGCGAAGTTGATATCCATGATCCGGGACAATTCCACCGCATCGGTATCCAGTACCGAGCGGGCCCGGCCGACACCAGCATTGTTGACCAGAATGCGCCATGGCGCATCCATCGCCTGGGCCGCCGCCTTGACTGCGTCAGCCGAGCCGGGATCGGTCAAATCTGCGGCCAGGGTGGAGATAGAGTGTATCTCATTCGCCAACGTTTCCAGCCCATCCGAATTCCGGTCCACCGCCAATATCGTTGCCCCACGGGCCGCCAAGAGCAACGCCGTTGCCCGCCCGATACCCGATGCGGCACCCGTTACCACCGCCAGGCGGCCATCCGCAAATTCATATCCGTCCGTCATCACCCCGAACTCCCATCGCGGCACTTTAGGGCAGTATAGCAACAGTTGGCAATTATGGCGCATTCGCCCTTCCGCGCATGACCCAGCGGTGCTAAAAGCCCCCGCAATGACAGATTTGAAACATATCCGTAATTTTTCCATCATCGCCCATATCGATCACGGTAAGTCGACCCTGGCCGACCGCTTGATCGAATTCTGCGGCGGTCTGGAAAGCCGCGAGATGCAGGAACAGGTNCTTGATTCCATGGATCTGGAGCGTGAACGCGGCATCACAATCAAGGCCCAGACCGTGCGCCTGCAATACAAGGCCAAGGACGGAGAGNTCTATACCTTGAATCTGATCGACACGCCGGGCCATGTGGATTTCGCCTACGAGGTGAACCGCTCGCTCGCCGCCTGCGAAGGCTCGTTGCTGGTGGTGGATGCCTCTCAGGGCGTCGAGGCACAGACCCTGGCCAATGTCTATCAGGCGATCGAGAACGACCATGAAATCGTCCCGGTCCTGAACAAGATCGACCTGCCGGCAGCCGAGCCCGAGCGGGTCCAGGCCCAGATTGAGGATGTTATCGGCATTGATGCCTCCGACGCCATTTTTACCTCGGCCAAATCGGGCATCGGCATCGAAGAGACGTTGGAGGCCTTGGTGGAACGCCTGCCTGCCCCCACGGGCGATGCGGAGGCGCCTTTACAGGCCCTGTTGGTAGACAGTTGGTATGATGCCTATTTGGGCGTGATCGTATTGGTCCGTGTCATGCAGGGGCGCCTGGAAAAGGGCATGCGGGCCCGCCTGATGGCCACCGACAGCCGCCACCTGATCGAACAGGTCGGCGTCTTTAAACCAAAACTGACCAAGGTTGACTGCCTGGAGCCGGGCGAATTGGGATATTTTACTGCCTCCATCAAGGATGTCTCGGAAACCCGCGTTGGCGACACCTTGACCGACGACCGCAATCCCACCGAACAGGCCTTGGCGGGCTTCAAGCCGTCCATTCCGGTGGTCTTCTGCGGCCTCTTTCCCATTGATGCGGCTGATTTCGAAGACCTGCGCGAAAGCCTGGCGCGGCTGAAACTGAACGATGCCTCGTTTGAATTCGAGACTGAAAGCTCCCCTGCCCTGGGCTTTGGTTTTCGCTGCGGTTTCCTCGGCCTATTGCATATGGAAATCGTACAGCAGCGGCTGGAGCGGGAATTCAACCTCGATCTNATCACCACCGCGCCCAGCGTAATCTATCATGTCTACAAGACCGACGGCACCATGGCGGAGATCCACAATCCGGTGGACATGCCCGATCCCGTGCATATCGATCATATCGAGGAACCCTGGATCAAGGCCACCATTCTGGTGCCCGACGACTATCTGGGCCAGGTTCTGAAGTTATGCGAAGAGCGGCGCGGCAGCCAGATCAATCTGACCTATGCCGGCAACCGGGCTATGGTGCAGTACGAATTGCCCTTGAACGAGGTCGTATTTGATTTCTATGATCGCCTGAAATCTGTCTCCCGGGGCTATGCCAGCTTTGACTATGAATTGATCGACTACCGGGCCGAGAGGTTGGTCAAGATGTCGATCCTGGTCAACCACGAACCGGTCGATGCCTTGGCCATGATCGTGCATGGCGGACGTGCCGAACAGCGAGGCCGGGCCCTGTGCGAACGGTTAAAGGACCTAATCCCGAGGCAGCTGTTCGCTATCGCCATCCAAGCTGCCATCGGTGGCCGGGTGATCGCGCGCGAGACGGTGCGGGCAATGCGTAAGGACGTGCTAGCCAAATGCTATGGCGGCGATGTCAGCCGCAAGCGCAAGCTTCTGGACAAGCAGAAAAAGGGCAAGAAACGCATGCGCACGTTCGGTAAGGTTGAAATCCCTCAGGAAGCCTTCATCGCGGCCCTGAAAACCAGCGAATAAGATCCGGCTGGTAAAGTCCAGCTGTTACTTCTTGGTGGCGACTTACGAAAACGAGCTACCGGCTTTGATGGCGGCGGTGTCCGAGCAACAGAAATATTGCAGCCGGGATAAGAATGATCAACCAGGTTGGCCACTGCAACACGGCAATGACGCCGGGGTCCCAGATCGCGGGTGCCAGATAGCGTTGCACCAACGCCTGCATCATGTTCAGGCTGCCGCGGTCCAGGTCGGACCAGAACTGCCCCAGCGACATGGGTTGCCAGGCACCCGCCCGCAGCGAGGCCACGGCCTCGGCGCCCACCGCCATCAGAGCCAGTGCCAGTAGCAGCCAGCCCAAGATGCGGCATATGATTTTTGTCTTGCCCATCGCCCTGAGAATAACATTTCAAAAAATGCCAGCGCATTCTGGCGGTAATCACTGAAAAAACAACGTTTATTGTCGATTTGTTCCTCATGGCCATATTGCTCCCCGAGCCATTCATCACTATGTTCAGCCCGCGATGATGCATATGGAGGGGTGGCCGAGTGGTTGAAGGCGCACGCCTGGAAAGTGTGTATACGGGAAACCGTATCGTGGGTTCGAATCCCACTCCCTCCGCCACCAATCCGTAAAACATAAATAGATCAATCGCTTAAGCACATGCAGCCGTATGTAGAGCCGTGTTTGCTACACAAATT
>PCBT01000051.1 GCA_002731375.1 Rhodospirillaceae bacterium | reverse complement strand
TGCGTGCGGCAAGGCGTTCTTTTTCCCGCGCATCATCTGCCCCCATTGCCATTCCCGCGACATGGGCTGGATTCAGGCCAGCGGCAAGGGCAAGCTATATTCGTTTCAGATCGCCCACCGTTCCCTGAACCCGAACTTCAAGGTCGAGGCGCCGTATATCCTGGCCATGGTCGAGCTCGATGAAGGTCCGCGCATCATGTCGAACCTGATCAATATCGAACCTGATCCAAGCGTCATCAAATGCGATATGCCGGTCGAAGTGGTCTTCGAAAAACAGACCGACGAGGTCACCATATCTCTGTTTCAGCCGGCTAGTTGAGCCAGGTGAGATAGAAGAAACGCCAAAAATACCTTAGCGGAAAATCTAGTGGAAGTTTGAAATGAAAGAATTATCCAATCGGGTCGCCATTGTCGGCGTCGACGAATCCGACGAAATCGGCTCCCTGCCGAACGTTAGCCAATTGAGCTTGCACCTGCAATCCATCCATAATGCCATTGTGGACGCGGGTCTGAAGATCTCCGACATCGACGGCATCTTCACCGCCGGCCAACATTCGCCGGTGCTGTTGGGCGAGTCGCTGGGCATCACCCCGCGCTATGTGGACAGCACCACGGTGGGCGGCTGTTCCTTCATCATCATGGTCGGCCATGCCCTGGTTGCCTTGCATCATGGGCTGTGTGATGTGGCGGTGGTCTCCCACGGTGAAAGTGGCCGTTCCGGCACCGGCGTGACCCGCAGCCGCGATACCTCCCTCGTCGGACAGTTTGAAATGCCCTACGGCTTTGGCGGCGCGCCGACCTATTTCGGCATGATCACCACCCGCCATATGCATGAGTACGGCACCTCGTTGGAGAATTGGGCCGATGTCGCCGTCTCTACCCGTGCCTGGGCCGGCCTTAATCCCAAGGCCAAGTTCCAAGATCCGATAACGGTACAGGACGTGCTGGATTCCCGGCCCATGTTCTATCCCTTCAATCTGCTGAACATCTGTTTGGTCACCGATGCCGGCGGCGCCGTCGTTCTGACCCGTGCCGACCGGGCCAAGGATTGCGCCAAAAAGCCGGTCTATGTGCGTGGAGCGGGCGAAGGTGCCGAACATACCTTGGTTACAAACATGCAGGATCTGCCTATGAGCCGGGCCACGACGATTTCCGGCAACAAGGCGTTCGAGATGGCGGGCGTGAGCCACAGCGATTTCGATCATATCATGCTCTATGACGCCTTTACCTCCGGTCCGCCGATCATGCTGGAGTCCCTCGGTTTCTGTAAGCCGGGCGAGGGCGTGAGCTTTTTCGAGGACGGCAAGTCAACGCCGGGCGGCAGCCTGCCCATCAACACCAACGGCGGCGGGCTGTCATACACCCATTCGGGCATGTACGGCATTTTCCCGATCATCGAAGCGGTGCGTCAGCAGCGCGGAGAATGCGGCAACCGTCAGGTGCCGGGTGCCTCCATGTCCCTGGTCAATGGCATGGGCGGTATGTTGTCCACCGCCGGCACGATCGTGCTGTCACACGAACAATAGGAAGTATTTTCGAAGGGGCGGGGGCCTTTAGCTCCCTCCCCCGTTTCGTCATGCCGTTATGTCGTCATCCCGCATGGCCACATAAATCGCCGGGATCACCAACACCATCAACAGGGTTGAAGACAACAACCCGAACAGCAGTGATATGGCCAAGCCCTAGAATATGTGATCGCTCAGGATGAAGGCGGCGCCGATCACGGCTGTGACGGCTGTCAGAAAGATCGGCTTGAAGAGAATGGCGCTGGCGGCTAACAGGGCATCCCGCAATGGCGCGCCTTGAGCTTGCCGCTGGCGAGTGAAATCGATCAACAGGATCGAGTTGCGCACGATAATGCCGGTCATGCCGCCGAAATCACTCCTCACGGTGGTTCACGCAATCAAAGGATGCTACAGCTGTAAGTGCTTGTTTACAATATTTTGTCGTGCGGCATTGGCAAAGCTTTGACGGGGCTTGGTCATGCTCCTATTGTCAGTTTAGGACGACTAAAACATCCGGAGAGGTGCCAGATATGGCTAACAAATATCATCTGATCAGCTCGGTCACTTGACCATGGGTACAGCGCGCCGTGATACTTTTGCGTGCGAAAAATATTGAGTTCGACCTCACCCACATCGACCTGAGCGACAAACCGGACTGGTTCCTAAAAATCTCGCCCCACGGCAAGGTGCCAGTACTGGTGGTGGATGGGGAGCCATTGTTTGAATCCAATGCCATCGGAGAGTACCTCGACGAAGTGGTGCCGCCCCGCTGTCATCCAGAGGATCCCTTCAAACGGGCCCGCAATCGGGCCTGGACGGATTTCGTGCCGGATTTCTCCAAGGGCATCAACATCTACTACACCAAGGACCGAGAAGCGCTCGATGAGAAGTTGGCTGGCGCGCCGAAATTCCTGCAAAAGCTGGAAGACGCCATCGCCGCCGAGCGCAAGAACGATGGCCCGTTCTTCAATGGACCCGAGATCTCCCTGGTGGATGCGGCCTATGCGCCGTTTTTGCAACGCTTCTCCCTGGTTGATCAGTTCGTTCAGACCGGCTTGTTGAAGGATTTTCCCTTGGTCAAGGCCTGGGCGGAGGCATTGTTGCAGAACGATACGGTGATTGGTTCGGTCGCCGACAGCTTCGAAGAAGTGTTCTTCAACAACCTGAAGAACAACGGTTGGTACATGGGCACTCTATTGGGTGGAGATGTCGCCGCCGAGTAAGGGCGAAACGATGCTGACGGGAAAATGTCACTGCGGGCAGGTCTGGTATGAAATTGCCGGACCCGTGCGTCAAGTTGTCGAGTGCCATTGTGAAAGCTGCCGCCGCCTGACCGGCAGTGTTTGGCATGCGATCGGCGCGCGGCTCGTTGATGCTACGATTACGGATGATAAAAAGGCGCTGACCTGGTACCGCAGTTCGGAAAAGGTTGAGCGTGGATTTTGCGGCTATTGCGGCTCCACCATGTTCTTCCGCCGGGACGGTGCGGATAGTATCACCATCACTGCCGGCAGCTTGGATCAACCGACGGGTTTGCATCTGATGATGCGGATCTTCACCGAAGAGGCTGCGGACTATGCTGCTGACAGCAGTGGAGATAGCGTGCCCGGCTACAAGGGCTATCCCGACATGCGCATGTTCGCTATTCCGGAAGAGTGAGCCATAACGCCGCGTCCCACAGCCAATCGTGAATAAAGCGGCCATAGCTGCGCGCCACGTAAATGTCCATGTGCGTGCCGTCTTCAAGGTAATGCACCAGTATGCTAACGGCGGCCAGAACGCTTTGTGCGCAATGGCCTGGCTGGAACTCGGTTTTGCATAGATCCAGCGGACAACCCTTGGCCAGAATTTCGCGGGCGGCA
The DNA here is from genome assembly GCA_002731375.1 of Rhodospirillaceae bacterium. Lineage (GTDB taxonomy): Bacteria > Pseudomonadota > Alphaproteobacteria. Next base: position 11,551 of record PCBT01000051.1, on the reverse strand, counting down.
TTGGCGGGGATGCGAAAAATGGTGCGCGCGTGACCAAGATCGCTCGTGGCCGCGTTGATCTCTATTTCCGGCCCTTCGCCAACCAGCAAGCATTCATTCGGCGCCACCCACAACGCCTGGACGCCATCCTTCAAAGTTGACCGGTTTGGCTGTTGCGGCAGCTCCATGCCGGCGACATCCCCATAGACGCGCTTGATCCACGGATCGCGGCGCTCCTGAATCAGGTCGCCGGGTGCGGTACCTGTCAGGGCGGAGCGGCGTGGCAAGGTATCAGACACGGAGACGCTCCCCCTTTGGATCTATGAATATCGGGTCCACCAGTTCGACCGGAACGATACGGTTGTCCAGCGGTGAATGGACCCATAGTTGCGCGCCCAGACGTTCACGCCCATTGATGACCATGGCCGTGGCGATGGGTTTGTCCAGATTGGGCGAGAACACGGCGGTGGCCACATGGCCGGCCTTCTCGGCCTCGGGTGCCGCCGTCGCCCTGTCCAAAATCAACGCGCCTGGGGGAATGGCCGTCTTGCCGTCCACGGGCAGCAGGCCCACCAGGTTCAGGCGGCCTTCAGGTGCAAGGGCGGGGAGGCGCAGCGAGCGTTTGCCGATGAAATCCTTACGCTTTGACAGCATGCCGCCCAAGCCTATGTCATCGGCGCTGGCGCGTCCGTCGGCTTCCGGGCCCATGACGAAATGGCCTTTCTCTACCCGTAAGGTGGTCAACGCCTCGGTGCCGTAGGGAATGACGTCGAGATCCTCGCCAGCGGCCAACAGCATCTCCCAACAGGCTTGGCCGTGATCCGCCGGCACCGCGATTTCATAGGCCAGTTCGCCGGAAAAGCTGATCCGGTAAACCTGCGCCGGGATGCCGCCGATTTGCCCGGTCCGCCAGCCCATGAAAGGTAACGCCTGGTTGGTGAATTCAATATCGCTGTCCAGATTTTCCAGCAGCCGCCGCGCGCGCGGACCGGCCACGGCAGCCACGGCCCATTGGTCGGTGATCGATGTCAGGTGGACCTCGAGTTCCGGCCAGACCAGTTGCAGATAATGTTCCAGATGCGCCATCACCGGACCCGCATTGGCGGTGGTGGTGGTCATGATGTAGTGCTCTTCGTCCATGCGGGCGACGGTACCGTCATCGAAAATCATGCCGTCATCGCGCAGCATCACGCCATAGCGGCACATGCCGGTGGCCAGGGTCTTGAAGCCGTTGATGTAGACCCGGTTCAGAAACTCGGCAGTGTCGGGGCCGTGCAGATCGATGCGGCCCAGGGTGGAAACATCGACGATGCCGACGCCTTGGCGGACCATTCTGGCCTCGCGGCTGATAGTTTCGGTTGGGCTTTCGCCGGGCCGCGGATAATAGTGCGGCCGCCGCCACATACCCACGGGCACGAACACGGCGCCGTTGTCTTCATGCCATTCCTGCATGGGTGTGCGCCGGGTTGGGGCGAGGAAGCCGCCCACGTCGCGTCCCGCGAAGGCCCCGATGGTGACCGGGGTATAGGGCGGGCGGTAGGTGGTGACGCCTACATCGGCCATGGGCTTGCTCAAGGCCCTGCCCAGGGCGGCGATGCCGTTCAGGTTCGCGGTCTTGCCCTGATCGGTGCCCATGCCCAGAGTGGTATAACGTTTCAAGTGCTCGACGGATTGATAGCCTTCACGCGCCGCCAGCTCCACATCCGCCAGGGTGACGTCGTTTTGCAGATCAATGAACTGTTTGCCCACCCCATGGCTGAGTGCAATGGCCGCCCCGGCTTCGGCAATGTCATCGCCATTTGCCGCGCCCACCACCTCCAGGCCGGAAACGTCCGTCTTCGGCACCAAGCCTTGAATGTCGTCGCGAAATGCCAGCCTGCCCCCCGCTTGGGAATAAAGGTGTACGCTGGGGGTGAAGCCGCCCGAGACACACAACAGATCGCAGTCGATGCGCCGCTCGGATTGCGGTACGGCATCGCCATTGACATTCAGCAGCGCGATGGTGACGGATGTCAGGCCATACCTGCCGGCACTGTCGATAACGGCATGGTTATAAATAATTTCGCAGTTTGCAATTTCCTGCCGCGCCGCCATGTGCCGCTGATCGATAATTGCGGCGACCTCGATACCGCCGTCGATTAAGGTTTGGGTGGCGTCATAGGCGCTGTCATTGTTGGTGACGACAACTGCGCGCTGGCCAGCCCGCACTGCATGGGTTTTGAGGTAGTGCACGGCGGCGGATGCCAGCATGATGCCGGGGCGGTCATTGTTGGCAAAAACCAGCGGTCTTTCGATGGCGCCGCTGGCCAGTACCGCACGCTTGGCCCGCAGCAGCCATAGGGTCTGCCTGGGTGCGTTTGCGGCTAGGCCGTCGCCGGTTTGCTGCAGCAAACCATATAGACCGTCGTCATATTTGCCGAACGCGGTGGTGCGTGCCATGACGTTTGCGCCCGCCATATCATCCGGCCTGCCCTCGTCCACCAGCCAAACATCGTTGCCTTCATCTGCAGCTGTCCGCGCGGCGGCGATACCCGCAGGGCCGCCGCCAATGACCAGAACATCGCAATGGGCGTGGCGCTTTTCGTAACGGTCCGGATCAGTTTCCGCCGGCGCTTCTCCCATGCCCGCTATGTGGCGGATCATATGTTCATAATGGGGCCAGAACTTCGCCGGCCATTTGAAGGTCTTGTAGTAGAAGCCGGCGGGCAGAAAGCGCGAGACCAGACCCAGTGCGGCGGAGATGTCCCAGCGCAGTGACGGCCAGCTGTTCTGGCTATGGGCCACCAAACCGTCGTACAGCTCGACCTGGCTGGCGCGGGTGTTGGGTTCGGCCCGTGCGCCCTCGCCCAGGCGGACCAGTGCGCTTGGGTCTTCGCTACCCGCGCCGAAGATGCCCCTGGGGCGGTGATATTTGAAACTGCGCCCCACCACCCGGACGCCATTGGCCAGCAGGGCCGAGGCAAGAGTGTCACCGTGATAGCCATGATACGTGCGGCCATCGAAGCTAAATGCCAGGGGCCGGTTCCGGTCAATGCGGCCGCCGCTGGGCAGGCGCGGGCTCACGATGGACCCTCCGCCTTGATCTCATGGTTCCTCACGTCCCGGCGCACCCGGACCAATTGCCGGCAGCCATGAACATGCTGCCACAGCTCTTCGTGCAGACCCTTGTTGTTGTCGCGCATATACAGGTATTCGATCCAGGTGGCATCGTCCGCATCCTCAGGCGCGGCGGGGCGGGCTACCGTGGCGTCGCCGCAATAGCTGAATTCGGTCTGGTCGCGCGGGCCGCAATGAGGGCAGGGGATCAACAGCATGGCATCATTCCCCTCAGTGCCGCCACGGATAGGGCCCTGCGCCCTTTTCATCCAGCACTCTGCCGGTATGAAAACGGTCCAGGTTCAGCTCCGCGTTCAGGGCATGGGGCTGCCCCGTCGCGATCGTGTGGGCAAAGACCCAGCCCGAAGCTGGTGTCGCCTTGAAACCGCCGTAGCACCAGCCCCCGTTCAGGAACAGGCCTGGCACCGGCGTGGTGCCGATGATGGGGCTGCCGTCCATGGTCATATCCATGATGCCGCCCCAGTTGCGCAGAATGCGCAAACGGCTGTATTGCGGAAACAGCGCCAACAGGCAGGCCGTGAAATGTTCGATCACTGGCAGGTTGCCCCGTTGGGCGAATGAATTATAGCCGTCGATATCGCCGCCCATGACCAACTCCCCCTTGTCGGATTGGCTGACATATAGATGCGCCGCGCCAAAGGTGACGACCGTATCCAGCACCGGTTTCACGGGTTCGCTAACCACGGCCTGCAAAACGTGGGATTCAATGGGCAGGCGCACCTCGGCCATGGCTGCCAGCTGCGTCGAATGGCCGGCCACTGCCAGGCCGATTTTCTTGGCGGCGATGAAGCCCCGGCTGGTCTCCACTCCGGTGACGCCGTCCTGATTCCGGCGAATGCCGGTAACCTCGCAATTCTGAATTATATCGACGCCGCGCTGGTCGGCGCCACGGGCATAACCCCAGGCGACCGCATCATGACGCGCCGTACCGCCGCGTCGCTGCAACAGACCGCCCTCGATAGGAAAACGGACATTACGGGAGATATCCATGTCCGGGACGAAGGCGGCGGCCNCCTNCCGGTCCAGCAGCTCGGCATCGATGCCATTCAGGAGCATGGCGTTGCCGCGCCTGCGGAAGGTTTCCAACTGGCCCTTGGAATGNGCTAGGTTCAACACCCCCCGTTGCGAGAACATGACGTTGAAATTCAGGTCCCGGCTCAATCCTTCCCACAGCTTCATGCCGTGCTCGTAGAATTTGGCGTTGCCGTCCAGCATGTAGTTAGAGCGGACGATGGTGGTATTGCGGCCTGTATTACCGCCACCCAGCCAGCCCTTTTCCAATACCGCGATATTGTTTAGGCCATGATTCTTGGCCAAATAATAGGCGCTTGCCAGACCGTGTCCGCCGCCGCCGACAATAACGGCGTCATAGGCCGCTTTTGGCTCGGGGTCGCGCCAGGCGGGCCGCCAGTCCCGGTGACCGGTCAGTCCGTGACGGACAAGGCTAGCCAGGGAATAGTGGCTCACGAAAAAATCTTGCCGGGGTTGAGGATGTTGTAGGGATCCATCATCACCTTCAACTGCTTCATCAGGGCGATTTCCGCCGGGCTGCGCGAAACCTCCAGATAGGCTTTCTTGGACAGCCCGATGCCATGTTCGGCGGATACGGAACCGCCCCGGCTGGCCAAAGGCAGATAAACCGCATCGTCGATGAGCTTCTTTACATTGGCGCCGTTCTCCCCCACCGCATAGGTGATATGCAGGTTGCCGTCGCCCAAGTGACCAAACACGGCGCGTTTTCGGTCCGGGAATTCCGCCATGATTGGGGCGTCGATTTCTTCGAGATATTTTGGCATTTCGGCGATCGGCAACCCCACGTCAAAGCCCACGGTCGGCCCCCAGGTGCGCAGGCTCTGTACATCATCGCGCAAGGCCCACATGGTCTGGCGCTCGGCCTCCGACTTGGCGATCACCGCATCGACCAGAAGACCTTCCTCCAGGGCCTCGCCCAACATGATCTCGAAGCGTTCGGGATCGCCCTCCGGATCGCCACCCATCATTTCCGTCAAGACATAGTAAGGATAATCATTTGGCAGGGGCTGTGCAGCGCCCGGCCTCGAGGTAACCAACTCAAAATAGTTCCGCCACATCACTTCGAAGGCCGAGGTNGTGCCGCCCGAGCGGCTGTTGCAGAAATTCAATAATTTTGGCAGCTTGTNGAATTCATCCACGGCNAGATAAGCTGTCTGCTGGCTGGCCGGCATGGGGCGCAGGCGCAGCACCAGGCGGGTGACNACGCCCAGGGTGCCCTCGCTGCCGATAAACATATGNTTCAGGTTATAGCCGGCATTATCCTTGACGATCTTGCCCAGCGAGCCAAGCACCGTGCCGTCCGCTTGTACCGCTTCCAGGCCCAAAACCATGTCCCGCGCCATGCCGTAACGCACCACGCGGTTGCCGCCTGCGTTGGTGGAGATATTGCCGCCCAGGGTGGCACTGCCCCGGCCGCCTAGATCCAGGGGAAAGAAAAAGCCGGCGTCCTCCGCCGCTTCCTGCACGGTTTGCAAGGTCACGCCGGCCTGCACGGTCATGGAGGCGGAGGCGGGGTCGATCTCCTCTATCTCGCGCATGCGTTCAAGGCTAAGGATGAGTTCGTCGCTGCCGGCGATATTGCCATCGACCAAACCGGTCAGGCCGCCTTGGCTGACCACGGCCTGGCCAGCGTCGTTGCAAATCTTGAGAACCTTGGAAACTTCGTCCGTATTGGCCGGACGCACCAGAATTTTGGCTTGCAAGGTCTCGTCGGGATGGCGGTAACCGGCGGTCCGATCTTTTAGATCCTCGTACAGGACCACGCCCTTGTCGCCAACAACGCCCCGTAACCGTTCAATAAAATCAGCCATGATCGAACTGCATTCTCCAAAACTATACTAATGTCTTGGAGGCAGTTTACGATGACTGGCGCTCTGCGCCAATATCTGTTGCTTAGCTACCGCCGCCGCAACTGCCGATGCGGTGCTGGCCGGCCCGGCTAGGGCCGAAGGCTCTGTTCAAAAGGGCAGTGCTTTCTTCCACCAAGGCGAGGCTGTCGCTAAGCATTGCCATAATTTTAACATCATTAGCCAGGACTTGGCGGGCCTCCTGCCGGTTGTCATCGGCGATAAGGACGGCGCGTTTGACCAGGTCGCTGCGCGCCATGGCTAGGACGTCTTCCAGGTTATGGCCATCGGGATTGTCGTCGGTTGTCAGAAAATGGGTCATGGTTAGGGTCTCTCACTAGTCGCAAGGCATGAGAATGAGTGTTACCGTATCAATTTTAGTAAGTACTTACCGTGATTGCTGCGCCCCTGAAGGCAGCTTGATGACGGGATCCTTGATCCAGGTGGCAATATCGGCCCAGACCACCCGTGCCTGCAGATCGCGCAGAAGCATATGCCAGCCGTCGGGGTAGAGGGCGAATTTAGCTGCCTTGGGCAGGCGGGTCAGGGCTTGGCGCACGGGTGCGGCGGGGACGATTTCATCCCTTTCCCCATATAGTACCAGGGTCCGCTGGCGTAGGCTTGGCGCCGCATCATAGGCCCGGCCCATCAATTGCGTCACGCCATAGACCGCATCGATACGGGTATGGCGGATCACCAGGGGATCGCGGCCCAGTGCGCGCAACATCGGAATATTGTCCGAGGCTTGGCGTTTCAAGCCCTGACCGGTCGCCGTATTCCAGGGTACGGTGTGGGCCGACAGCCAGAGCCCGAAACGCAGAATAGGATGCATGGATGCGCCGCCCCACAGACCCGGCGCTACTAGAATGACGCCGGCTACGTTCACCGTCGATTCCAGGGTTGGCTCGCCGGTCATGGCCAGCACTGCAACCGCGGCACCCATGCTGTCGCCCAACAGATAGATTGGCAGTCCGGGATGGCGCGCGCCCAGCAGGCTTAGAAAAGACTGGGCATCAGAGGCCATGGCGTCCGCGCCGCCCCAGATCCGGGCCTCCGGTGCGGCGCCGAAACCACGCTGGTCATAGGCATAAGTGACAATGCCGCGGCTGGCCCACCACGCGGCTGGATCGTCAAAATAGCGGCTGTACATATTGAAGCCGTGCAGCGCCACAAGCACCGCCTTGGTGTCGCCCTTGGCCGGCCAGATTTTCAGCGGCAACGGTTTGCCGTCCTCGGTCACGAAGCTGTCGGCCTTGATCTCTGCCGCCATCAGGCCGGGCTGAAATTCCTGTACCCGCGGGGCGCAGGCGCCGAGCAGCACAAGACAACAGACAAATGCGGCAAATGTCCTATGCTGGGCGGGCAAGGCAATCATCAAGGAGACGGCATCATGGGTAAACTGGCGGATCTGGCGGCACAAAGATTTGGCATGGATGTGGATGTGGCCGAGGTCGAGGCGGGGCCGGGGCACGATACGCTGACGACCCTGCTGTCGCATCGAACCCACCGCCGCTTTCTTGACGATCCAGTGGCTGAAGAAGCCTTGAACCTTTTGTACGCCTGCGCTCTGTCGGCACCGGGTAAATCTGATTTGCAACAGATCGCCATTATCCGCATTCGGGACCCGGACAAGCGCCGGGCCATCGCCGATTTGATGCCGCAAATGGCGTGGATTGGAACTTGTCCTGTGTTCCTGCTGTTCTGTGGGGACTCCAGGCGCATTCGCAAATTGGGCCAGCTTCGTGGGCACGATTTCGCCAACGATCATCTGGACGCTTTTCTCAACGCCGCCGTTGACACGGCATTGGTCATGCAGAACTTCATCACTGCCGCCGAAGCGGCCGGTCTGGGCTGCTGCCCAATCTCCGTGGTTCGAAACCATATTGACCGCATCGCTGAAATCACCAATTTACCCGATCATGTCTTTCCCGTTGCCGGCATGTGTCTGGGCCGACCCTCTCACCCCGGCTTTACCTCGACCCGCCTGCCGCCGGAAATGGTCGTCCATACGGATCAGTATGATGATAGCCAGCTGTCTGCGCAAATCGATGCCTATGATCGCCGGCGCGATGGGATCTATCATATTCCTCCCGAGAAATACCGCATGATGGCAGAGTACGGTACACCAGAATTTTATGGCTGGTCCGAGGATAAGACTCGGCAGGTTTCGGTGCGGGAGCGTGATGATTTAGCGGCATATTTACGGTGTCACGGCTTCTGTCTCGATTAGCCGCGACATGCTCTAAACCAACTCCCGTACCCGCCGGCGCAACTCGGGCAGGACATCCTCATCGAACCAGGGATTGCGCCGCTGCCAGCCCTTGGTGCGCCAGGATGGATGGGGCAGGGGCATATAGTCCGGCGCATGACCGCGCCAGGCTCGAACGGTTTCGGTTAGATTGCGCTGTCTTGCCGGCCCCAGGAAGGCGGCCTGGGCATAGCTTCCTGCCAGCACGGTCAATTCAATGGCGGGCAAGCGGGCCAGTAGCGCCGAATGCCAGGTGGGCGCGCATTCGGGCCGGGGCGGACGGTCCCCACCCTTGGGCAGGCGGCCGGGATAGCAGAAACCCATGGGCATGATAGCAACCTTATCCTGGTCATAGAATGTCTCTGGCCCGATCGCCAGCCACTGGCGCAACCGAACTCCACTGGGATCATCCCAGGGAATGCCGCTGGCATGGACCTTGGTGCCAGGCGCCTGACCAACGATCAATAGCCGCGCCGGCACTTTGGCGCGCAATACTGGGCGGGGCCCTAAGGGCAGATGTTCCAAACATAGACGGCAGCAGCCGATTTCAGTCAGCAACTGTTCAAGGCTACTGGGATGCTCATGCCGCCGCATCAGTTAAAAGGCACCATTCTAGTAGTTGAAATTGATATCGGGAGCCGCACGGTAATCATAATATTTACCATACGTTAACCTCGACGGTTTACTGGTAATTTTGGCTGTTTCCAGATGTTTTGGGCATACGAGCCGGTGAACCAGTAGGAACCTTATCATGATCGGATTGACTCTGTTCAGGCAAGTATCAGCTACCGAGGGGAATTGATGACAGGGCTGGGTCTTATTTTTGCATTTTGCGGCATCGTGGGCGCCGCAGCTGCAGCCTCCCGGTCGGTTTCGAATAATAATCCGAAAGTGCTATGGGCAGGCAAAGGTCGCGATGGGTCCGTTGTTTTCCTGTAGAATAGTTTCGAACCGCATGTCACATGCACCTTATACCAAGAAAGCCGGTAATTTTATCCCTATGCCCATTGAAGCTGTAGCGTATAGCCAACCACCCAGCCTGCGGGTGCGGAACATTGAACGCGGCGTTGGCGCCGCCACGGCCACATTCAGGGGCGGGCCCGAGCATCTGAATTTGAAGGGCATGCTCCACGGCGGCATCATCGCTGGTCTGATGGATGCCATCATGGCGATCGCTGCGGGCTCCCACCCCGATCCCGAGAAGCGGCAATTTTCAATTACCTTGAGCCTGGCCATAAACTTTGTCGGTGCTGCCGGCGACGAAAAGATCTTTCTCAGCGCGCAGACCACGGGTGGCGGCAAGCGCACGGCGTTTCTGGAGGCCAGGATCAGCAACGCCGCCGGCGAGCCCATCGCCACCGCCCAGGCGGCGTTTAAGCTGATGCCGCCAGGCTCCGAAGTTAAGGATTAATCCCAGCCCTATTTGGCGGGCCAGATGCCGTCATCGTCGATGGGATAGAGCGCCCGGTCCAGCTTTGTGTATTCGAATCGTTTCAGGTTTGAGGCGCAGATGCCCGGTGTGTCCACGTAGATCTCGCCCTTGGCGAAAGACCGGAAATGCGCCTGCCAGGCGATGGCTGATTTGACCACGATGATCTGCTGCATCGTGGCCGCGATACCGGCGGCGGTCAGATGATCGGCATCGAAGGGCATGGCCTTGGCCTCGGTTAGCATCACCGTCACGCCGTCCGCTTGGATCACTGCGACTTCGCCTAAATCGATCCAATTCCCGGTCATATAGTCGCCCCGGCGTTGATAGCGGACCGGTTCCTGAAAAACGACCTCGCCGGCCAGGGGCATGGGTGGGCCGTGCAGGTCATCGGATTTGCCGCCGACATTGCCGCTGAACATGGCGCCAGCGCCCAGGGCCTTGGCGCCGCGCACCGCCTCCGGGTCGCACAGGACGACGACGGCCTTGCGGGCGGATTGATCGATTAGTTTGGCTAAAATGGTGGTGCCGTCGCCGGGTGCGCCGCCGCCCGCGTTATCAGCCACGTCAACTAGCATGACCGGCCCCCCGGGCGCGGCCATGGCTCTGCGAACCGCGTCCTCCACCTCGACCAGGCCGGCATCGAAATCACCGCGCTGGCGCCATATGGTCATGGCCAGATCATCGGCGATCCGCAAGGCATGGCCATGGTCGTCACCCTGTACCAAGATGCCTACCCCTAAATGCGCCACGTCTGCATAGGGGAAGCCCCAGGCGATGGACGCTGACCAGATGCCGCCCCAGGTTTCCATATCGTGCATCTTCGCCATGATCCCGGCCACCGGTTCCGACGCCGTGCCCTGGACCTGGGGCGGTGGGGCAAAGGGCAGCTTACGCAGAATTTTCACCGGGCGCCGGGTACTCCACAACATCCGATGTAGGATCTGTGCCGCCTCCGCCCCGCGCGCCCCCATATCGTTATGCGGATAGGTGTCATAGCCGACCAGGGCGTCCGCCTGGGCGATCAGTTCTTCGGATAGATTGGCATGCAGATCGAACGTCGCCACCAGGGGCGTGCCGGGGGGGAGCTTTGAACGTATCGCGGCAAGAAACTGCGCATCGGTTTCCGTTGCGCCCTCCGCCACCCAGGCGCCGTGCAGATGTACCAGAACACCATCGATTTCACCGGCGCCTTCCAACAGCTCCAACGTGCGCTTGACCAGGGTCTGGTAGGCTTCTGCCGTGACCAGGCCGGATGGCACGGCGCCCGCGAACAGGCCCGGAATTAGGTTCAGGTCCAGCTTCATCGCCGCATTCATGGCGCCGCCAATTTCGGTATTGGTATCGGCAAAGGCCGCGAATATCTCGTCGCCTTCGCTATATTGATAGGCATAAAAATCGTCCAATTCGGTTCGCCCGTGGGCGAAGGTGTTGGTTTCGTGCCAGATTCCGGTAATAAATATACGTTTTGCCATGCTCTATTTATCGCTTGTTTCAGTTTCGCCTGACAAGCGCATGCGCTCGCCGTCCCAGACCCTGGCCAATAGCAGCGCCGCTAGCAGCGAGGCGAAGGCGATCCCCGCCATGAAGAAGAAGGCGCCATTGGCAAAGGCCTGATACAGCCAACCGGCCCCCGCCATGACGATGCCGACGGCGATGCCGGCACCGACCGCGCCATGCAGGCTTTGTGCCGTGGCTGACATCTCCTCGGGCGCGGCACGGGCGATGAAATGCATCGCACCCAGATGCGTGGCGCCAAAGGTGAAGGCGTGCAAGCCTTGCGTCAGCAGGGCCAGTCCAAGGGAATCCGATAGGCCCATGGCGGTCCAGCGGATGATCCCGGCGGCAGCACCCAGGGCCAGCAGATTGGCGGCGCCGAATCGTTCGAGCAGGCGGTTG
>PCBT01000050.1 GCA_002731375.1 Rhodospirillaceae bacterium | reverse complement strand
GGATCTGACCATCTGCAAAGGCGAATTCCTAACCTTGCTTGGCCCGTCCGGCTCGGGCAAAACCACGACCCTGATGATGCTGGCCGGTTTCGAGGAGCCGACGGCGGGGGAGATTCTACTTCGTGGTAACTCACTTGCCCACGTGCCGCCATATCGCCGCAACATGGGCATTGTGTTTCAGAATTATGCCTTGTTCCCTCATAAAAGTGTGCGCGAAAATGTCGCCTATCCATTGCGGCAACGACGCCTGCCCAAGGCGGAAATAGGTGAGCGGACCTTGCGGGCCCTGCGGATGGTCGAGCTTGAGCATCTAGCGGATCGCCGCCCAGCCCAGCTTTCGGGCGGTCAGCAGCAGCGCGTCGCGCTGGCCAGGGCCCTGGTGTTCGAGCCCGAACTAGTCCTGATGGACGAACCCCTGGGTGCTCTGGACAAGAATTTGCGGGAACAGATGCAGATCGAGATCAAGCATTTGCACGAGGCGTTTGGCATGACCGTGGTCTATGTCACCCATGACCAACGGGAGGCGTTGACCATGTCCGATCGGGTGGCAGTTTTTAACGATGGCATCGTGCAGCAAATTGATGATCCGCACACGATCTACGAATATCCCAGCAATTCCTTCGTCGCCAACTTTATCGGCGAAAACAATAATCTTGACGGGCGCATCACCAAACGGCTGGGTGACGAATGCGAGGTCACCCTGGACAGTGGCGAACAGGTCACGGCGCAGGCGGTCAATGTCGGCGGTGAAGGCAGCACGACGTCGCTGTCAATTCGGCCGGAACGTCTGCATCTCAATATCAATGGCCGCGGCATGGTCAACCGGGTGCAGGGCACGGTTATGGAGATTATTTATGGTGGCGATCATTCCATGATCCGCATCGCACGAAATGGTGGCGGGGAGTTGATGGCCAAGGCCGTCGCGGCGGAGGCGGAGCGCATTCATTTGGGCGACAGCTTGGAGGCCGGCTGGGACACCGCCCATTGCCGCGCCCTGGACCCGATGGAATGATGAAGACCACGCCCGCGCCACGAGCAAATTCGGAGACAAGAAATGAACCAACCGGCACCTGATCCCACCTACATGACCGTGCATGCCCTGTCTGCCGCCATTGCCGATGGCAGCCTGACCTCCGCCGGCATAGTCGAATGCTGTTTGCAGCGGATCGCCGCGCTTGATGAAAAGCTGCATGCCTTTGTCACCGTCTATGCGGATGAGGCGCGCCTGGCGGCCAAGGCCGCCGACCAGGCTATCCAATCCGGCCATTCCCTCGGCCCCTTGCATGGTATCCCCATCGCCCTGAAGGACATCATCGATATGGAGGGGCGGATCACCACCGGCGGCAGCCAGGTCTGGCGCCAACGTATCTCGCCGACCACGGCGACGGTGGCGCAACGGCTGATCGGCGCCGGTATGATCGTTATCGGCAAGACCCATTCGGTGGAATTCGCCATGGGTGGCTGGGGCACCAACACCCACATGGGCACGCCGTGGAACCCCTGGGATTTGGACACACACCGCACGCCCGGCGGCTCTTCGTCGGGCTCCGGCGTTGCCGTGGCCGCCGGTATGGTGCCCGCCGCCATTGGCACCGATACGGGCGGCTCGGTACGCCTGCCGGCTTCGTACTGTGGTCTGGCCGGGCTCAAGACCACCGTGGGCCGGGTCAGCCTGCATGGTATCCTGCCGCTCAGCACCACCCTGGATACACCGGGGCCCATGACGCGTTCGGTCGAGGATGCGGCGATGATCTATGACACCATTCAGGGCCACGATCCGCTGTGGCCGCCAACCCTGGCCCATACGGCGCAAAGCCCATTCGCGACAATGCGCCGTGGCGTGCAGGGCTTGCGCCTGGCCGCGGTCTCCGGTGCCGAACGCTCGGGCGTCGATGGCCCAACCCTGGCCGCTTTCGACGCCGCACAGGAGACGTTGCATGGACTGGGCGCCACGATCACGGAGATCGAGATGCCGCGTCCCTTCACGGACTTCGCCGCCATAGCTGGGCGCATCATCGGTGCGGAAGGCTATCGTTTCGTTGGCAAATTGGCGGATGACGACGAATTGCCCATCGATCCCAATGTGCGCCCGCGTATTGCCCTGGGCCGGGATATCAAGGCCCACGAATACCTCGACGCCCTGGCCGAGAAGGAAGCCGTCAAGGCGGAATTCGCTGAGATCATGCTGGATTTCGATGCCCTGTTGCTGCCCAGCACTGAAACCCCGGCGATTCCCGTGGTGGAGGCGGACGAAGGCGGTACGCCGGCGCGCTTTACCCGCGCCGGCAATTGCCTGGATCTCTGCGCCCTGTCCCTGCCCAACGGGATGTCACCGGATGGCTTGCCAACATCTCTGCAAATCGCCTGTGCCGGCCATGACGAGGCCACGGCCCTGCGCGTCGGCTGGGCCTATGAACAGGCCACGGACTGGCACACCCGGCATCCGGATCTAGGCTGATATGTGCATCACGTCTTGGCAAACCCAGTGGCGGGGAAATCGCGGCGGCGGCATTGGATGCGGGTCTGCTGCTAAATGCGCCACGCCCCGATAGCTTGCGGTTCATGCCCGCCCTTAACGTCCGCCATGGGGAGATCGAACAAATGCTGGAAATCCTGCATGACGTAATGGCGAAATGATCAATTGCAGGCCCGCCGAATTGGGCCGAAAATGGCGGCGCCCGAAATTTATTGAGACGCAGACATGTCCATGCGCCTGCAAATTCTGATTGTCACCTCGTTGGCCGCCATATTGGCGGTCGGTTGGTGGTCGTTCGACATTTGGGGCGGTGGCGGTGCGGTGGCGAAAAAGGCCAAACGGTCCGGCACTACATTGGTGCTGGTGGAAAAGGCTGTGCTGACCGACGACCATATTTCGCTAACCCTGGTGGGCACGGGCAAGGCCATCCGCTCCGCCCAGCTATACCCTGCGGTAGCGGGCGAGGTGCGCCAGATCACCTTCAGGGCGGAGCAGCGCGTCAAGAAGGGCCAGGCACTAATCCGCCTGGATGACAAGCATCAACGCCTGAAGGTTCGTTTGATGGAGGTTGCCACCGCCGAGGCCCGGCGCCAGCTGCGACGCATGCAAAAGCTAACGCCGTCGGGCTATGCCGCCCGAACCCGCCTGGATACGGCGCAGACACAGCTGGATCTGGCCCAATTGCGTTTGGAGCAGGCCAATGCCGAGTTGCATGACCGCACCATTCACGCGCCATTCGCCGGCGTGGTGGGTATGACCGATCTGAACCGGGGTGATCGGGTCACGGCGGACACCATGGCGGTGACCTTGGATGACCGCTCCGCCATCCTGGTGGAGTTTACCGTGCCGGAAGCTCACGCGGGACGAATTAGTGTGGGTGATACGATCACGGTCAGGCCCTGGTCGACGCCCGAAACAGCGATCGAGGGCAAGATTGCGGCCCTGGGCAGCCGTATCGACCGGACCACGCGTTCGCTACGGGTGCAGGCCAGAATAGAAAATCCCAATGACCGTCTCCGTCCTGGCGGCTCGTTCCAGGTACTGCTGGCCTTTAAGGGCGGGGCCTATCCCATTGTCCGCGAGGTCGCCGTGTTGTGGAGCCGGGATGGCGCCTATCTATGGCGGATCGCGGGTGGCAGGGCGGAAAAGGTCCATGTCCGCCTGGTCCGGCGCGACAAGGGGCGGGTGCTGGTCGATGGACCCTTACGGCCAGGCGATCTGATTGTCGTGGAAGGCGTCCAGGGCCTGCGTCTGGGGCAAAAGGTGAAGACCGCGCCATTCAGGGCTGGCGCGGCCAAGGCCGGAACGTCGTAATGATTGGGCTCGGCGATTTGCCTTCCCTGGCCGTGCGCCGGCCAACGCTGATTGTCGTCGTGAACCTATTGATCATCGTCGCTGGCCTCGGTGCCCTGTTGGGGGTGGAGGTGCGCGAGCTGCCGGATGTTGACCGCCCCTGGGTTAGCGTCCGCGCCTTTTTCGAAGGCGCCTCGCCTGAAACCATGGATGCGGAGGTGACCTCAGTTATTGAAAGCGCAGTGGCGCGGGTTGCCGGGGTCAAAATTATCGCCTCGGCCTCGGAAGAGGACAATGCGCGTATTTTTGCGCAGTTTGGCGCCAATGTTGATATTGACGTCGCTGCCAACGATGTGCGCGAGGCCGTTGCCGGGGTCGAACGGCGCCTACCCGAGGGCGTGGAAGATATAGTCGTGGTCAAGGCGGACAGTAACGCCCGTCCCATCATCCGTCTGGCCCTCACGTCGGAGCATCTTTCGCAAGAGGCATTGACCGAGCTGGCCGAGGATGACGTCAAGCCGGAACTGGCGGCGATTGACGGCGTTGCTATCGTCAATCTGTTCGGTGATCGCAAACGGGTGTTGCGCGTGGTGGTCGATCCCATGCGCCTGGCCAGTTATCACCTGTCCATCAGCGATGTCGCAAAGGTATTGGAAAGCACGGACATGGATGTGCCGGCGGGCAGCTTCAAATCGGACGACCAGATGTTGCTGGTCCGCGCCGATGCCTCCCTGTGGCGGCCGGGAGATGTGGAGCGCCTGGCCATTAACGACCACGTTCGCCTGGGCGATGTCGCCCGCGCCATTTACGGCCCGGCGGAGGCGTTGAGCCATACCTTATTGAACGGCCGCAAGGTTATAGGCATGGCCCTGATCCGCAAGGCCAAGTCCAACACTATCGCCATTTCCAATGGAGTTGACCGCGCCGTCACGCGTCTGAATAAACGCCTGAAGGGCGCCGAGGTTATTAAGATCTCGGACGATGCCCGCTTTATCCGCGGCTCGATCCGCGAAGTGGTCTACAGCTTGGGCATCGCCACCCTGGTGGTGATTGCGGTGATATATACCTTCATGACCGCCGTGCGCCCCACCTTGATTCCCGCCGTGGCCATCCCCATCGCTTTGGCCGGAACCATCGCGGTGATCTGGCTGTTGGGTTTTTCCATCAATATTCTGACCTTGTTGGCCTTGGTGCTGGCGACGGGCATGATCGTCGATGACGCCATNGTGGTAGTGGAGAATATTCAGCGCCAACGCAGTCTGGGCAAGGGGCCTCTGGCCGCCGCCGTGCTGGGCACGCGGCAAGTGTTTTTCGCGGTGCTGGCGACCACGGCGACCTTGATCTCGGTCTTTCTGCCCATCGCCTTTCTGCCCAGCGTGGCCGGCAAGCTGTTCAGCGAATTCGGTTTTGTCCTGGCCATCGCCGTGGCCATATCCTCCTTTGTCGCCCTGACCCTCTGCCCCATGCTGGCGGCGCGTCTGCCTGCCGATTGGGGTGCCGTGAAGTCTAGCGCGCCCGGCCCCTTGGCTCGTTTTGGCGGTGCCATGACGGCGGGCTATCAACGTCTGCTAGATTTCACTCTTGGTGCGCCGGTGCTGGTTCTGGGCTGTGCGGTATTTTTGGCGGCCGGTGCCGTGGCTCTTTATCCCACCATTGATCGGGAGCTGCTGCCGAAGGAAGACCGGGGCGCCATCGTCATCTATATGCAGGGTCCCGACGGCGTTGGCCTTGACTACATGGACCGCCAATCGGCCCAGGCCGAGGCCATATTGCAGCCGTTGCANGAGAATGGAGAGGTCAGCAATATCCTCGCCATCGTTGGACGTTGGGATCTTAACCGGGTTTTTCTGATGGCGCCGCTCACGCCCTGGTCCGAGCGGACACGCAGCCAGAACGATATCGCCAAGACGCTGCGTGGGCCGCTGAAGGCAATTCCNGGTGCCACGGCGCGAGTTAGCCAGCCNAACAGTTTGAACCTNCGCCGCTCCGGCGGGCGATTGGAATTCACCTTGACGGGGGGNAACTACAAGNATATCGCCGCCGCCGCCGACGCTTT
The DNA here is from genome assembly GCA_002731375.1 of Rhodospirillaceae bacterium. Lineage (GTDB taxonomy): Bacteria > Pseudomonadota > Alphaproteobacteria. The sequence goes on along the minus strand of PCBT01000050.1, from coordinate 7,813 downwards.
TTTGGTGGCCATGCACGAACGCATCCCAAATCTGGAAGACCCGGAGATCGAATACCAACAGACCCAGCCGCAGCTGTCGGTAAAGGTGGACCGAGCCCGAGCAGAGGATCTGGGTGTCGAGGTGGAGGGCATCGCCGATACCTTGAGGGCCATGGTCGATGGCCTGAAGGTGGCGGAACTTAACGTCAACGACCGCACCATTCCGGTGCGCATTGAATCCGCCGCCGGCGCCATCAATGATCCCTCTGATCTAAGCAATCTGTTCGTGCCCACGGCCAGCGGCGATCTGGTGCCACTCTCTGCCTTCATCTCGTTGGAAGAGGTCGGCGTGGCCGCCGAACTGGACCGGGCCGGGCAAAGTCGCGCCATCGAGATCGATGCGCCTCTGACACCTGGTTACACCTTGCCTGAGGCGATGGCGGATGTGGAGGCCCTGGCCGACGAAATCCTTCCCCCTGGCATCGGCCTGCGTTTCATCCGTGAGGCGGCGACCCTTCAGGATGCCAATAACGACGTGGCGATCACCTTTGCGGTGGCAATTCTGGTGGTGCTCTTGGTTCTGGCGGCGCAGTTCGAGAGTGTATTTTCCGCGGTGGTTATCGTGCTTACCGTGCCATTCGGGTTGGCGGCGGCGGTATTCGCCCTGACACTCACGGATTCAAGCCTGAATATCTACAGCCAAATCGGCCTGGTCATGCTGGTCGGCCTGATGGCCAAGAACGGCATTCTGGTGGTCGAATTCGCCGATCAATTGCGCGACCGCGGCTTGTCCGTGCATGACGCCGTGCGCGAGGCGGCCCTGACGCGCTTGCGCCCGGTGGTGATGACCATGCTGTCCACGGTGCTGGGAGCCCTGCCGCTGATCTTGGGTAGTGGCCCCGGCATGGAAGCGCGGGCCGCCATTGGCTGGGTCGTCTTCGGTGGCCTGGGCATGGCCACGGTCTTCACGCTCATCCTGATACCGGTAATCTACAGTCTGCTCGCGCCGTTCCGTGCCCCCCGCGCCCACGCTCACCGGCGCCTGCAGGAGGAGCTAAGCGAGGCCGAACAGGAAGCCGATCTAGCCTTCGGCAGGGTGGCGGAGTAGCGGTTCATGCTCAAAGGCAGGAATTTTTCCAATGGCATGGACGGATACCACTTGGGCGTCGTTCATGTCCTATACCAATTCGATCCGCACCTCTCGGCCTAGCACGCGTGCGGCTTTGATGACCGTATCAAGCTGAATACGGTCGTTGTCCGGGTCCAGGATGCGGTCCAGTTGGCTGCGGCTTGTCTGCATTTCCTTTGCCATCTGGTTCTTGCCCATTTGCCTAGTCGCCATGGCCTCTTGCAGCTGCCAGGCGAGGACGCGTTTTATCGCCGTGGCCGTTGTCTCTTCATAGATTCCTTCATCCTTAAGGAAATCCCCAAATGAAGAGTCAATGCCGCCCGTTTTCTTGCTCATGATGCGATCTTCTTCAAACGTTTTGCGGCTAGGTCCAAATCCGGTTTTGGTGTCTTCTGGCTCTTCTTTACGAAACCATGCGGTCATCAACAACGGCAGAAATTACCCGAGAAATCCGACTGGCAGAAATATCGGAGCGGATTTCGAATAGCCTTTTTCTAGAGAACGACTAAGGGGCATACTGACAGGCCGCCCAAACTCGGCAGTGGCAATGTCCTGACCCACCACCCGCCTGTCCGCCATGTTCAAGTCCTTCAACCATGCCCGGACACGCTCTTTGCCGCTTGCTGTGGCATAAAAACTAGCGGGAAGTTTCTTCAGTTTCAGCACTATTACCTAAAATTATATATGTACCATGTGAGGTACAATTCTTCAGTAATTCATCCCTTGAAAATAAAACTCTCGTTCAGGCTAGCCAGATCTGCGACGCCGATTTGGCCCATGACCAGGTCGAGCTCCCGGCGCAGGATTTCGATGGCCTTGGTGGCGCCCGCCGTGCCGCCCGCCGTGACGCCATAAAGCGTCGCACGGCCAACGAAGACGAAATCGGCGCCCAGGCACAACGCCGTGGCAATATCTGAACCACGCCGGATACCGCTGTCTAGCATGATGGTCATGCGGTTACCCACGGCGGCGGCGATGGCTGGCAGCACCTCGATGGATGCCGGCGCGCGGTCTAGTTGCCGCGCACCATGATTGGAAACCACGATGCCATCGCAGCCGAGTTCCGCGGCCTTGATGGCATCATCGGGATGCATGATGCCCTTGAGGATGAATTTGCGCGGCCAGATTTCCCTAAACCGCGCCACGTCGTCCCAAGTCAGGGGTGGCGTTGTCATGGAGGCCATGAAATCGGCGACTTCGTCCGCATCTGCGCCCTCGCCCGCGTAAGGCAGCCAATTGGGAAACATCGGCAGGCCGCCCTTCAAATATTCATATAGCCAGCCGGGATAGCTGAGTGCGTCAAGCTTGGTCGCCAGGCTTAGCCGCAAGGGCCGGCCAAAGCGGTTGCGCGCATTGCGTTCCCGGTTCGAATGCACCGGTACATCAACGGTTAGCACCAGGGCGCCTAGCCCTGCCGCATCGGCCCGGCGGATCATGTCCTCGGATACTGATTTATCCCGCGCGGCATACAGCTGATACCAGCCATGCTCCGGCGCCAGTTTGCCCAGATCCTCAATCGATGCAGTGGAAGAACCGGACATCACGAAAGGTATATTGGCGTCGCGAGCCGCCTGGGCCAGCATCATATCGCCGCCAACGCGAAACATGCCGGCCAGACCCGTGGGCGAAATGCCATAGGGCAGATCGTATTTGCGTCCGAACAATTCCTTTGTCAGATCCCGCTTGTCCACATTGACGAGATAGCGGGGTATCAGGGGTAGGTCACGAAAGGCTTGCTGATTGCGGTCCAGACCGATCTCGTCATCGGCGCCACCCTCGATAAAATCATAACAGATTTTGGGAAGGCGCCGTTTGGCGAGAAGGCGTAGGTCTTCGAAATTTATGGCGTCATCTATATCCATGGCTGCTTCGCTCCACTCCACCCAAGTTTAATTTGTTATCGCATTTTGGCCCGGACTGGCATCCACGCCAAGGGAATGTTTTCCTGACCGCCTTCACATGTCCGCCCGATTGATGGACAATACGGGATCATTTGGGAGAGGAATTGGCATGTCGTTAACTCTGGGCGAAGGCGATCATAAGTACCGTGTGCGGGAGGATTGGGCTAAGTTGCCCGAGGGTTGGGACTTTCGCGATGTCGCCGGCATCGGCATCGACAGCAAGGATCAGGTCTATGTCTTCAACCGTGGCCGCCAGCCCATGTTGGTCTTTGATCGGGAGGGTAATTTCCTGCGTTCCTGGGGCAGCGGTATTTTTCACCGCGCCCATGGCCTGCATATCGGCCCCGACGATGCCCTCTATTGCACCGACGACGGCGATCACACTGTGCGAAAATGCACGCCTGAGGGCAAGGTGTTGATGGAAATCGGCGTGCCGGGTGAGCCAGCGCCCTATGTCAGTGGCGAGCCGTTTCACCGTTGCACCCACACCGCGTTGTCGCCGGACAATCACATCTTTGTCTCCGACGGCTATGGCAATGCCAGGGTTCACAAGTATTCGCCGGACGGCAAACTGGTAATGTCCTGGGGCGAGCCGGGCAGCGATCCCGGCCAGTTCAATATTGTCCATAATATTGTCGCCGACGATGACGGCTGGATCTATGTGGCGGACCGGGAAAATCACCGCGTCCAGGTCTTCGATACCAATGGCAAATACGAAACCCAGTGGAACAATCTGCACCGTCCTTGCGGCCTGTTCATGCCGAGAGGTAATTGCCCCAACTGCGTCATCGGTGAACTGGGGCCCGGCATGCCGGTAAACCGCCATATGCCAAACCTGGGTCCGCGTCTGACTATTGTTTCCAGTAAAGGCGAACGCGTCGCCCGCCTAGGTGGGGAAAACGGCTTTGTGTTGGAACCGGGCCATTTCATGGCACCGCACGGTTTAGCTATGGATTCGCGCGGCGATATTTATGTGGGTGAGGTTAGCTATACCAACTGGCCGGCCTCGTTCGGCGAGCGACCCATGCCCGCATATCTCAGCACCCTGAAGAAGCTGGAGAAGATTTCCTAGCCCTTGAACGGTGCCCGTTCGTCATAAAGGCAGGCGGCGTCTTCCATGCTCATGAATTCGGCGCCTAGATCGCGCAGCTTGTCGATGAAACACTCGAGCATCAACATGCGGTGGCCGCGCCCAATAACATAGGGGTGGCAGGTATAGGTGATGATGCCCCAGTCGCCGCAGCGGGTCATGTAGATGAAGTCATTGACCCAGTTTTCCATGACGCTGTTGGCGTTGCGGTGACCATCCCTGGCCGCCGTCATCTCGAAATGCGGATGNTCGTCCTGTGACCAACTGATAGGCATTTCGATCAATGGTGTTTCTGGGCCGAAGACCATGGGCTTCTGTAGATCGATTTCGTCACCCTGGCGAATGCGATAGGGGGAATAGTCGTGGCCCATCATGGAGCTTTCATAATGGAAGCCATGCTTTAACAGCAGCTCCAGCGTGTGTGGGCTCAAATCCCAGGCCGGGGAACGGTAGCCCCATGCTTTTTGACCTGTCAGGTGCGCGATTGCCTCGTTGGCGCGGATCATCTCTTCTTCTTCCAGCTCCCGGTCCAGCAGGGCAGGCTGTACGTGGGTCCAGCCGTGATGGCCGATCTCGTGGCCGCCGGCCACAACCTCGGCACAGGCTTCGGGATAGGTTTCAATCGTGAAGCCGGGGACAAACCAGGTGGAGGAAATTTCTTGGGCCGTCAACAAGGGCAAAATTCGGGAGGCTCCGACAATGCCGAATTCACCGCGCGAGATCGGCGTTGGTGTGGTCATGCCGCGGGCGATATGTCCCGACATCACATCAAAATCGAACGTTAAACAAACAATATGCTGGGCCATAAAANGTTCTACCTAGGTATCGTCATTATGGTTGCGATTGTGCGGGCAGACGGGCCTTGGCGCAATGGAGCTATTGCCGCGCCAGGAAGTCCAATAGCACCNGGTTGAATTCCTGGCAGCGTTCGATGTTCACCAAATGGCCCGCNCCNTGGATNACNGTTAGCTGGGCGCNTGGAATGCGGNGCTGCATATCCTCGCCGATACCNGGCGGNGTCAGGCGNTCTTCCGCNCCNTAGATCAATTGCACCGGTACCGAAATCGCACTGATATCCGCGGCCCGATCATAACGCATGCTGGCTTCCAGGGTTTTGATGTAACTATCCTGATGCAGCACCTCGACACTTTCGACAAGGCGTTGAAAATGCTCCGGCGCGGCGTTGCTGCTAAGCAGGGTTCTCGCCAGGGGTTCGGCCATCTCGCGCAAGGTTTTGCCGGCCACAAGCGGACCCTTGCGCAGATTGATGAATTCCTCACGTTCTTTCGGCGGCAGGGTGGGGGTGGTGCCGGGGAAGGTATCGCACAGAACCAATGCAGCGACCCGGTCGGGATAGCGGAAATACAAGTCCTGGCTGATCCGACCGCCCATGGACAGGCCGACCAGGGTGGCTGTGGCAATGTCCAGATGGTCCAGCAGACGGACCATATCGTCGGCGAAATAGGAGAAATCCAACCCGCCGTCATAGTCGTCCGATTGGCCGTAGCCACGGGCATCCCAGGCGATGGCGCGGTAATCAGCAGCGCAGGCGTCGAGTTGCTCCCGCCAGNTCGTGCGGTTGCCGCCGATGCCGTGCAGGAATACGACTGGCGGGCCAGACCCGGTCTCGTCATAGGCAATGCGTGGTTCTCCAGGCACGTGGGCTGTAGGGAATTCCATTCGTTTACAATTCGCCTCCAAGCTGCGGTATGATCCAGATAACAATCTGCTGGGAGGATAAGAAAAATGCAAAGACGCGGCTTTGGCAAGACCGGCCTGGAAGTTTCCATGCTTGGATTCGGCGGCGCGCCTGTTGGTTTTCTGGAGACGGAACAGATTGAGGTTGCTGAACTACTCAATAAGTTGCTGGATCAGGGCGTCAATCTGATCGATACGGCGGCGGGTTATGACGGTTCGGAAGAGATGATCGGCAAGACCATCNGCCATCGCCGGGACGAATATATTCTGGTCTCGAAATGCGGCCGGGCCATGGACGGNGTCGCNGGNGNGGCCTGGTCNGCGGAATGTGATTGANAANACCNTGGATAGGGCGNTGCGNCGGCTGCGGACTGATTATCTGGATGTCATGTTGTTGCATTCTTGCGAATTGGAAGTCCTGCTACAGGGCGAGGCCGTCGGTGCCCTGGTGAGGGCGCGGGATGCTGGCAAGATCCGCTTTCTAGGTTATGCCGGCGATAACGAGGCTGCGGCCTACGCCGCCGGCCTGGACGATGTGGCGGTGATCGAAACCTCCATTTCTATTTGCGATCAGTCGAATATCGAGAACGTGTTGACGCCCTGCCAAAAGAATAACGTGGGCACCATCGCCAAGCGTTCCATCGCCAACGCGGCCTGGAAAGATATCTCGGAGCAGCGCGGCATGTATGTGAACTACGCCGTAACCTACGGCCAGCGCCTGGCGGCCATGGCCATCACGCCGGAGGATCTGGGCCATAGCGTTGATGCCTGGCCGGAGATCGCCCTGCGATTTACGCTATCGCAGCCGGGCCTGAGCTGCGCTATCGTCGGCACCACCAAGGCCAGCCATGTGGCCACGAACCTGGCGGCGGCGGCCAAGGGACCGCTGCTCGCCGATGAGGTCGCCGCGCTGCGTGCGGCATTTCAGAAGGCTGAAGCTGTGGCTGGCGAAACGTGGTTGGGACAAACCTGATGGCGAACGTAGTCGATGCGCGGCCCGACAATATCCATTGGGGCTATTTTGAGGCTGAGCGGCCAGCGGTGGCTGAGGTCAATTCCGGTGATCAGGTTACCATCCGCACGTATTCCGGCGCGCCCAATGTGACGCCGGATGACGGCGAGCCGTTCGAGGTGGCGGCGGAACAGCGCGCCATTCATGATCAGGTCACCAGGCGGCAGGTGCCCGGCCATATCCTGACCGGCCCTGTGGCGGTCAAGGGTGCGATGCCCGGCATGGTGCTGGAAGTGCGTATCCTGGATATTGAGTTAGCGGCGGATTGGGGCTGGAACATCATTCGGCCCGGCGCCGGCGCGCTGCCTGATGACTTTTCCGAGGAACGGCTGTTCCACATCGGCCTGGATAAGGTGTGCCAGGTCGGCAAGTTGCCGTGGGGCCAGGAAATCCCCCTGGCGCCATTCTTTGGTGTCATGGGGGTGGCTCCGCCGCCGGAGCGGGGGACGATCACCTCGATCATCCCTGGCGATTTCGGCGGCAATCTAGACCTGAAACACCTAGTCGCCGGCACAACATTGTATTTGCCGATCTTTGTCGAGAACGCGAATTTCTCCGTTGGCGATGGCCATGCGGCCCAGGGCAATGGCGAGGTTTGTGTTACAGCGATTGAAACCGGCCTGAATGGTACGTTTGAGTTGATCGTCCGCGACGATCTGCATTTCACAATGCCACGGGCCGAAACACCAACGCATCACATTACCATGGGCATCAATCCTGATCTGGACGAAGCCGCCCGCCAGGCGCTGCGCGAAATGATTACCCTGATTTGTGAATGCAGCGAACTATCCCGCGAGGAAGCCTATACGCTTTGTTCCATATGCTGCGACATGGAGGTGACGCAGCTGGTCAATCAGCATGTGGGTGCACACGCCATGCTGTTGAAGGACCGGTTGCCTTAGTTAGTCGTCTGTTAAGAACTCGGACAGCNTTGCCNTGNCTNTGATTTTCGGCGATTTGAAGTAATTGAGATTGCAAGAAAGTGCTGTGTTGGCGATCGTCTT
>PCBT01000049.1 GCA_002731375.1 Rhodospirillaceae bacterium | reverse complement strand
TCATCCTTCAAGTCGCGAATGTCTTCCAGGCCCACGGATATGCGCACCATGTCCTCGCTGACCCCCGCCGCCGCCAACGCCGCTGCGTCCATTTGTTGATGGGTGGTGGAGGCGGGATGGATGATCAGGGACTTGGCATCACCCACGTTGGCAAGGTGCGAGTGGATTGCCAGACTTTCGATAAATTTGGCGCCGGCGCCGCGTCCGCCCTTGATGCCGAAACTGAAGACTGCGCCGACACCATTTGGCATCAGGGTCTTGGCCAGATCATAATCCGCATGCTCGGGCAATTCGGGATAGCTGATCCAGGCCACGCCATCCTGGCCCAAGAGGAATTCGACGATCTCCCTGGTATTTTCCACGTGGCGCTGCATGCGTACGGACAATGTTTCAACGCCTTGCAGGATATAAAACGCCGTTTGCGGGCTCATGGCGGCGCCGAAATCGCGCAGGCCTTCCATTCTAGCTCGCATGATGAAGGCGTTGGGGCCGAACTCCTCGGCGAAATCCAGGCCGTGATAGCCGTCATAGGGCTCGGTCATGGTGGGGAATTTATCCGATGCCTCCCAATCGAAGCGGCCGCCATCGACCAACAGGCCGGCTACGGCGACACCATGGCCGCCGAGGAACTTGGTCGCCGAATGCATGACAATATCGGCACCATACTCAAAGGGCCGGAACAAATAGGGCGTGGCGAAGGTATTGTCGATCATCAGGGGGATGCCGTTGGCATGGGCCACGTCCGCCACCGCTTGCACGTTCATCACCTCCAACCCCGGATTGCCCAGGCTCTCGCCATATAGCAGACGGGTATTGGGTTGGATCGCGTCGGCGAAGGCGTCAGGGTCGCGCGGGTCCACGAAAGTCGCTTCGATACCAAAGCGCGGCAGGGTATGGGCGAACATGTTGTGAGAGCCGCCATAAATGGAGGCGGAGGAAACGATATGGCTACCCTGGCCCATCAACGTCGCCACGCCCAGATGCAGGGCGCCCTGGCCCGATGCGGCTGCCACGGCACCGACCCCGCCTTCCAGGGCAGCGATGCGTTCCTCCAACACCGCCACGGTTGGGTTGGAGATGCGGGAATAAATATGCCCGGCACGCTCCATGTTAAACAGCGCNGCGGCATGGTCGGTATCCTGAAAAACAAACGAAGCCGATTGATAGATAGGCACCGCGCGGGCGCCATAAGTTGCGTCGGGCTTTTGCCCGGCGTGCAGGGTCAGGGTGTCGAAGTTGAGATATTTCGGATCCGCCATGAGGCCCTCCCGAGCTTGGAAAATCGCCGTATCCTAGTTCTCCCGCACGTCAGGAGCAACGTGCGTATTGGTGCAAGGTGGTATAACCTGCGCAAAATATAAATGAATGGGGGAAAGAAAGTTATGGCGTTATTGAATATCGAACCATTGCACGAGGATTTCGGGGCCAGGGTGAGCGGTATCAATCCGCGTCAGCCGCTTTCGGACACAGCAGTCGATGAGATCCAGGCGGCGATCGACGAGCATTCATTTCTGCTGTTCCCCGAACAGGAAATGAATGACGATCTGCATCTCGTCTTTACAAAAAGCCTGGGCGAGCCAGAGGAAAGCCACGTCGCCAAGGGTGAGCGGGGTGAAATCGCCCATATAGGCACCATCGGCAACGTCCAGGAAGACGGCAGCAAGCTAGGCAACGATCACAAAAAGACGATCTTTCTGACCGGCAACAACATGTGGCACTCCGACAGCTCGTTCCGCGAGGTGCCCTGCCGCCTCTCCATCATGTGCGCCTACGAAGTGCCCGATGAAGGTGGCGCCACGACCTTTGTTTCGGCCCGCGCTGCCTATGGACGTCTGGACGAAGCCAGCAAGGCGCGCATCGACCCTTTGGTGGTGATCCATGACTATGTCTTCTCGCGCAGCAAAGTCGCGCCCGACGCGGTCAGCCCGTCATTGGCGGCATCCCTGCCCCCCGTGCCGCAAAAATTGGTGCGGACAAATCCGGGCAATGGCGCGAAGAATTTTTTCGTCGGCTCCCACGCCAAGGCCATTGAAGGTTGGAGCAACGAAGACAGCCGCGAACTGCTGGATGATCTGCTGGCGCAAGCGACCCGGCCCGAACATACCTACAGCCATAATTGGCGGCCCGGCGATCTGGTGATCTGGGACAACCGCTGTCTAGTGCACAGGGGCGAAGGCTACGACGCGGATCGCTACCGCCGCTACATGCGCCAAATCCGCACTCGTGGCGTTGGCCCTACCTTGGTGGAGTGAGTGAGGATTAGGAGGCAATGTTTTGAGTAATGCCGAACCTGACTTCGCGGAAGCTTATGACGTGATCGTGCTGGGCGCCGGGGCGGGGGGGATGACCGCCGCCGTGGTCGCCGCCAACGAGGGGCTGCGGACGCTGCTGCTTGAAAAGACGGAATATGTCGGTGGCACCACCGCCGTATCCGGCGGCATGGTCTGGGTGCCTAACAATGCCAAGATGGCCGCTGCCGGCCTGCCCGACAGCCTTGGAGCNGCGCAGGAATATCTCGACGCCACCGCCGGCGCCGAGAATGGCGATACCGATAGTGCCAAACTGCGCCGGGTGTTTCTGGACGAGGCGCCGGGAGCCATCGACTATCTCGACCGCAACAGCGATGTTCGGTTGGTGCCGCTATCGTTTTATCCGGATTATTACCCCGATTTGTTCGGTGCCACCCAGGGTGGGCGGGTGCTGGAGCCTATGGCGTTTGATGCCCGGCAGCTGGGCGAGAGTTTTAAGATGCTGCGCCCGCCACTGCCCGAATTTACCCTGCTGGGGGGCATGATGGTGGCCCGGCCCGACATCGTGCATTTTCGCCGTATCTATAAATCACCTGTCTCGGCCCTGCGGGTACTTCGACTGGTGGCCGCTTATGCCTTGCAACGGACCCGGTTGCACCGCGGGGCCAATCTGGTGCTGGGCAACGCCCTGGCGGGACGACTGTTGAAATCCCTGTTGGCCTTGGACGTGCCGATCCGGTGCAATACGGTAACCCGGCGCCTGCTGCGGGAAGATGGCCGCATCACCGGGTTGGAGGTCGAGACGCCCACCGGCGCGCGGGAGATCAAGGCGCGGCGCGGCGTGGTGCTGGCGGCGGGCGGCTTTTCCCATGACGAGGCCTTGCGCGATTCACTGTTGCCCAGCGAGGCTGGCATGCATTCCGCCGCCGCGCCGGGCAATACCGGCGATGGCGTCAATCTGGCTTTGAGCGCCGGTGGCGTGGTGCCCAACGACAATGCCTCGAACGCATTCTGGGCCCCTGTATCGCACTTCACCAGGGCTGACGGCAGCCCAGGCGTCTATCCCCACACGGTGACGGATCGGGGTAAGCCGGGTATGATGGCGGTGAACGGCGATGGCCAGCGTTTCACCAACGAAAGCAATTCCTATCATGAATTCGTCAAGGCTATGTTCCAGAGCCACAACCAGAGGCCGGCCATTCCCGCCCATCTAATTTGCGATCACCAATCCCTGTGGCAATACGGCCTGGGCGCGGTTAAGCCCATGTGCCTGCGTCTCGCACCCTATATCGATAGCGGCTATCTGATCCAGGCCCAGAACCTGGGTCAACTNGCGCAGAAAATTGGCGTTCCTGGNNGNCACCTGAAAGAAACCATCGCGGCCTATAACGCCGACGCGGAACNGGGCGAGGACAGCGCCTTTGGCCGGGGCGGCAACGCCTACCACAAATATGTCGGCGATCCTGGCAACCAGCCCAACCCCTGTATGCGGCCCATGGCGACAACGCCCTTTTATGCGGTTGCCTTGTATCCAGGCGACCTGGGCACCGCCGCCGGCGCGCGGACCGGCGGCAATGGCGAGGTTCTGAACCAGAACTGTGACGCCATTCCTGGGTTGTATGCCTGCGGCAACGATATGAACTCCGTCATGGGAGGCAGCTACCCCGGTCCCGGCATCACCCTGGGCCCAGCCTTGGTATTCGGCTATCTTGCTGCCATGCATTTGGCCAAAGGCGGTTGATGTGGATTTCGAGGCAGACGCCGAAATCATCCCTGTTGCCGTCAATGATTTCAAGAACTAGCGCCATTGAAGCGCGCAGTCCCAGAGCTGCTCCCTGGGCGCTTGAACGCAATAAGGGTTACGGCCCGTAACCCCAAAATAAAATTTGGAGGACGAAAAATGAGTGACAAGCAAGGCAAGGCCGGCATCCGCAATATTGCCGAGGAGCCCTGGCAGCAGTTCCCGGATCATTTCGGCGGCGCCCTGTCCAAGGCCCTGGTCAACCCCGAGAACAGCGATTTTACCCTACTCGATTATCGCATTTCCGCGTACCAGCCCATGGCCTATGTCGCCGCCCATACTCATAAGGTGCAGGAACAGGTCTATCATGTTCTTGAAGGCGAAGGTTTGATGGAAATTGATGGCGAAAAGACCGTGGTTCGCCGCCATGACGTAATCAACATTCCGCCGGGCGTGGAACATGCCATCGAAAATTCCGGCCTGGTAGATCTGGTTTTTCTGGTCATCACGGCGCCAGCCAAGGACGAATAGGCGAAAATACTTGATCGTCATGACATAATTCTATTCACTGCGACTTCGGTACGGTACCGACATGATCGCGTAGAGGGGATCAATGGCGGAAACGTTGACTTCACAAGAGGCGTTGAAACTTTGGCGCCGGGCATTACTGTTTTCGGTGCGTGCCGAGGGGCCGGATCTGTCGGCCCGGCAGATGGCCCTATTTCTGCAGGTCTATCTTGCGCCACCGCCCCATACGGTGCGCGGCCTGGCGGCGACACTGCGGATATCAAAACCAGCGGTGGTGCGGGCCCTTGATACCTTGGGTCGGCTTGATTTCACCCGCCGCAGACGGGACCAGAGCGACAAGCGCAACGTGCTGATCCAGCGCACAGTCAACGGCTCACTCTTTCTTAGTGAATTCGCCGAATGGGTCGTAGACGCATCGGACACGCTTTAAACGGATGGCTATTTAGGGATCGGCCGTGGCTATGGACCCGCGCATTACACCCGCCCGCGATGATATTGCCGCGGATTGGCTGCGTGGCCAGGTCGAGGCGGCGCGCTACACANCGGGCTCTCCACGTACGGTGATCCGCGACGGCGCGCCGCTACGCTTCACCCCCGACAACAATGCGGGCCTGGAAAGCCAGCTGATCTACGGCGAGGATTTTCAGGTTTTCAAGGAACGGGACGGCTGGTGCTGGGGGCAAAACCTGAGCGATGACTATGTGGGTTATGTCCCAGCGGCGGATTTGACCGAAAATGTCTTCGCTCCCGACCATCAGGTAGCCGCCCTGCACAGCCATCTCTATACCGAGCCTGATTTGAAGCGGCCCGTCGCCGGCATCATCTCCATGTCGGCGCGGGTGAAAATTGTTGATGTGGAGGGGAAGTTCTGCCGCATCGCATCGGGTCATTGGCTGCATTCCAGACACCTGGTGTCCCTGGATTACAGCACTCAGGATTTTATCGGCACGGCTCTGAAATTTATCGGCGTGCCCTATCTGTGGGGCGGACGCACGGCCTTTGGGCTTGATTGTTCATCCCTGGTGCAATTGGCCCTGCGCATGGCCGCCATCACCGCGCCCCGGGATAGCGATCTGCAGGAGGCCGGCCCCGGCGCAGTTGGCAGCTTGGTTGAAATGGATGACGAACAAGATTTCTCCCGCCTTGAAGAGGGCGATTTGGTGTTCTTTCCCGGCCATGTGGGCCTGTTCGTCAATGGCTGGCGTTTTTTGCATGCCAACGCGTTCGACATGCAGGTTTCCCTGCATGGCTTCTCCGATGTATTGGACCGGGCCAACCGCGACAACGCCGGGGTGAGTTCCATAAGGCGGATAACGCCATCTCATTGACCCGGCAACGTTTGCAAAGGACCGGCAGGGCGTGAGCGCGGGCAAACCAGCAAACAGCACCTCGACCGCCCGCGCAGCCGCCCGAACGTCTGCCATGGCGCCATTCGCGGTGCGCAGTTTCCGTTTTCAGTGGCCTTCGGATTTGTTGACTTCTTGGGCCTTCGAGATGGAGACCCTGATCCTGGGCTGGTACGTGCTGGTCGAAACGGATTCGGTGGTGCTGCTGACTGCATTCGGTTCCCTGCAATTTCTGGGCACCTTGATTTCGCCGTTGTTGGGCGTGGTCGCCGACAGGGTCGGACGGCGGGCGGTGCTGTGTACCATGCGGACCATATACACTGTCCTGGCCCTGGCCGTGATGATCCCGGCATGGGGCGGCAGCTTGAATGTATACTATGTATTCGCTGTTGCCTTGCTGGCCGGTTTGGTGCGGCCCTCGGACCTGGTCATGCGCAATTCCCTGATCGGCGATACAGTGCCTAGCGGCATGCTTGCCAATGCCATCGGCCTATCGCGCACGACCATGGACTCGGCCCGCATCGCGGGCGCCCTTGCCGGTGCGGGCCTGTTCGCGACCCTTGGCATCGGTCCGGCCTACATTGGCGTCACCGCATTGTATGGTATCGCGCTGCTGTTGACCCTTGGCGTCGCCGGGCACCACACGGCGGCGGCGGCCGCAAAACCGACGACGCGCCCAACCACGACGTGGCAGGAGCTGAAAGCCGGTCTGGCCTACGTTTGGAAAACGCCCGAGGTGTTGGCCTTGATGCTGCTGGCCTTCTGGGTCAATCTGACGGCTTATCCAATCTCCATGGGACTGCTGCCTTATGTGGCCAGAGAAATTTACGACTTGGACCAAAACGGCCTCGGCCAACTGGTGGCGGGTTATTCTGGTGGCGCCCTGATAGGTTCCATCGCGATGATCATGAGCGGCGGTGCCCGGCGTCCGGGACGCTTCATGGTACTTTCCATCATCGCCTGGTATGCCTTGATGGTGATATTCGCCTGGCAGGAAACGAAATGGCCTGGCTTCGCCATATTGCTGTTGGTCGGCATCATGCAAAGCACCGCCATGATTTCCATGTCGGTGATTCTGCTGCAGATCACGCCGGAGCAATTCCGGGGCCGTATTATGGGTGTGCGCATATTGGCGGTTTATGGCCTGCCCGTGGGCTTATTGGCTGCCGGCGCCCTGGTTGATTGGACCGGCTTTTCCAATGCCGTGACCATATACACCTTGTTGGGCATTTTGTGCACAGGATGGATCGCACTGAAATGGCGCGCCGTTATTTGGCGTTAGGACATTTGGCGCTAGCTGTTTGCGAGAACAGACCGATGAACAAGAACACATTGGAAATGCTGGCGTTATTGAATCGATAACAATGGCAAGCGGATGGCTCTAACCCTTCTTTACCAGTTTTGCGGCCATCATCACTTGTCTTGGAGTGACATAGTTGGCGGCGCCGATTTCGTCATCAGCGCCCTATTTTGATGGCTTGCATTCCGCCGCCAGGGCGGATGTAGCGGTGACCGTATCTCTAATGGGGAAATAGCCAATAGCCAATCATTAGCACGATGCCAATAGCGCCCGCGGTGAGGCCAAATGCGTTGATCAGGAATGCGCCATGGGCTGCCGTCCGGGACGAATACAGATGTAGATCCCGGCCATGCCGGATCGCCCTGAAATGATTAGTCACCGCACCCCGGCCCAGAAATACAATCAGAAACAGCCAGCCAAGGGTATATGGGATGCCGTTCAGATACGGCTGGGTCAGGGTGACGCCGGCGACGGCCGCCATAATCACGACGCCCTTGAAGGGATTGGTCGCTGACAATGGCGTCTGGCCAGACTTCAGCCGCGCGATGGAGAAGAAATTATAGAGGCTGCCGGTCAGCGCATAGGCGAATTGCAATGCGACAACTGTGTTCATCAACGGTGTTCATCCGTCCTCGAGTTCCGGAATAACCCAAAGCGGCGCCGCGCCCCGGTTGACCCGTTGCACATTATCGAAGGCATTACGGACCCGCGCCTTATTGCTTTCGAACGTCGGGCCGGCCATGTGCGGGGTCAAGGTGACGTTGTTCAGGCCAAACAGAGGGTTCTCGGGCGCCGGCGGCTCAACGTCGAAGACGTCTAGGCCGGCGCCGGCTATGCGGCTGTTGCTCAAGGCATCATGTAAGGCCGCCTCGTCAATGACCGGTCCACGCGAGGTATTGATCAAGGTGGCGGTCGATTTCATCAAGGCTAGTTCAGCCGCGCCGATCATATGCTGGGTAGAAGGGTTCAGGGGCACATGCAAACTGACCAGATCGGACCCGGCGAGGAGTTCCCGCAACAGACGAAAGCGCACGCCCAGGGCATCTTCCTCCGCCTCGCTCAGGCGTTCGATATCGTAATAGGTGATGCTCATGCCAAAGGCTTGCGCTAGGCGCGCTGTTTTCTTGCCGATTGCGCCCAGGCCGATAATACCCAGGCTCCTGTTGCGCAGTTCGTGCAGCGCCAGCAGGTTATTGCCGCGCCAGCGCCCCGCGGCCACATCGCCGTGCTGGCGTACCAGCTGGCGTGAGGTTGCCAGCATCAACAGCAAGGCGTGTTCGGAAACGGCTACGGAATTGGCGCCGCCATTGTTTGCAATCGGCACGCGGGCTTTTTGCGCGGCAGGGATATCGGCCCGGTCATAGCCGGCGCTGAGCAACTGGATTAGCTTCAGATTGGGCGCGGCGGCATACAACTCGTGGTCCACCAGCATATCGACGAAGCCGACCAGGTACTCGGCCGTCGCCATAGCAGTATTATACTCGGCGCTACGGGCCTCGGTGATTATCAACTCATAGCCGGTGGGTGCCAGTTCCCGGGCAAAATCTGCCGCCGCCGGAAATGTTGTCACGAATACAATTTTCGAGCTCATGGCTCATCTCTCCCCGTATGGAATTTTCGAAGATTTCGTAACTTCTGTGTACCTTATACCTTATACCAAGGATGCCGCAGGTGTTGGCTTTCGCGTTATTCCATGGCAAGACAGCCGAAAGAGGGAACGAGGTAAAGCATGAGTAATCCGGAGAGTTTACCCCTGGCGGGGATCAAGGTGTTGGAATTCAGCCATGCGGTGATGGGGCCGACTGCCGGCATGGTCCTGGCCGACCTGGGCGCGACGGTAACCAAGATCGAACCCGTGCCCGACGGCGACCGTACCCGTCATTTGCAAGGCGTCGGGATCGGCTATTTCCCCTTGCTCTGCCGTAACAAGCAAAGCTTGGCGATCGATCTGAAGGCGCCCGGCACCCGTCCCGCTGTGGAAGCCCTGGTGCGGCAATCGGATATTCTGCTGGAGAATTTCGCCCTGGGCACCATGGACCGGCTGGGCCTGGGCTATGATGCTATCAAGACTCTCAACCCTGGCCTGATTTATCTTCAGCTAAAGGGCTTTCTCTCGGGCCCCTACGAGGAACGCCGGGCCCTGGATGAGATCGTACAGATGATGAGTGGCCTGGCCTATATGACCGGACCGCCGGGACAGCCGCTGCGTGCCGGCGCTTCGGTGGTGGATATCATGGGTGGTATGGCCGGGGTGATCGCGGTTCTGGCGGCTCTGCGCGAGCGCGACAGCACCGGAGAGGGGCAATTGGTCAAGGCGGCGCTGTTTGAAACAGCCGTCTTCGCCGTGGGCCAACACATCGTGCAGCACGCTATTAGCGGCGAAGCCCTGGTGCCCATGTCGGTGCCGAACCGGGCTTGGGGCATTTACGATACTTTCGAAAGCGCCGAGGGCAAGCCGATCTTTATCGGCGTGGTCACCGATACTCAATGGTTGCGGTTTTGCGAGGTTTTTGAACGGCCTGACCTGCTGGCCGACGAACGGTTGCAAAGCAACGGTGACCGGGTTGATCAAAGGTCATGGCTCGTCGGCGCCGTGGCCGAGACCTGCAAGAGCCTGTCCACTGCGGAACTGCTGGAGAAGTGCGATAAGGCACAACTGGCATTTGGACCCGTCAACAAGCCCGAGGATCTGCTGAACGATCCCCATCTGAACATGGACGGCAAACTCCGCGAGATGAAAATTCCCAGTGGCAAGCGGATCAAGACCCCGCGCCTGCCTTTGGAAATGGCTGGCCGCGATTTCTCCGTGCGCGACGATCCTCCAACCATTGGCCAGCACAGCCGCCAGGTCCTGACCGATGCCGGCCTCTCGATGGACGAGATCGAGGATTTGATCGCCGCCGGCCAGGTCATCGAAACCAAAGCTTAGACCTGAGTTTTCACGAGGTTGTGGATTGATCATCGCCGCCTCATGGAGGACAAGGTGGTCCTAGCGCATACGATGACGCAACCTCGGGCGCATTTCCTGGCAGGGGCGCCGGGCGATTTCGCATCCGGCCCGCACTACCCCCGGGCAGCGCCGGTTTCTTAGCGAGTTGTCTAGAGGCGTAGACTAGGCCGTGTGGCTAAAAATAGTGCAGGAGGTGCGGCGGGCAATTATCAAATATTCGAACTGCCGAACAAGCTGCGATCCAAGATCGGCGCCAGGCAAAGGCCCATGAAGTTGCGCTGGATTTGGCGGCAGATGTCTTGGAAAGCGTCAAGTCGGCCTGGAAAGTTCGTGGTCATGTCTCTGACAGGGGCAAGGCTGGCAAGATTTGACAAGCAAGAGCGGCCCCAGACCCACCTTGACCTCGGTCCGCAATGCCAGGCTGCCGCGCTAAATACCCATCCCTGTACTTGCCAGTTCGGCCTTTTAGATGGATCATCAAGGTTACAGCTTGTGGATAATACCCGATAGCGAGGATGAGCCATGACCTTGGCGGCGGTCTCTCTTGATGACAAATATCAAAGCGAGCATGGCCAGGTTTATCTGACCGGCAGCCAGGCCCTGGTACGGGCGGCCATGATGCAGTACCTCCGTGACCAGGCCGCCGGACTGAACACGGCCAGTTTCATCTCTGGCTACCGCGGCTCGCCGATGCATAATATCGACAAGGAGTTATGGCGCGCCAACCGCTTCCTGGCCGAGCGCGCTATCCATTTCGTGCCGGGCGTGAACGAGGATTTGGCTGCGACCGCCTGCCTTGGCACCCAGCAATCCTCCATGTTTGGCGATAGCACCCATGATGGCGTCTTCGCCATGTGGTACGGCAAGGGGCCGGGGCTGGACCGCTCCATCGACAGCATGCGTCACAACAATCTGCTTGGCACCTCGCAACACGGCGGCGCCCTCGCCGTGGTCGGTGACGATCATGCCATGAAGTCAACAGATGTGCCGGCGGCATCGGAAACCATGTTCGCCGATTTGCAGATGCCCATGCTGTATCCAGCTTCGGTGCAGGAGATCATCGATTACAGCCTGTATGGCTGGGCCATGTCGCGTTTCTCAGGCGCCTGGACCGGGTTGAAAATCGTCGCCGATACGGTGGATGCTGCCGCCCCCGTCGATGGCGATCCCCATCGTTTGAAGATCGTCATACCTGAATTCACCTTCCCCGATGATGGTGTTCATATTCGGGGCGGCGACCGCTGGGTCCTGCAGGAACCACGCCTGCGGAATTTCAAACTGCCCGCCGCCATGGCCTTGGCCCGCGCCAACAACCTGAACCAGGTAGTGATGCAAAGCCCTAAACCCCGCATCGGCATCATTTCCAGCGGCAAGGCGTCGGTCGATGTGCGCCAGGCCCTGATGGAGTTGGGCATCAATGGGGCGCAGGCGTCTGATTTGGGTATTGTCATGTTGAAAATGGGCATGCCTTTCCCCTTTGACACGGACGCCGTGCTCGGCTTTGCCGCCGGCCTGGAAGAGATCATCGTGGTCGAGGAAAAGCGCCGTTTTCTGGAGAGCCGGGTCCGCGATGTCCTCTACGACTTGCCTGATGGACAGCGGCCAAGGGTCGTCGGCCGCCATGACAGCGACGGTAACGAGATGCTGCCGGGTTGCGGTGAATTCGGGGCCGAGGAAATTGCCCGCGCCGTGGCCGGCCGGATAACGCATTTTCATTGCAGCGAGCAAATCGAGGCGCGCCTGGCTTTTCTTGATGCCAAGGCGGCGCGGATGGCGCAACGCCAGGATTTGGCGGTTACCCGCATTCCTTATTTTTGCTCGGGCTGTCCACATAACAGCTCCACCAAGGTGCCGGAGGGCAGCCGGGGGCAAAGCGGCGTCGGCTGCCACTACATGGCCTCGTATATGGACCGCAATACAGATGCCCACACCCAGATGGGCGGCGAGGGCGCGAACTGGATCGGCCATTTCCCTTATTCCAAGGCCGGGCATGTTTTCCAAAACATTGGCGATGGTACCTATTTCCATTCCGGTCTGCTGGCGATCCGTGCCTGTATCGCGGCCAAGGTCAATATTACCTACAAGATCCTCTTTAACGACGCCGTCGCCATGACCGGCGGCCAGCCCATCGACGGCGAATTGACGCCCATGGCGATCTCCCGCCAGGTTCATGCCGAGGGTGCCAGGAAAATCGTCGTGGTCAGTGACCAGCCTGACAAATATCCCGCCAACGCCGGCTTCGCCCCCGGCGTTACGTTCGAGCACCGTCGTTCGCTCGCCAGGGTGCAGCGGGAATTGAGCGAGATCGAAGGTGTCACCGTATTGATCTATGATCAGACCTGCGCCGCCGAGAAGCGCCGCCGCCGCAAGAAAGGCGATATGGAGGACCCGGCCCGGCGCCTGTTCGTCAATCACCTGGTTTGCGAGGGCTGTGGCGATTGTTCGACCACGTCGAACTGCATGTCGGTGCTGCCGCTACAGTCCGAATTCGGCCGCAAGCGCCGGATCGACCAATCTTCATGCAACAAGGACTATTCCTGTGCCGAGGGCTTTTGCCCCAGCTTCGTTTCGGTCATGGGCGGTATTCCTCGCAAGGCCGGCGCCATTGCCGAGGTGCCGGAAAAGCTGCGCCTGTTGCCCGAGCCGACCCTGCCTGTCCTCGCCGAGGGAGAGACCTATGGCATCATGATCACCGGCATCGGTGGTACCGGCGTGGTGACCATATCGGCGCTTTTGACCATGGCGGCTCATATGGAGGGCAAGGCCTTTTCGACCATCGATCAATTCGGCATGGCGCAAAAGGGAGGTCCGGTGTCCTCGCATGTGCGCTTGGCGCTGAACCAGGACGATATCCTCTCGCCCCGCCTATCCAGCGGTACCGCCGATCTGATTCTGGGTTGTGACAGCCTAGTCACGGCATCCGAGCTGGGTCTCGGCGCCATCGATGCCGGGCGCAGCCACGTTCTGGTCAACTCACACCAGGCGATCACCGGGCAGTTCGCCCTGGATCCCAGCCTGGAATTTCCCGGCGACGATGTGGAGATCCGCATCCAGGCCGAGGCCGGCGCCGGTAAAGCCACATTCCTGAACGCCACACGCCTGGCGACCGCGCTGCTGGGCGATGCCATCGGCGCCAATCTGTTCATGCTGGGGCATGCCTATCAGCAGGGCCTGATCCCGGTCACGGGGGAGGCGATCGAACGGGCCATCGAGATGAATGGCGTGGCACAGGCGATGAACAAGGCGGCCTTCCTTTGGGGCCGGCGTGCGGCGCTGGATCTTGATGCCGTCAACACCGTTGCTGTTGCCGATGCCGGCACGGCGGCTTCGGCTGACGATCTGGCCGCCATGATTGAGCGACGCAAGGCGGACCTGACCGCCTATCAGAGCAAACGCCTGGCGCGGCGCTATGGCGCCCTAGTCGAACAGGTGCGGGCGGGCGAGACCGCGGTGGCGCCGCGTAGCGAGATTCTGTCCCAGGCCGTGGCGAGAAATCTGCACAAGCTGATGGCCTACAAGGACGAATACGAAGTAGCGCGCCTGTATAGTGATGGCCGCTTCATGGCCGCCCTGGAACAGCAGTTCGAGGGCGCTTACGAGCTGGTCTTTCATCTGGCCCCGCCGATCCTGAGCAAGACGGATCCGGATACGGGCCTGCCCATGAAGCGGGACTTCAAGCCCTGGATGGCTAGCGCTATGACCTGGTTGGCGCGGCTGAAATTCCTGCGCGGCGGACCCCTGGATATATTTGGCCGAACCGAGGAACGGCGCACCGAACGGCGCCTGATCGGCGAATACGAGGCCATGATTGAGGAGATTTTGGGTGGCCTGAAAAGCAGCAACCTTGATCAGGCTGTCCGCCTGGCGATGGTGCCGGAATTGATTACCGGCTTTGGACACATCAAGGCCCGGCACCTTGAAGAGGCCATGAGCCTCAAGGCCAACCTGCTAGCGGAATGGCGGTTGCCCAGCAGCACCCTGCCCGAGGCCGCGGAATAACGATAACAAGCAGAAAGTTTTTCTGGAGTGGTTTGAATGACTGATGCGTTTGAGTACCCGAGTGTAACAGAGTTAATCCAGGCCTTTCGCCAAGGGCGGCTTTCGCCAGAGGATGCGGCGGAGGCCGCTTTGGCCCGGATCAAGACCACGGAGCCAACCTTGAACGCCTTTCAGCTGGTCGACGAAGCCGGCGCTAGGGAAGCCGCTGTCGCCTCGGCCAAGCGCTGGGCTGAAGGCCGCCCCCTGGGCCCCATGGATGGTATTCCTTTGTCCATCAAGGATATCGTCGCCATGAAGAACTGGCCCACGTTAAGCGGTTCGAAAACTGTCGATACCAACGGACCGTTTGATGAGGACGCCCCTGCCGTGGCCCGCCTGCGTGAAGGTGGGGCGGTGATCCTGGGCAAGACCACGACCCCTGAATTTGGCTGGAAGGGCATGACCGACAGCCCATTGGCCGGCATCACGCGCAACCCCTGGAACCCGGCCCATACCTCTGGCGGCTCGTCGGGCGGCGCGGCGGCTTCGCTAGCGGCTGGCATCGGCGCCATTGCCTATGGCACCGATGGTGGAGGGTCGATCCGCATCCCGTCCAATTATTGCGGTGTCTACGGTATCAAGCCGACCTATGGCCGGGTGCCCCATGCGCCCAACGACCGGCCTTTTTCGACCATCTCATCGGGCGGCCCCATTGCCCGTACGGTCACTGATGCGGCCCTGTTCCTGAACGTCATCACTCAGCCCGACGACCGGGACTGGCGGGCCCTGCCGCCCGATGGCCGGGATTACCGCATCGGTCTTGATGACGGCGTGCGCGGCCTGCGCATTGCCTATGCCCCCGCCCTGGGTGGGGCGGAGGTGGCGGCGGAAATTCTGGCCGCGACGGACCAGGCGGTGAGTGTATTTCAGGATATGGGCGCCGTGGTCGAGCAGACCGGCGAGGTCATAGCGCCGCTCAAGCCGCGTTTTGAAACTTATTGGATCGCCGGCTTCGCGACCCGCCTACGCGGCATGAGTGAGGAAAAACGCGCCCTGCTGGAGCCGGATTTCCGCACCCTGGCCGAGGCCGGACTGGATGTGGATGTCGAGGAATATCTCCGTGGAGAGGCTGAGCGTATTGTGCTTGGCCTTGAATTCGCTGCCCTGCACCGGGACTATGATCTGTTGCTGACGCCGACCCAGCCGACCCTGCCGCCCACCGTGGAAACCCGCTATCATTCACCGGAGTTCGACCGCTGGCGCCATGCCGTACCATTCACGGTGCCGTTCAACCTGACCGGCCAGCCGGCGGCGACCATTCCCTGTGGTGTTTCAAATAGTGGCTTGCCCATCGGCTTACAGATTGTCGGCCCCCGCTTTGCCGATCATCTGGTATTGCGTGCCTCCCGCGCCTACGAAGCAGCCAGGGCGACACCCTTGGCCGAACCCACTTTGCGGGCCAGCGTTGACGGCTTCATGGCGGAGGCATGATATGAGACCTTTCCAGACAGGTGAATCCTGGTATTAAGCTGCGTCACTTGCCTCTTTCTTTCCCGCCAATGGTTTAAATGCGTAGGTTCAAAAAAATAATCCAAATAGTATTGGCTATCCTGGTCATCCTTGGCGCCGTTGCGGTATGGCTGTTCGGTTATGACGAACCACGCGTGCGACTGGCTAGGGCCGATAACGGCTGTCCGGGCTGCGATCTGCGTGAAGCTTCCATGTGGTGGATCAAGCTGATCGAGGCGGATTTTAAAGGTGCCGACATGAGCGGCGCTACCATGTGGTGGACCGATCTACAGCGCGCTGATCTGCGCCAGGCAAAATTCGTTGGCGCCAATTTGTGGTGGTCGGATCTGCGCGGTGCGCGGTTGGCGGAAGCGGACTTGAGCGGCGCCGAACTGGGCCGGGCCGATCTGCGCGGCACCAAAGGCCCGGGGATGTTGTTGAAAATAGCCAGCCTTACCGGCACCAACTTGACAGGAGGGCGTTTCCCGGGCGCCAGCCTGTGGCGGGCTAATCTATTGCAGGCCATCGTGCAGGACGTGGACCTGAGCGGCACCGACTTGACGGAAGCCAATTTTCATGCGGTGAACCTAAGCGGTTCCAATTTCGCCGGCGCGACCATAGTCAGAGCCTCTCTGACCGAGACCAACATGATCGGCGTTAATCTTTCGGGCGCTGATCTGACTGGCGCCAATCTTAGCGAGGCGAAACTGCATGATGCGGACATGCGGGGCGCCAATATGCGCAAGGCTAACTTGCCGACCGCTGATATGACCCGCGCCAACCTGGCTGGCGCCAATTTCGAGGGCGCCAACCTGACCTGGTCGACCATGGTTGATGCCAATCTTTCCGGTGTCAACTTCAGCAAGGCAGATTTGGGCAGCGCCGACCTATCCGGCGCCGATCTGACCGGTGCGATCCTGACCGGGGCGCGCTTGTGCAAAACCAAAATGCCAACCGGGATGGATAATTCTGACTGCTAGTGAATTTGCGGACTAGTCGTCATCCGTTTCCACGTCATCGCCGGTATCGCCCTGACCTTTTGCCCACTCTTCCAACAACGCTGTCAATTCTGGATCGGGCTGCTCGGGCAGGGTTACCTGTAAATGGACGTATTGATTGCCGGCCTGCTCTGTCTTGGGCAGTTTGATGCCCTTGCCCTTCAGGCGCAGGACCTTGCCGCTGTTGGTGCCTTTTGGAATGGTAATGCTGACCGAGCCGCGAATGGTCGGCACTTCGATCCGTGCGCCCAGCACGGCATCTGCCAACTGCAAGGGCAGATCCAGATGGACATCCATGCCCTCGCGGCGGAATTGCTGATGCCCGTGCACACTGACTTCCACCAGGGCGTCGCCCGCGCCGGCTGGTCCGGGGTCTCCCTGGCCGCGCAGGCGGATTTGCTTGCCGTCCTCTATCCCCGCCGGAATGCGGATATCTAGCATTCTGCCATCCGGCAGGGTGATCCGTCGGGTTGAGCCCTTGGCCGCATCCAAAAATTCCACCGTAATTTTATAGGAACGGTCCGGGCCCTTTTGCTGCCGAGCCTGGCCGGCACGCCCACCGCGCATGTTGGAGAAAAATTCTCCAAAAATATCGTCCGCGTTGAAACCGGCACCGCCATTGGGGCCATGGCCAAAGCCCCCGCCCGGCCCGCCGCGCCCGCCGGCATATTCGTAGCTATAGCGCGCCTTTTCCTGGCCATCGGCGCCGATCTCGCCATTGTCAAATCGTTTCCGCGTGGCTGGATCGCCCAGCAAGGAATAGGCGGCCGACACTTCCTTGAAGCGTTCCGCCACAACGGTGTCATCCGGGTTCAAATCCGGATGTAGCTCCTTGGCCAGACGGTGATATGCCTTCTTGACCTCACCATCGCTGGCATCTCGTGCCACGCTCAATACGTTGTAAGGATCACGCATTTTCAGCCATTCCCAAAGACATTCTTAAATAGCAAATTAACACGAACAGGCCGCGCCTTTCATTGCCGCCTAATAATAATATGGTAACGATAGAGAAAGGTTAACAGGTCTATAGAATTGATTTAGTGCGGTATTAGCCTATTCCGCTTCTTGCAACAATCGCCGCGCCTCTAGATGTTCCTCCGAACTCATTACATTGGCTAGCTGATGTTTACCAGCCTTGGCGCCCGCATGACCTTGCGCCGCCGCTCTGCTCAACCAGAAAAACCCATGCGGGCGGCTAACCCCGGCAAAGCCGTTACGCAGATACAGCTTACCCAATTGATACTGCGCCTCGGCAATTCCATCCTTGGCCAGCGGCTGCCAACGCGCCTTTGCGGCGGCGAAATTGGCCGCATGCAAAGCGACCAGGCCCGCGGCCATGGCGCGCCGCGCGGTGTCTTCCTCCTTCTCCTTGCTCTCCTCCTCGATAGTGCCGGTGTCCTCACGGTCGCGGCTAAGATCAAGATCCTCCTGGCCGGAGAAAAAGGCAACGATTTCGGCAAAGGAGATGTCGTTTTCGGTTTTGCCCGTCTCCACCGCCGACGCCTGGGATTTAGCTGTCGCAATCTTGGCCGGCTGGTTTTTGACCCGTTCTGGCTTGCTCGCTTGCGGGGCAATTCCCGCAGCGTCCGTTTTGTCCGCTATAGAAGCCTTGGACATAGGTTTGGCAACGGCCAGTTTGGTTTTAGCGACCGGTTTTGATTTTTCGGCCATCGGCGTCCCAGGTTTCGCCACGGCAGGCGGATTAGGTGGGCTGGGTGGCCCCGCCGGGCCGGAGATTACCTTGACCAATTTGCCTAGGGCCCGCAGTGCCGGTTTGTATCCGGTCTTGGAGGCCAGATACAGCCAGCCGGCTGCCTTGGCCTCGTTCCGCTCCACCCCCTCGCCGCGCAGATACAGCAGGGCCAGATTAAACTGTGCCAGGACATGGCCATTGTAGGCAGCGGCAGTGAACCAGTAGGCGGCCTCGCGCGGATCCTCCGCCACCCCCTGTCCACGCAGATACATGGTCGCCAGATTGGCCTGGGCTCGGGCAAGGCCGCTGTCGGCGGCTAAACGGTACCATGACGCGGCTCGGACAAAATCCTGAGGCACGCCAAGACCCATGCGGTAGAGGTGGGCGAGATTACGCTGGGCCGCCGGGTCACCACGGTGGGCATGGGGCAGCCAGATCTTTTGCGCCACCGCATATTCGCCTCGATCGAAGGCCTCGACGCCGTCGATAAAGGGCAGGTGCGGGGCTTCTTGCGCCAGAATCTGCCCCGCTGTCCGCTCATCGGCCCGGCCCGGCGCCCCGGCCCAGGTAATGAACAACAGGCACAGCACGGAGGTGACGGCCCATGGGGCCGCGCCCGGCCCTAACCGCCGCCGTTTTTTCAACCGCTCCAAGTTAGGCGCGAAGGGGCTACCCGTTGACGATTTTCCAGCTTCCGTCCGGTTGTCTGCACGCGGTTCCATAGGCCGTCTCCGTCCTACCGCCCACGGTAATGGTTTGCTGGTATTCCCGGCAATAATTTCCGGAAGCATTTTGGTAGGACGGCTGTGGCGTGACCGTGCCGGAATGGCCGCTATCGGGATTGCGCCAACTGACCGCATTACCCGATGGTGCGGATTCCAAGGTCCGCTGGGTGGTGTTTTCCATGGCAATGCGATCGGCGCGATCCAGGGATTTGCCGATTTCGCTGCCTAGAAAGCTGCCCAACAACGTGCCCGCGGCCACTGCCACCAACTGGCCGCGGCCCTTGCCGATCTGGCTGCCGGCCACGGCTCCACCGACGGCGCCCAGAAGAGTCCCCAGTGTCTGTTTCTGACCGCCTTGCTGACAGGCTGCCAGGGCTAGGGCAATGAACCCGATAGCCAGATAACATGCTCTTCGTTTCATAGTTTTTTCCATTCGATGGCGGGCAACTCCATTCGCCCAAGCGTCACCCGCATTGCAAAACCGCGCCACATCAATGCGGCACATTGATGACTTAATATATAGGCTAAAATCGTCTAATCGCCAAATTAGATTCAACTCAGCACTGTGGCAATATGGTAATATTCCTAGTCATCATTCGCCAAATTATTCTTGCCGTGGGGACCAAGACGTGGAAAACAATCCAAATGCCAGACTGTTGCGGCTGGCGACTTATGCCGCCGTGGCGGTCGCGGGGTTTTTGATCTTGGCCAAGCTGGCGGCATGGTTTCTGACCGATTCCGTTGCCATTCTAAGCTCGCTGATGGATTCAGTCCTGGATGTGGGCGCCTCCTTGGTCAATATGTACGCGGTGGCCCATGCCTTGGTGCCCGCGGACCAGGAGCACCGTTTTGGCCATGGCAAGGCCGAAGCCCTGGCGGGGCTGGCGCAAACGGCCTTTATTTCGGGTTCGGCACTATTCCTGCTGGCTGAGGCGGCCCAGCGCCTGATCGATCCGCGCCCCATCATGCGCGACGAGATTGGCATCGCCGTCATGGTGCTGTCCCTGGTTCTGACCATCGCCGTGGTCTTGTTCCAGCGCTACGTCGTCAAGCGCACCAATTCAGTCGCCATCGCTGCCGACTCGGTGCATTACCGGGGTGATATTCTGGCCAATGTGGGCATTATTGCCGCATTGATCCTGGCTGGGCGTTATGGCTGGATTTATGCCGATGCCATCATTGCAATGGTGGTGGCGGGTTATATCCTGTTCGGCGCCTGGGGCATCATCCAAGGCGCCCTGGATCAACTTATGGACCGGGAACTGCCGGAGGATCAGCGCGACCGCATCCGGGACATCGCCCTGGCCCAGGATCAGGTAGTGGACGTCCACGACATACGCACCCGGTCCTCGGGCACGCATTCCTTTATCCAGCTGCATATGGAGCTGGATGGCGAACTGACCTTGTTGAAATCCCACGCCATCGCCGATGAAGTGGAAGCCGAGATTTGCCGGGCTTTTCCCGGCGCCGAAGTCCTCATTCATCAAGATCCCGCGGGGCTGGAAGAATTGCACCCCAGTTTTGAGCCGTGAAACAGCAGGAAATCATAGACTTTCTGGAACAGCCCGAAACGTAATGATTTGTCATGGCCTCGACACAGTTCATCGGTGAAATCTAAAAATGGGAGAAAACTGCGATTTCCCCCAATTTTTTTGGGTCCTATTTTGGGGTGCCTTGTCCGTGCCTTTTGCCATTCTTAAGTTCACCGACGTACTTTGGTGCGGACGAGCAACCAATAAGCACAGCAAGGACCATTAGGATTGACGCCAATCTTCTCATACATGGATTATGACAAGGAATGTGGGAGTTGGGGAGTCTGGGGAGGAGGGACTTCTGACGTTCCAAAGTAATGACTTGGGAATGGGTGAGACCGTGCAACGTATCGAAACCGATGGCGCGCTGATTTTCCTGGCCGGCGGCCATGCTTACAAGATGAAGCGCGATGTGTGCCTGCCTTACCTTGATTTTTGCAGGGTGGAGAAACGCCGCCTGGCCTGTGAAAACGAATTGCGCCTGAACCAACGTACGACACCCAGCCTTTATCTTGGGACCAAGCCCGTGCTGCGGCTGCCGGATGGCGCCCTGGCGATCGATGAAGGCTCCGGCGAGGAACCGCCCATCGAAGACGCGGTGGATTATCTGGCCGCCCATGGCTGCCGGGCCAAGGCGGTGACCCAGGCCCATGGCCATGGCTCGATCGGCGATGATCTATTGTTGACAGCGCACAATCAGGGCGCGGATCTGCTGGTCATGGGCGCCTGCAGCCATAACCGCATCCAGGAACTGGTTTTTGGCGGTGCGACGCTGGAGGCGCTGTTGGACGCCACGATCCTCGTGCTAATGATCCATTAGATCCTGAAGAGAATTTGCAGGCACGGTCCGGCTTTGCTGGTATTATCCGGGAAAGATGTTAGGTATTACGGACCATGAGTACAACAACATCAAATAGCCGCCGCACCCTGGTCCTGACTGGGGCTAGCCGGGGTATAGGACATGCCACGGTAAAGCGCTTTTCCTCGGCCGGCTGGCGGGTCATAACCTGTTCCCGCCAAGCCTTTCCGGAAGATTGTCCGTGGGAGATGGGCCCCGAGGATCATTTGCAGATCGACTTGGCCGACCCGGCGGATGTGGATGCGGGTATCACGGAATTGAAAAACCGCCTGGAAGGCGGACCCTTGCATGCCCTGGTCAATAATGCAGGTATTTCGCCCAAGGCCGCCGACGGCAGCCGCTTGTCCAGCCTGACCACGGACATGGCGATCTGGCAGCAGGTTACCCAGGTCAATTTTTATGCCCCGATCACGTTGGCGCGGGGGCTGTTGGATGAATTGCGACTGGCTCAGGGCTCGGTGGTCAATGTTACCTCCATCGCCGGAAGCCGGGTGCACATGTTCGCCGGTACCGCCTATGCCACCTCGAAAGCGGCCCTGGCCTCGCTGACGCGGGAGATGGCGGCAGACTTCGCCCCTCAAGGCATCCGCGTCAATGCCATCGCGCCGGGCGAGATCAAAACCGAAATTCTGTCGCCCGATACCGAGGAACTGCTGGCCCCGACCATTCCCATGCGCCGCCTGGGCACGCCCGAGGAAGTGGCCAAGACGATCTATTTCCTGTGCACCGAGCAATCCAGTTACGTCAATGGCGCGGAAATCCATATTAACGGCGGCCAACATGTATGATGGGGCCTGTATTTTGGAGTATGATTGATGCGTGTCGTTCATAGCACCGCGCACGAGGCGCATGATCCGGCGGATTTTGTCATCACCGGCCGTAGTGCGCCGTTTCCTGAATGTCCCGAGCGGGCACACCGGTTGTTTGCTGCGGTCGAGAAAGCCGGCTACGAGATTTTGTCGCCCCAGGATCATGGCATGGCGCCCATCACCGCCGTGCATTCCGCTGATTATCTGGAATTCCTGGAGCATGGCTTGGACGAATGGCGGCAGCTACCCAATTCCAGCCCGGTCTTGATACCTCACCTGCATCCTGGCCGTCACATGCAAGCCCGGCCCGAAGCGATCGTCGGCAAGGTCGGCTACTATGTGGCCGGCACCTCTTGTCCCATTGGTATCGGCACCTGGCCCGCGTCGGTAACATCGGCGCATATCGCCCTAACCGCTGCTGATCTGGTGCTGGCCGGTGAGGACGCAGCCTATGCCCTGTGCCGCCCACCTGGGCATCATGCCTATTCCGATCTTGCCGGCGGCTTCTGTTATCTCAACAACGTCGCCATCGCGGCCCAACATATGCGCGGCCAGGCCGAGAGAGTTGCTATCCTGGATGTGGATGTACATCACGGCAACGGCACCCAAGGGATATTTTATGACCGTGCGGATGTGTTGTTTTGCTCCCTGCATGGCGATCCATCGATATTCTATCCCTTTTATGCGGGATATGCGGACGAGCGGGGATCGGGCGCGGGCAAAGGCTACAATCTGAACCTGCCCCAGCCCAAGGACACAGGCGATGATGACTATTTGAACGCAATGACCGCCGCGTTGGCGACGATCAATGATTTCGCGCCGGATTATCTGCTGGTCTCCCTGGGCCTGGATGCCCAGGAAAACGACCCCCTGGGCATTCTGTCCATCACCACCGATGGCTTCAAGCGCATGGGCGGCGCCATTGGCGCCCTGGGCCTGCCCAGCCTGATCGTGCAGGAGGGCGGCTATCTGTGCGACGAGATGGCCGATAATCTGCTGGCATTCCTGAGCGGCTTCGAAGCCAGCCGCGACACGCTTGTCTT
Source organism: Rhodospirillaceae bacterium (assembly GCA_002731375.1). Lineage (GTDB taxonomy): Bacteria > Pseudomonadota > Alphaproteobacteria. Next base: position 71,705 of record PCBT01000049.1, on the reverse strand, counting down.
ATGATTTCTCCGGTTTCTCTGTGAAGATAAACCGCTGCGGGAAGTTCGCCGTCCCAGCAGCGGCTGGCGTATTCAGTCAAGCTGTGACATCAGGATCGTGTCCGCGATTTGCTGCCGCCTCTTGTTATCCTCCACTAAGATTTTTCTTTGAGCGAACAGCAGATCGTGGGTGCTGACAATGCCGATCAGAACCCTGTTCTGCACGACCGGCACGTGGTGGATTGAACGCGCACTCATTTGCTCCAATACGGACCCCACCCTGCTATCGGCGGTACAAGAATAGGCCTGCTTTGTCATGATCTCTTCCACGGCCAATCTATTGCCTTCTTCCGCTACAGGCACTGTTCCGATGCGTTTTTCCAACAGTAACTTGACGATATCACCAACGGTTACGTCTCGCGGAACCGCGTGGATAGAAGTGCTTTTTTGTCCAGGATCTCTTGAATTCGCATGACTTGGCTATTCTTACCTCCTTGCTCCCCATCTCGTCGCCGACATATTCGCGGATGAACGAAGCCAACGCCCCCCGACGAGCATCAATGGATCAATTCAAAAAATGGGGAACTCACATATAGCTGAATAGTGCTTCACTAGTATTAACGAGCGCGGAGGAATCTGATTCGACAACGCCGGGAAAGGCCAAATTCAAGCAAGCTCTCCCTGGCGTTGCCAGGCGGCTTTGAAGCCAGGCGCTCGATTAGTTTTAGTGCTGAAATTTCTGGATGATGTTCATATCAATATTCAGCTCGTTGAATGAACAATCTTGCCGAAACCGGCAACTAGTCCTGCGCCTTGATCATCCGGCCCATGATGCGCCGGCCGCCGAAGATATGCATGTGAAAATGCGGCACTTCCTGGTGCGCATCCTCGCCATTATTTGCGACTAGGCGGTAACCGCTGTCTTCAACACCAACCATCTTGGCGGTTTCGGCTACGGCCTGCATGAAGGCGCTCATTTCCTCCACCGACGCCTTGGCGTTGAATTCAGCCAAATTGGCATAGGGGCCTTTTGGAATCACCAGGACGTGCACGGGCATCTGCGGGTTGATATCGTGGAAAGCCAGGGCGTGCTCGTTCTCGTGCACTTTCTTGCAGGGGATTTCGCCACGCAAGATACGGGCGAAGATGTTGTTCTGGTCATAGGCCATAGCGCGTCAGCCCTCCTGCTTCTTTTCCAGCTTTTTCTGCTTCTTCTTCTTTATGTCCATTTCGATGCGGCGGCGGTGCAGCACTTCATAGACCTCGTCCGGCTGTACCCCCTTGGCGGCCCAGAGGACGAGTAGGTGGTAAAGCAGATCAGCGCTTTCCTCTAACAGCTCTTCCCGGCTTTCCGCCAGGGCGGCGACCACGACTTCCGTGGCTTCCTCGCCGACCTTCTGACAGATCTTGGGCAAGCCTTTGTGCATCAGCTTGGCGGTCCAGGATTCGGAAGGATCAGCGCTGCGTCGCTGTTCTATGACTGTATATAGCTGATCGAGGATTTCACTGCCCCGTGCCGGCGCCGGTGTTTCTTGCTTTGACATCATAGAAGCTTTCGTTGGATTTAGGTTAGGTCTCGCTTAGGTCCCTGGGCGTGATAACAAACCGCAACTGTCCGGCCTGCCGGGACGCCCCCGCCCAAGGTTGCTCGAATTTCAGGGCGGCCAGGGTGGCGGGGGGAAAATCCAGCAGCGACTGACCTAGCATATCGCCACTGTCGGCGCCGCTATAAAACAACGCGGCCTCGTGCAGCCCGGGATTATGGCCGATGATCATTACGCTTTCGGCCCCCTGGGGCAGTTCGCGCAACCGCTGCCGCAAGGCTGCGCCCGAACAAAGGTAAAGCGCCTCGTCGAATTCAGCCGCGGGCGGATTGTCCAACTCGTCCGCCACCAGAGCCCAGGTCTGGCGTGTCCGTTCAGCGGCGGAACACAAGATCAGGTCCAGCCGCGCCGGCAACTGCGCCAAGTACCGGCCCACCAACGTTGACGCTTGCCGACCGGCTGGATTTAACGAACGCTCCCGGTCCTGTTTTCCAGGGCCGCCGAAACCGGCGTTGCCATGGCGCAATAGGTACAGGGTCGGCACGCTATGTCTCCAAGCGAACGGGTAACCCCGCTGCCCGCATGGCTTGTTTCGCTTCCGTAATGGAATATTCGCCAAAATGGAAGATTGAAGCGGCCAGAACCGCATCAGCGTGGCCGCTTTCGATACCCTGCACCATATGATCCAGGGTACCGACCCCGCCCGAGGCGATGACCGGCACCGAGACGGCATCGGCCACGGCGTGGGTCAGTTCTACATCGAAGCCCGATTTGGTGCCGTCACGGTCCATGGAGGTGAGCAGGATTTCCCCTGCGCCGAGCTCCACCATGCGCTGGGCCCAGCCGATTACCTCGATACCTGTGGGGTTACGTCCGCCGTGGGTGAAGACCTCGAAGCCGCCGTGGCCGTTGCGCTTGGCGTCGATGGCGACGACGATGCATTGATTGCCGAATTTCAGGGCCGCCTCACCGACGAATTCTGGCCGGTTGACAGCGGCGGTGTTAATGGAAACCTTGTCGGCGCCGGCCAGAAGCAGCTTGCGAACGTCTTCGACCACCCGGACGCCGCCGCCCACCGTCAGGGGCATGAAGCAATGTTCCGCCGTATCGCTGACCACGTCATAGATGATATCGCGGTTGTCCAAGGATGCGGTAATATCCAAGAATGTCAGCTCATCCGCGCCGGCCTTGTCGTAGATCTTGGCCTGTTCCACCGGGTCACCGGCATCTACCAGATCAACGAAGTTGACGCCCTTGACCACTCGGCCATCCTGGACATCGAGACAGGGAATGACGCGCTTGGTCAACATGTCTAGGCTTCCCCGCCGGTCAAGGCATTCAGGGCGGCGGCAACATCAAAAGCACCATCGTAGAGCGCCCGGCCAACAATAACGCCTTCGATGCCCCCCTTGATGCCCGTGTCGGCGGCGGCGCGCAAGGCATGCAGGTCGTCCAGACCGGTGACCCCACCCGAGGCAATCACCGGCGTCGAAATTCCTTCCGCCAGGGTGGAGGTCGCCGCGACGTTATGGCCCTGCATCGCACCGTCGCGGTCAATGTCGGTGTAGATGATGGCGGCGGCGCCGGCACCTTCGAAATGGCGGGCCAGATCAAGTACCGGCCTATCGGACTGTTTCACCCAGCCCTCGACCGCGACGCGGCCATCCCGGCCATCAATGCCGATGGCGACACGGCCTGGATGACGGCGGCACAGATCGGCCACCAGGTCTGGTTCGCGCAAGGCAAAGGTACCTATGATGACGCGGCGAATGCCGGCCTCCAACCAGGCCAGGGCCGTGGCCTCGTCCCGAATGCCGCCGCCCAGCTGCACGGGAATGCTCAGGGCGGCAAGGATCGCGCTGACTGCTTCGCCATTAACGGGCCGGCCCTCGATGGCGCCGTTCAGATCCACCAAGTGTAGCCATTGGCAGCCCGCGTCCTGAAACGAACGCGCCTGGGCGGCGGGGTCGTTGTTGAAGACCGTGGCAGCGGCCATTTCGCCGCGCAGCAGACGGACGCAGTCACCGTCCTTCAGGTCAATGGCGGGGTACAAATTCATAATATGTCTATCTCTACGGTGACCAGGAGAGGAAGTTGGCGATGAAGCGCAGGCCGATGGCTTGACTCTTTTCGGGATGGAATTGCGTGCCGGCAATATTGTTCTTGCCAATAGCGGCGACGATAGGCGGGCCGTAATCAACCTCGGCCAGAATACAGCTTTGTTCAGTTGGCACGAAGCCAAAGGAATGCACGAAATAGACATGCGCGCCTACATTGATACCAGCGAACAACGTCGGCGGCGTTTCCTTGATCCGCAGGGCGTTCCAGCCCATATGCGGCACCTTCATGCGCCGATCGCCTGGCGTGATGGCGCGGACCTCGCCACCGATCCAGCCCAGGCCAGTGTGCTCGCCATGTTCCAGGCCACGATCGGCCAGCAGTTGCATGCCGACGCAAATGCCCAGGAACGGCCGGCCGCTTTGATGGACGAATTCCTGCAAGGCCTCGACCATGCCATCGACCGCGCCAAGGCCGGTCCGGCAGTCGGCAAAGGCGCCGACGCCGGGCAGCACCACGCGGTCAGCGCCCGCCACAACATCCGCCTTCGAGGTGACCAGAACCTCGACCGCCCCGTCATGCGCCACGCCAGCGCGCTCGAATGCCTTGGCCGCGGAGCGGAGATTGCCGGAGCCATAGTCGACGATTGCGATACGCATGGGTGTTCTCGAACTCAATCAAACGGGATCAAAGGGTGTGGCGAAAGGCGTCAACGCGCTTGCCGGCAGAGGAACCGGCGCCGCCGCCGGCGCGGCATTGGGGGTTTCCCACTGGTGGTGAAAGAATATCTCTTCCGCCCGGCGTAAACTACCGGCGGCAACTACCGTTACCAGTTCATAGCCCTTGGCGCTCAAGCGCCAGCGGCGCCAATCGTTGGCTTGCGCCGCCACCAGCAATGATAGTACCAGCGAGAGCAACAGCACGGCGGTCTCGTTCAGGCCGGCGCCATAGGCCACGGCGGACAGGCCAGCGGTCAGTCCCAGATAGGCCAGAAGACCCCAGAACTGTACACGATACAAAAGCCACAGGAATGGGATGAACAACGCCGGCCAGCAAAAGCCTTCCTTGATCAAAACCACATCTGGGTCGCCCGAGATGTCCCCATTGGGTCGGTGTTGAACCGTGTAGAGGCGCATGGATAGCCCCGCTTTAAAGGCTGCCGCCCAGGACGCCCTTGGTCGAGGGCACTACATCGGCCCGGCGGGAGTCGATCTCTACCGCCTGGCGCAGGCTACGGGCCAGGGCCTTGAAGCAGCCTTCGATCATGTGGTGATTGTTCTCGCCATACAGCACTTCCACGTGCAGGGTGATGCCGGCGGCTTGGCTGATGGCCTGAAAAAATTCGCGGAACAGCTCCGTGTCCATATCGCCCAGTTTCGGACGGTTGAAGGCGACCTTCCAGATAAGATAGGGCCGATCGGACAAATCCAGCGCCACCCGAGTCAGGGTTTCATCCATGGGCACCACGGCATTGCCATAGCGGACGATGCCCGTGCGTTCGCCCAATGCCTGGCGGATCGCCTCGCCGATGGCCAGGCCGGCATCCTCGGTGGTGTGGTGGCCGTCAATATGCAGATCGCCGTTTGCCCGCACCTTTAGATCGATCAGACTGTGGCGCGACAGCTGCTCCAGCATATGGTCAAGAAAACCAAGTCCGGTCTCCACATCATAGCTGCCCGTACCGTCCAGATTAACCTCAACGGTAATCTGGGTTTCCTTGGTATTGCGTTCCACCTTGGCCTGGCGCATGGCCCTTGCTCCTCTTTGCCGCCTGAACCCATTTTCCGGCCGCTTTATATATACAGCGCGGTATAACAGTCCGGCGCGGCAATCGCCAGCACGTGTTCGTTAACCTTGATTGTTTCGTGTATGGAATTCGTGAAGCTTGAATAGAACCGTGTTTCGCCATACATGAGGGGTCTGACACAAAGGATACAGAACACGTGGATCATACGAACAGCGAAACCTGGTACGGCACGACGATTTTATGTGTCCGCAAGGGTGATACGGTGGTGATGGCCGGCGATGGCCAGGTCAGTCTGGGCCAGACCGTGATCAAGGCTAATGCCCGCAAGGTGCGGCGCCTGGGCACGGGCGGCAAGATCGTTGCTGGTTTCGCCGGTGCCACGGCGGACGCCTTTACCTTGTTCGAGCGCCTGGAAGGCAAGCTGGAACAACATCCGGGCAATCTGACCCGTGCGGCTGTGGAAATGGCCAAGGATTGGCGCACCGACCGTTATCTGCGGCGCCTGGAGGCGATGATGGCGGTAGCGGATGTAGATACCTCACTGGTGCTGACCGGAACCGGCGATGTGCTGGAACCCGAGGATGGTCTGATCGGTATCGGGTCGGGGGGTTCCTACGCCCTGGCGGCGGCCCGCGCCCTGATCGACCGGGATGACATGGCGTCGGAGGATATTGCCCGCCGCGCCATGCAGATCGCTGCCGGCATCTGCGTGTACACTAACGAGAATGTCACCTTGGAATCCCTTTGCCCCGAGAGCGATACATGACCGAATTCAGCCCCCGGGAAATCGTTTCCGAGCTTGACCGTTTTATCGTCGGCCAGAACGATGCCAAGCGTGCCGTCGCCATTGCCTTGCGCAATCGCTGGCGCCGTATGCAGCTGGAAGGCAGCATGCGAGAAGAGGTGATGCCCAAGAATATCCTGATGATCGGCCCCACGGGTGTCGGCAAGACCGAGATCGCCCGCCGCCTGGCGCGGCTGGCCGGCGCGCCGTTCGTCAAGGTTGAAGCCACGAAATTCACCGAGGTTGGCTATGTTGGCCGGGACGTCGAACAGATCGTCCGCGACTTGGTGGAAATAGCACTGACTATGATGCGGGAAAAGCGCCGGGAAACGGTTCAGGCCAAGGCCGAGCTGGCGGCGGAAGAACGCGTGCTTGACGCCCTGGTGGGCGACACCGCATCCGAATCCACCCGCGATGCGTTCCGCCAGAAGTTGCGCGAGGGCGACTTGGCGGAAAAGGAAGTCGAGCTGGACCTGGCCGATACGGGTGGCGGCGGCCTGCCCACGTTCGAGGTGCCTGGAATGCCCGGGGCACAGATGGGCATGCTGAACCTGAACGATATGCTGGGCAAGGCTCTGGGTGGCGAGCGCACCAAGCGCCGGCGCCTGACCGTGGCGGAATCCTATGACGTCCTGGTGGCGGAGGAATCTGACAAGCTGCTGGATGAAGAGGCCCTGGTCCGTGATGCCCTGAAGGCGGTGGAAGAAAACGGCATCGTCTTTCTCGACGAAATCGACAAGGTTACTGCGCGTTCCGAACGCTCGGGCGGCGATGTCAGCCGGGAAGGCGTGCAGCGGGATCTGCTGCCTTTGTTGGAAGGTACCACTGTCTCCACCAAGTACGGCGCCATCAAGACCGACCATGTGCTGTTTATCGCCTCGGGCGCTTTCCATTTGGCCAAGCCGTCGGATTTGTTGCCTGAATTACAGGGCCGTCTGCCTATTCGGGTGGAGCTGTCTGCTCTGGGCGCGGATGACTTCAAGCGCATTCTGCTGGAACCGGAAACGTCGTTGATCAAGCAATATGTCGCCTTGATGGATACCGAAGGCGTGACCCTGGAATTCGCCGATGATGCCATCGACGAAATAGCCGCCGTCGCGGCGGAGGTCAACCAGAACGTGGAGAATATCGGCGCCAGGCGCCTGCACACGATTTTGGAGCGGGTGCTGGATGAAATCAGCTTCACCGCCACGGACCGGCCCGGTGAAACCGTTATGATCGATGCCGCTTACGTGCGCGACAACATGGGCGACCTGGCGAAAAACGCCGATTTGTCGAAGTTTATTCTGTAGTCGCGCCAACGTCGGTGGCGGGAGGCAGGGCGACAATAAACCGGCTGCCGATGCCTTCTTCCGATTCCAGGAATATCCGTCCGTGGTGGTGCTCCACGATGCGCCGGACCAGGGTTAGATCAAGAGCTTGGCCCTCCGTCTCGCCCATCAGAACCCGGCGATGGAACAGATCCCAAACATGCTGGTAATGTTCAGCGGCGAACCCCATGCCATTATCCGAGACCTGATAGACCGCGCGGCCTCCAATTACCTCTCCCGATACCTTTACGGCGCGAGGACGGTCGGGGTGGCGGTATTTGATGGCATTGCCAAGAAGATTACTGAAACCCATCTGCAAATGAGCCGCATCGCCCCTGCAAGGCGGCAAATGGGCGATTTTTATCATGCCGCCTGTATTCTTTAGTTCGCCGGCCAGCGTCCCAGCGATTTTCGCCAACATCTCGTTCATTTCTGTATTTATATAACTTCAGGTGGCCGGTATATAGTCTCGCGCCGCCGGAAGCTGTCTCTTAGGCCGGGTATTCGAGGCCTCGCCGGGCTGCCATGTCGCGACCGATTTCCTCCATGTCCTCGACGCTGAAACGGCGCCGGGCCAGGGGCAAAATAATATTGTTTTCCCAGACAATATGCCGCCGCTGGGTTTCCACGAAGCGGACGACGGAAGTTTCGAACAGCTCCTTGTTTGCCACGGGCTTCCCAGCCAATAAATCGGCATGGCCCGACACAAGAGGCTGTATCAAGGCAAGATCTTCCTCGTGCTCCTGATGCAAGGTGGCCAGAATCTGCTTGGTCTCGTAATCGGCCGGGCTGCGCAGCTCTAGACGGGGAAACAAATCGTCTTCCTCGTCGGCGATGTGAGGTGACAGTTCGTCCCGCAGATAGGCATGGATGACCGCCATGTCGGCGGCGATAGCCTCGTCCGTTGGCGGTTGGGCATAAACGCCCTCCGTCAGCAAGCGATCCATGGTGGCTATGATTTGGCGCAAGCGGTAATGATCGGCAAAAATATATTCGATGGGCTCGCGCAAAAGGTTCTCTGGAATCAGCTCCAGGACCAGTGGTTCCCGCTGGCGCGGCGCTTTATTTTTTAAACTACTAGCCAACCCGCCAACTCCTAATTCGAAGGTAAATCTATTCATAAGCGCGGTTTGACGCCTTGACCCACATCAAAGATCGGGACAATGCACGTATTTATTGTAAGGCGAACTAGAGGCTCGCCATGGGCTTGGATTTCAGGTGTTCAAGGGCCAGGGCGGCAAGACCGTCATCGCCGCCAATGGTGCCGCAATAGCAGGCCGGACAGGTGGCTAGGGCAAAGGCCTGATTCATATCCTCCGCGCCATGACGTCCCTCGCCGGCAAACAGGCCGACACCAAGCAAGGGACGGCCGGAGCAGGCCAGAACGTCGTCCAAATGTGGTGGTTGATCTAGAAACGCGACCTCGACGGCGGCGAATTCATGCTGGGCGGCGATGCGTTCCTGGTGCGTCCGCGCGGCCAGGGCCGAGGCCGGATCTTGCAGCGAACCATGGGCAATCAATAGCAGACGGCAATCCGCCGCCGGCCAGGCCGCCGCCCGGGCCGAGTTTTTACCCCGCCTGGAGATCAATTCGGCCAGGCCGGGGTTTAGGCCGAGGGGGGACCACAAAAACGGCTTTCGTGAACCGGGAATATGCGCCATAGCCTCCATCAGGTGCTGCCGGGAGGTCACGCCGTCACTCATCATGAACGGCAGCAGGCAGAGCGATTGACCGCCCGGCGCGGCCTCAAGCTGGTGCAGAACATCCGCCAGGGCCGGCGTGCCGCGCAGCACCGCTGCCCTGACCTGATCAAAATTGCCCATCGCCGCCAAATTGGCGGCCAAGGCATGCAGGGTGGCATCGCCAGCGGCACTGCCCGTACCGTGACCGACCACGATTAGCGGGCTATCGTCCTTCCCAGCCCCATTACCGTCTTGATGTCTAATGGGAGGTTCCCGCCGACAGAGTGATTTTGCTGAAGACATTGTATTTTCCCGACGGCTTCACCATGGAGATGCGTTTCACTTCCTTCAAGGTCTTGGCATCATAGACCACCAGGGCCCCATCCATGTCCCAGATCGATACCAGGTCCGAATTGCCGGTCCCGCGCAGGGTTTCCGTCTGTGCATTGGCCGTGACGGAAAGGCATAGCAAGGCACAGGTGATGAAGGCGAAAATTCTCATCGTTCGTCTTTCATTGTTCAACTTTAAGCGTCTGGCTCGTCCTCATGGCCCGTACCAGAAAGGCGGCTTCCTTCTCCTCGAGCAGAAAGCGCCAGGGCGGCATGGGCCTGCCCGGCAGGCTCTGCATGATGATTTCCACCAAGGCGTCATCGGGTTTATCCGCTAAATTTGCCGGCAACAGAGGCGTGCCCAGGCCACCCTTGAAGGTCAGGCCACGGCAGGAACCGCAATCTTGTTGCAAGAGATACAGCAACTCCTTCTGCCGCGTTGCCGGGATACTGTCTTCACTCCAGACCGGAGTGATCGAAGTCGCAAGCAGGACGGCGGTCAGGCAGGCCTTAGCTGCCCACAGCGGAATTCGGCTGTTCATCGTCTTGGGTCTGATCTTGCTTGGCATCCACTTCCGCGCCCAATATGGCATGCAATGCCACGACCTGACCGACGACGAACAATACCGGTCCATTGAAATCGGCAGCCTTGGCATCGCCGGCAAGGCTTTCCAGCGTGGTTACGATGTGCCTTTGCGCGGGCCTGCTGCCATTGTTGATGGCGGCGGCGGGCAATTTCGGATCGGCGCCGTGCTTGATCAAATTCTCGGTAATCTGTTCAACATTGGCCATGCCCATATAAATTACCAGCGTGGTTGATGGATCGGCCAGGCCCTGCCAGTCAAAATTCAGCTCGCTGTCTTCCCGGCAATGGCCGGTCAAGTAGCGCACCCCGGTAGCAAGACCGCGATGGGTCAAGGGCATGCCCACGGACGCCGAACAGGCCGAGGCCGAGGTAATGCCCGGCACGACTTCAAAAGGAACGTCATTTTCGACCAGAGCCATGGCCTCTTCCGAACCGCGGCCAAATACATAGGGGTCACCGCCCTTCAGGCGGATGACATTGCGGCCGGCCTTGGCCAGGCGGACCAGCAACTGGTTGATCTCGGGCTGGGGAATGCGATGGTTATGGGGCTGTTTGCCAACGCTGATAAGGGTTGCGCCAGCCGGGATCAGGGCCAGAACGTCGGCCGAGACCAGGCGATCATAAACCACCACTTCGGCGGCCTGCAGCAACCGGTGCGCCTTTATCGTCAGCAACTCCGGATCCCCGGGTCCGGCGCCAACAAGAAATACTGTACTCGCTTTGGTCATCTAGAGCGTCCCCCAGGGTCACGCATCGTCTTCACAGTGTCGTCTCAATAGATCGTCAACAGAATAGTAGCGGACGACGGGATCGAAAAGGTTAACTTTTCGATCCCGCGCCACATTACACTAGACGCCTGTCTTAATAGACGTCCTTCCGCGTATTGTAAAAGTTGAACTTGCCGGTCGGCGTGACCAAACGTTTGTCACGAATGACATGTTTCAACTTTTGGGTCTTGTCATTGACGATGACAATGGCCGATTCCTGGCCGGCGGAATTCCAGACAGAGAACTAAACTTCGTCACCGGCCAGGTTGTATTCGCCCTGTACGACCCGGCGAACACCTTCGGTGATGCCCGACCATTCGCCGATCGGCAGCACTTCGTATTCCTTGGATGGATCATTCAGATTGAATACCGCGATTGAGGAAGATACCTCGGCCTCGGGGTTAAACAGGATGTCCACGTATAGGTTCTTGGATTTTGGGTGGGTCTTGACGAACAGCGAAGCGTCGCCGATGCCCTGTCCACCGCCCTGTATTTAACGCCACCCAAACGGGCTGCTGATTTGAAAAAGAACGGCGGCGGCCAAGAAGCCCGGCTACGGCAAGCAAATGGCGCGCTACAGCATTTGCGGGTCTGTTAGCGCCTAACGCAGGGATATACCCAGCACTGCTTCCAGATCACTGATCGCCTGCTTCGGCTCGAGAACCTTGATGGTGGTCATGCCCATGGCCTTGGCCGGTTTCAGGTTGACACCCAGGTCGTCGAGGAAGACCGCCTGGGACGGCTCTACGCCCAGCATTTCACAGGCGATCTGATAGAATTTGGACTCCGGCTTCCGGATACCGACCTGGCTGGATTCCACGACTTTCTCAAAGATCTCCATGACCTTGTCGATCTGTGTCGCCTTTTCCGGGTCCCGGCTCATGGAGGGGCCATGGCCCGTGCGCATGTTGTTGGTCAGACAGGCCGTCTTGTAGCTTTTGGCGACGATACGCAAGGCGGTGATCATTTCCGGCTGCAGGTTGCCAGATAACAGCGGCAGGATCTCGCTGCCGTGGACCGCGTGGCCGGCGGCGCTGGATTCCGCCTCGAACAGGTCCCCAAATTCGGCGTGGCTGACTTCGTTCCGCTCCATCTTGGCCCAGGCGTTGGCGTCCGGGTTGGTGGCATTAATGCCACGGATAAAATCCTTGGGCAGGCCGTGTTCTGCCTCGTAACGGGCAAAGGCGGCGAAGGGCGAAGTGGTGAAGACCCCGCCGAAATCCCACAACACGGCCCGAATAGAGCTGTTGAGGTCATTTTGCGTACTCATACGGTTTCGATCCTTATACCTCGCCTGCGACCAGGCGCAGGGAAGCCGAATTCAGGCAATAGCGCAAGCCCGTGGGCGCCGGGCCATCGGGAAAGACATGGCCAAGGTGGCCGTCGCAGCGGGCGCATAAAACCTCCGTACGCCGCATGAACAGGGAGTTATCCGCTTCCTCGGCCACATTCTCCGCCACCAGGGGGGTATGGAAACTGGGCCAGCCGGTGCCTGAATCGAATTTCGCCTCGGACGAAAACAACTCCAGCCCACAGCAGACACAGGTGTATATGCCCGCCTCATGGCAGTTGTTATAGCCGGGGCCAAAGGGGCGCTCGGTGCCTTTCTTGCGGGCGACATGAAATTCATCGTCTGTTAGCTGCGCCCGCCATTCCGCATTGGTCTTGCTGATCTTGTCCATCCCCATTTCCCTTAAGCTTGCCCCAAGTTCCTCTATGTCTCCTTCAATGCCTCATTGAAGTGCTCTCTTTAGCCGTACCAGATCTGATAGGAATAATAGGCCACCAGCGCCACTATAACGGCAGCAATGCCGTAACGATGGGCCTTTGACATGCGTTTTACTAGTCCGGCCAATATGTGCTCTCCCAGATTTCTTGGCAACTGTAACCAATTATTGCCCTCGTTGGAACTGCTTCAACGCCGTACCGCCATGATGAAACTTAGTAGCGAGACCAACCCAACCGCCGAGAAGACGAACAGCGGTGCGGTGTAGGATTGGCTGAGCAGCCAGACCCAGCTAATCAGCACCGGCGCAATTGCCAGGGCCAGGGATGACGCCAGGCCCAACAGGCCGTTCAGGGCGCCATAGGCTTCCGGGCCGATCAACTCGGGCACCGCAAGGGCGCGCACGATGGTGATGATGCCAAGCGAGCTGCCATAGAATATGGGGAACAGATAATTCAGATAATTGTTCGGCTGAGCCAGGAACAAAAGGCCGAAGCCGATCAACAGGAAGACCCCGGACATCAGTCCGGCCTTGCGGAAATCCAGCCAATTCTCGAATACCGTTACGACAACCCGGCCTGCCACTTGCATGGGACCGATCATGGCGATGGTGGCGACGATCACCGCCATGGCAAAGCCGCGTTCAAGCATCAGCGGGATGATATGCACCGTAACCCCGGCCATGACCAGAGAGTTGGTGGTGAAGCAGATTCCTATCCACCAAAACGCAGGATTGCGCAGGCCCGCGGCCACGGGGCCATCTTGCAAATCGATGGTGAATATCCTGGGCCGTCCCGTTTGGCCGGTGCCGGGCACCCTTTCCAAGCGCAGCACGTAGGCATGGATGGGCACGCAGATGCACGCAAGGATCAAACCCAATAGGGTGAAAGTTTCGCGCCAATCCATCAGCTCCAACAACAGGCTGATCAGGGGAATGAAAACCGTGCTAGCGAACCCTGCGATCAAGGTCATGATGGTGACGCCCTGGCGCGCCCGCGGGCCCAGGGTGGCGACCACCACGGCAAAGCCCGCTGGATACAGGGTCGCTGACATGGCCAGGCCCAGCCCGATCCAGACCACATAATAGGCCGTCAGGGTTTCGATATGAGCAGCGAGCAGCAGGATCACGGCGCCCAGGGCCGAGGCCCCGCTCATCAGCCAGCGCCCGCCAAAACGGTCCAGAATAATTCCGGCACTAACCGAAAGCAGCCCAACCACCAGTAGCGAGAGCGTGAAGGCGCCGGTGATGTCCGCCTTGCTCCAGCCGAACTCAGTCGTCAGGGGTTTGATGAAGACCGCGAAGCCATAGAACATGATGCCCCAGGACACGGTCTGAGCGATGGACAGCCAGACAACAAAGGACAATGCGGGGTAATCGCGCCACAGGGAGGTTTCGCTTTCATGCATGGGCGGGATAGTATGGGCTGATGTCAAATACTGAAAACGATTAAATCACCAAACGAGTAGCCAAATGAATAGGATGCCACGCCGTGCCCAGTTTTGAATTTCATTTCGATTTCGGCAGCCCCAACGCCTATTTCTGCCACAAGGTCCTGCCGGCTCTTGTTCAGCGCACGGGCGTCGCCTGTACCTATGTCCCGGTTCTGCTCGGCGGTGTTTTTAAGCTGACCAACAACAAATCACCGATGGAGCAATTCCAAGGCATCAGGAACAAGAACGAATACGGCCAGTTGGAGATGGCCCGTTTTGTCCGTAAGCATGAACTGACGGCCTATAGCCGCAACCCATACTTTCCCGTCAACACGGTGCAGATCATGCGCGGCGCCATTTGGGCCAGGAACCAGGGCAAGTTCGAGGCCTACGTGGACGCGGTCTATTGCCATATGTGGGAAGAAGGCTTGAAAATGGATGACCCGGACGTCATCAGGGACGCTTTGGACGCCGATGGCCTGGATGGCGCCGCCATGCTGGTGGGGATCCAGGATCAGGCCGTGAAGGATGAACTGCTGTCCAACACCAATGCCTCGGTTGAACGCGGCACCTTTGGCAGCCCGACATTCTTTGTCGGCGACGAGATATTTTTCGGCAAGGACCGCCTGGTCGAGATCGAGGAAGAGATAGAACGGCAGAAATAGGTGTGACCGCGCACCTTATAATACAAAATACAAGACCCGGCCCCAATCTCCGGGCACAAGAACGCGGGCCAAAGCTAGCGCGAAAGGATACGGCTGGTGGTAAAATCAACCTACTCCGACCCCTCCGGCATGTGGCGCCTCTGGTACGGTGGCGGTTTTGCTTGCACGGTCTTTGACCTCTGAGGGTTACCTCTTGTAGTCTTGCCGCTCGTGGTAGCAGGGTGAAAGCAAAATGAAAATTACGCCCGTGAAGAATAAGACCTTTGGCGCCGTTGTTACGGATGTGAAGCTGGGTGGCCTCTCAGACAATGAATTCGTGGCGATGGAAGCGGCGTTCCTGGAATACGGTTTCCTGGTCTTTCCTGAACTATTCCCGTCAAACGAAGACTGTATCGCGTTCGGCAAACGCTTCGGCGAACTTGAATTCGCAGCCACATCTGTTTTGTCGAACCAGGATGTCAACGACGATGGTTCGAGGGGAGAGATACTTGATATCGATTCACAGCGCATGCGGATGATTATTGGCAACGAAGCCTGGCATACGGATTCGACCTATAAACCCCACAGCAGCAAATGCGCCATGTTGGCGGCGGTGGAGATCCCCGAACATGGCGGCGGCACGGCGCTGGCCGACACCCGGTCGGGATACGCGGCCTTGGACCAGGCGACAAAGAAACGCATCGCGGATCTTAGCGCATACCATTCCAACCGCTATTCCCAGGCCAATGACGTAGGGGATTTCCCAGTCGAACAGGCGGACACGATTTATCATGGCGAGGCCTATCTGCGCCCCCTGGTCAAGGTGCACCCGCAGACCGGCATTAAGAACCTTTTCATCGGCAGGCACGCTTTTGCCATTCCGGGTTTGACGCGGGATGAAAGTGGCGCGTTGCTGCGCTCTCTGCTGGATTTTGTCGTTTCCGATGAGGCGCGCGTCTATGAACATAGTTATCGGCCCGGGGATCTGCTTTTCTGGGACAACCGCAGCTTGCTGCACTGTGCGTTGCCATATGATTACAGCAAATCGCGGATCGTGATTGGCACCAGGGTGGCGGGCGATGAAACCGAATTCGCCTATAATCCATCCGACCCGGAGGCCGAGGCAGGCCGCCAGGCCCTTGCCGACGAGTTGGTGTTGCTGCATCAGGAAACAACCGACCGGCGATACAAGGCTACAACGGCCAGCAGTGGCGCTGCGGCTTTTTAGTTCAAGCGAAAATTAGTTTATTCAGTCCTTCGATTGTCTGAAAAAATGACGCCGTTCTCGATAAGCACCATTATCAAGAATAGCTCCAAATTTCGCCACCGGGACCGCTCGCGCAATCCCTGCGGTGTAACCTTGCTTAGTCGAACCCGACGTAGCTGATGATCTCTTCGTTCGGGGTGCGCCGGGACTTTACCTTGTTGGCGGAGAAATCCTCGTTCGGATAGCCCATGGCGACGCAGGTCATGATGGTCTGCCAATCGGGGATCTTGGCGTGCTCGCGCACCACATCCGACTGCATGATGCCCTGGCCGTTGATCACCGTGCCCAGGCCACGGGTCCAGGCCGCCAATGTCAGGCCATAGACGATGGCGCCCAGATCAAAGTGGCTGATGGTGGCGGGCTCCAGGCTCTTGTCATATGTCAGAACGATGGAGACCGGGGCGTCGAACTGGCGAAAGCCGCGTAGCACCCAGTCCTGGCGCCGTTCCTTATCGTCCCGCTCGATGCCCATAGCTTCGAACAGCTGGACGGCGATTTCGATCTGGCGCTGGCGATGGATACCCTTGTAGGCGTCATGCACCGGGATCTCGCGGTGAACCTCGGCCCCCGCCAGCATGCGTTCCGTATTGCCCTCGCGGATGCGGTCTAGCGGCTCGCCGGTGATCACGTGCAAGAACCAGGGCTGGGTATTCATCGATGACGGCGCGCCCTTGGCGATCTCGACGATTTCCTCGATGACCTCTTTTGGAACCGGATCAGGCTTATAGCCACGGATGCTTCGGCGTTCTTTAACCAGTGTCTCGAAATCCATTATCGTTTCCTCATGGAATTATTACGCTACATTTGCGGCCAATCTAGCGATAGGGGCCCATCACGCAAGGACAAACCGCCTGGCGGCGTCACCGCTACGGCTCTAGGCTTCGACGGCCGGGGGATCAAGCAGCACCCGGAAGGTTGGCACCGGGCCGGGCATCTGCTGCGCTCGGGAGGCGGACGGCAAGAGCTCGGATTGCGCGGGGACACTGCCCCGGCTCGCTCATAACCATCAGGAACGGCCGCTTCGTATGAAATGGCTGTTTTTGTTGGTGGCGGTCACCGCCAGCCCTATCACAGCGATTTTCACAATATTTGGACCCTTTCCGCATTTAGGGCCGGTTTAGTGATCACCGGCAGTAGCTTACCACGGCCTCAGATGGTAAGTTGCCCTTTCATTCAATCAGGTTTTAAAAGACAGGAGGGAATCCGGAAATGAAACTCACAAGAGCCCTGGTCGCGGGAGTGGCCGTAGTCGCGTGTGCCCTTGCCAGCGGCGCAGAAGCGCAGAAAATGCAGTTCTTCCGCATTGCATCTGGCAGTGCTGGGGGCACCTACTACCCTATGGCAGGTCTTTTGGCGCAGGTGGTCTCCAACCCTCCGGGCGCACGAACTTGCGCCAAGGGCGGCAATTGCGGCATGGAGAACCTTGTTGCTATCGCCCAGTCCGCGCACGGTTCTGTTGCTAACGTCAACTCAATCAAGTCCGATCAAGTGGAATCCGGCTTCGCACAGTCGGATGTCACCTATTGGGCTTATACCGGCACTGGACCGTTCAAAGGCAAAGAGCCGATCAAGAAGCTGTGTGTGTTGGCCAGCCTGTACCCAGAGCACGTGCACGTGGTCAGCGGCAAGGGACGTGGCATCAAGTCCGTGTCTGATTTGAAGGGTAAGAGTGTCGCTATGGGATTGCCGGCCTCAGGGGCCTTGGTCGGTGCGCGCCTGGTGGTCGACGCTTACGGTCTGAAAGAGAAGAAGGACTTTAAGGCGGAGTACGTGAAGTCTAAGACCGGTGCTGATATGATTCGTGACAAGCACCTCGACGCGTTCATCACTGTAACTGGTTATCCCAATGCCTCCATCGTCGAAATGGCAGCGACACAGGGTGCGGAGCTGGTTGCAGTGGCTGGCCCACAACGTGACGCTTTGATCAAGAAAGCACCGTTCTATTCGAAGGCGGTGATTCCGAGCGGCACTTACAAGGGTAATGATACGGACGTCGCGACCGTCGCCGTGGGCGCGCTCTGGGTATCGCGCGCTAACCTGCCCGAGAGCCTACATTATGGTGTTGTCAAAGGTCTGTTCGGAAACAAGAAGGCGGCGAAGGTCCTCGCCAACGGCCATGCCAAAGGCAAATCCATGACCCTGGACACGGCNTTCGACGGCGTACCTATCCCGCTCTGCAAGGGCGCGGAGAAGTACTACAAAGAGGTCGGTGCCAGATAATCCGATTACTTGACGAGCCCGGAGACATCGATACCTCCGGGCTCGTTCAAATCACATGACNATATTATTATTCCTGCCGCGAAGAGCGACGGGCNATGGCTGATGCCGCAATAGACTTCAAGAAAGCCGANGAANTTGAAGAGCGTTACGACCCGGNAATGCAGTTCCGGGACACCTATGCATTGGCTAAATGGATAGTTATTGCGCTCCTGTTTCTGCTCTCATTNTTCCATTATTACACTGCCGGNTTTGGGGTTCNTGAACATCACTGGCACGTTGGCGTGCACCTATCGTTCGTTCTCGGATTGATCTATCTGGTGTATACGCCACACCGTATAACCGACGCGGCCGACCAGATTGCTGCCACAGCGCGCCTTTCCATCCGTTGGCCGGACTTGATCAAGACCGGCGTTCCGACGGTTTTCGTCTACGGGATGATGGGTGCGTTGCCAGCCATGGGACTGTTCGCTTATTTCATCCTAGTGGTGCACTTTTCGCGGCGCTATTCCTCTACCCGCCACGCTTCTGAATCGGCGACAACGGATCATGTTCTACTTGCGGTAACGGCGCTCTTTGCACTGCATATGATCGGCGTCGCCACTGGCGTTATCGACAACAACATGTGGGGTGATAATGGCGTGCCGCCGGCCATCCGTATCGGGCTCGCGGTGATGGTGCAGGTGTTGATCATCGAGGCACAGCGTCGCATCGCCATCGTCCTCATGTTCTTCGCCATTGCCGGCTATTATTATGGCGACGGCATCGCTGGCATTACGTGGGGGCTCGAAAACAACGGCTTGATGCTGATCACGACGGCCAGCGTCATCTCCTTCCTGGTCGCGCTGGAACCTGTAGCGCGCGGCGTCATGCATCCGTCGGGAGCCGAAGCCAGAGCGCTCGATTCGTCACGTCGCGGCGGCGTGCCAAGCTATGACTGGTTCCTTTTCGTGGTAATAGGCATCTCGTCTATGTATGTGGCCGTCACCTACGATGGATTCGGCGGCATTTTGGACGAACTCAATTTTCGCATCGGCGATCCGCATCTAGTCGATATCCTGATGGGCACGGCCTTGGTGTTGATTGTCATCGAGGCGGCAAGGCGCACATCGGGCATTTCGCTGCCGATCATCACCAGCCTGTTCATCATGTACGCGTTGTTCGGAATCTATTTCCAATATCCACTGATCAATCCGGGAACCAGTTGGCCGGGTTTGATCGATCATCTCTATCTAAAAGGCGAAGGCATTAACGGCCGCCCGGTGTTCGTGGTCGCTACTTATGTCTTCCATTTTGTGCTGTTCGGCATGGTCGCTATCCGCGTGGGCCTCGGCCAATTGTTCATCGACCTTGCGCATTGTGTTGCTGGCCGCTTCGCCGGGGGACCGGCCAAGGTCAGCGTCTTGGCTTCGGGTATGATGGGTATGATATCTGGCTCTTCCATCGCTAACACGGTAATGACCGGGTCTCTGACCATCCCGACCATGAAGCGCATAGGTTACAAGCCGCACTTCGCTGGCGCAGTCGAGGCGGCCGCCTCGACTGGCGGCCAAATCACGCCGCCGATCATGGGCTCCGCCGCCTTCTTGATGGTTGAGTTCCTGGAAGTCCCCTTAAAGAACGTAATCTTGGCGGCCATCATCCCCGCCGCCATGCATTTCCTCGGCGTTTTGATCATGGTGCACTTCGAGGCCAAGCGTTTAGGCTTACGCGGACTGCGCGACGAAGAGTTGCCGAAACTGGCCGCTGTACTGAGCCGGCGTTGGCTGACGGTGATACCATTTTTCGGCATCATCTACATGATTTTTGTTGGCTACACTCCATACTGGGCAGCGTTCTGGGCGATTTCCGCAGCGCTCACCATGGGCTTCAGCCGTGCCTTCATCGGCTGGGTTGCACGCACCCTACTGAATATCGAAGAGGAAAAGGCAGTCCGATACATCGGCTGCGATTCCATCAACCTTCGGGGTTTCATCGATGCTTTCCAGATGGGCGGTAAGTATGCCCTTTCCGTTGGCGCCGCAGCTGCCACGGTGGGTATCATCATCGGCGTGCTCACCGTCACCGGAACACCGTTCAACATCGCCGCCATGGTCAATGCCTTCGCATCCGATTTCGGCGCCCTGATCAGTGCCGTCGATCCGACGGGCCTGCTTACCGTGCAGTCAGCGACGCTGTTCATGACGCTGGTGCTGGTTGCCTGCTCGTGCATCATTATGGGGGCCGGACTTCCAACGACGGCAACCTACCTCGTGCTTGCGACTATGGCGACGCCGGCCTTGGCTGTCCTGGGTGTCGATGCCCTGCAGACTCACTTCTTCGTCTTCTATTACGGTGTGCTGGCGGACATTACGCCGCCGGTGGCGTTAGCCGCTTATGCGGGCGCGACTATCGCACAGGCTAATCTAATGCAGACCGGCAACACGGCGTTCCGGCTGGGCGCCGCCAAAGCCTTGGTCCCGTTCGTCTTCATGTACGCGCCGTCGATGCTACTGGTGCTCGATAACTTCACCTGGGAGGAGTTCATCATCGCCACCGGCGGCAGTGCGCTTGGCATCGTCATGCTAGGTGCTGCATTGACCGGTTATTTTGTTGCTGACATGCGGCCTTGGCATCGATGGCTCTTGGGTGGTGCAGCGATTTTGGTGGTCGCGCCGGGACTGCAATCAGGCATCATTGGATTGGTGATGGCACTACCGGTTGTGTTTTTGCAGTTAACCGCTCGGAAACGTCTTTCTTCTCGCTCGTTGTAATACAAAAATACCCCAAAATAAGCAGTACGGCAAATAGAGAAATCATTTTTTGATAAGCCTCCCCCTTACGGCGGCATGTTTTAGCTGCATCTAGTTTGTGCCAGAGGGTAAGTCAGCCAAGAACGTTCGTTGCATGCGACGGAACTCAGCATGGATTTTACTGACCTTCAAATCCCCGACCCATGATGCGTAGCCTTTGGTCGATATCGGTTGTTCAGTTGCTGAGGCTGATCTTGTTGGTAATTCGATTGGTTCTTCCGGTAGTGGCGCTAACGGTTCACCTCCCAATTGAATTACCAACAAGAGCTAAGGCGAGAAGATCACCTTCGTCTATATGGACTGGGACACCTACCACGAGCCGTTCATCGTTGAGCGGTACAAGGTGTTCTAACAAGCCGCCGTCGTCATTATAAGAAGCGGCGGAGAAGTGGGCTGGTTGGCGCACAGATCAGCAAGATGACGATCAAAGGTCTACTCTTTAGGGGCCTATGAAGTGATACTTAATCTCTACCGTTTGATTAACGATCGCTTGGCATAAGCGAATTGTTTGCCCATACTCCTCCTTGAATTGAGAAAACCAATAAGGGAGGACTGTTATGAAGCGGAGACTCTTTACAATCGCGTCGGCGGTTTCGATGGTTGGGCTCATGCTCGGCGCCGAAGCGGCTATGGCGCAAAAAGACGGCGGTGTGTTGAAGGCCTACCACCGCGGTACCCCACCCAGTGGCTCTATTCACGAGGAAGCCACGAACTCAACCGTCGCACCATACATGGGCGTATACAACAATCTGATCATGTATGATCAGGCCATCGCCGTGGAAAGCCTGGATACAATCGTTCCAGATCTGGCCAAAAAGTGGGCCTGGAACGGCGACAAGACCAAGCTGACATTCACGCTGCGCAAGGGCGTGAAATTCCACGATGGCAAACCTTTCACGGCCAAGGATGTGGTCTGCACCTGGAACCTAGTGCAGGGCAAAGGCAAGGCTAAACTGCGCAAGAACCCGCGCAAGGCCTGGTACAAGAACCTGGACAAGGTAACCGCCGACAACGACCATCAGGCGACCTTCCATCTTAAACGGAAGCAGCCCGCGTTCGTTGCCTTATTGGCATCCGGCTATTCGCCGGTTTATCCCTGCCACGTATCGCCGAAAAAAATGCGTACCCATCCTATCGGCACCGGCCCCTTCAAGTTCGTCAGCCTGAAACAGAACGAGCATGTGAAATTCAGGAAGAACGAAAACTATTGGAAGGCGGGCAAGCCCCATCTGGACGGTATCAACTGGACCATTATCAAAAGCCGTTCGACGCGGGTTCTGGCCTTCATCGCCGGCAAGTTCGACTTCACCTTCAACGTCGATGTCACCATTCCGTTGCTGAAGGACGTCAAATCGCAAGCCCCGCATACGGTCTGCGAACTGGTCACGACGAATGTTTCGTTCAACTTGATCGTCAATCAGTTCAAGCCGCCATTCGATAATGCCAAGATCCGCAAAGCGATGGTCTTGACAATGGACCGCAAGGCCTTC
The DNA here is from genome assembly GCA_002731375.1 of Rhodospirillaceae bacterium. GTDB lineage: Bacteria > Pseudomonadota > Alphaproteobacteria. Next base: position 49,350 of record PCBT01000049.1, on the reverse strand, counting down.
ATCGACATTCTTGGTCATGGCCAGTTCCTGCAGGGCGGCGCCATGATGCCGCCCCCGTCAGGCGTTTGGGGCATGCCGAAGGAATTCCTGAAAACCACGGCGGGCTACGACCCTGACGTAAAGGGCAACCGCGCCAAGGCCCGCGAGATCATGAAAAGCTTGGGCTATGGTCCGGACAAACCACTGAAGGTCAAGGTCTCGACCCGGAATATTGCGGCTTACCGTGACCCGGCGGTGATTTTGATCGACCACTTGAAGGAGATTTATATCGACGCCACACTGGACACGATCGAGACCAGCAACTGGCACGCCAAGGTAGCCCGCAAGGACTACATGGTAGGTCTCAACGCGACAGGTATTGGCGTGGATGATCCGGACGCTAACTTCTACGAAAACTATTCCTGCGGCTCGCAGCGCAACTATACGGGCTACTGCAAACCGGAAATGGAGAAACTGTTCAAACAGCAATCCATGATGGAGGATCAGGCAGCGCGTAAAAAGTTGGTCTGGGAAATCGACAAGACGCTGCAGGAAGACGCGGCCCGGCCGATTATCTACCACAGCAAGGCGGCGCAGTGCTGGCAGCCCTATGTCAAGGGTTTCGTCACCCATGTGAATAGCCTGTATAATAACTGGCGTATGGAAGACGTCTGGATGGACAAGTAGGTCCAGGCTTATTGGCCAAAGGCCGGGGCGTCGCCGCCGATTTCGTGGCGGTGCCTCGGCCGGCCAATTTTTTTTGCTGACTATTTTTTTGGAAATTTTTCGGTGCAGCAAGACCAAGGACGGGCGGGTTAGACGTTGGGCTCATACTTAGCGAAGCGGTTCTTACTGATGATCCTGACGCTGATCGGGATATCCATCATCATTTTCGTGCTGCTGCGGCTGATGCCGGGCAATATCGCCGACATCATGTTCGATTCAGCCGGCTTCGTTGACCCGACGGAAAAGGCGCAGATTGAAAAAGAACTCGGCCTGGATCTGCCTATCCCGGTGCAATATTACCATTGGATGAAGGGGCTGCTGGTTTGGGACCTGGGCTTTTCCTTTGTCTCCGAGATGCCGGCGATCGACGAGCTGGGCCCCCGTATTCCCATTACCGCGAAACTGGCGGCACTGGCTTTAGGCTTCTCCGTCCTCTTTGGCTTGCCCCTGGGCGTGATCTGCGCCGTCAAACAGGATACTGGCCTTGATTACACTCTGCGGGTCATTTCGCTCAGTGGATTATCCTTGCCGTCGTTCTGGCTGGCGCTGTTAATTTTGATGGCTTGCGTCACCTACTTCGGCGACATCCCAATCTACATGGATCCGCCAGAAAACCTGTGGGATGAACTGCTGCTGTATTCCATACCGGCGGCGGCGGTAGGCTTTAGATCCTCCGCCCTGATCATGCGGTTGACGCGATCATCGATGCTGGAGGTCATGCGCCAGGACTATATCCGCACGGCGCGCTCTAAGGGCGCATCGGACAATTCCGTCAACTACCATCATGCCCTGAAGAACGCGGTGCTGCCGGTAACAACGATTATCGGGATCGAAGCTGCATTCCTGATTGGAGGCCTGATCATTACCGAGACCGTCTTCAATATTCCCGGCGTGGCGCATTTCCTGGTTGAGGCGATCCTGATGCGGGATTACCCGATTGTGCAGAACCTGGTCATGCTGATCGCGCTGGTCACGGTGTTGATCAATTTCTTGGTTGATCTGTTGTACGCGGTGCTGGACCCGAGGATTAAGTATGCCGATTAGAACAATTCGTTTCATAAAGGGCCACGGCAATGGCTGATATCGACCACCAAGCTGAACTGATCAAAGCCGGCGCCCATGTTTCGGGCCGATGGGACAAAACAATGTTTTATGCCCGGCGCTATCCCCTGGGCACCATCGGCGCGGTTATTATGGTTATTTTCATATTCTCGGCGCTATTCGCCGATGTGCTTGCTCCCCATAATCCATTGCAGACCAAGGCTTCCGCGTCCCTATCGCCGCCGACCGCCGAATTCGTTTTGGGTGCCGACATGATGGGCCGGGACATGCTCAGCCGGATCATCCACGGTGCGCGAATTTCCCTGACGGTGGGTGTTGCCTCTATCATGCTGGGCGGCTTCATCGGCGTCTTTATTGGATTGATGTCGGGCTACCTGATGGGCTGGTTCGACCTTTTGATGCAGCGCTTGATCGATATCATGCAGGCACTGCCATTGCTGGTCCTGGCCCTGGTCATGGCGGCCTCGCTAGGCCCTTCGCTGGAGAATACGGTTTTCGCCATATCCATTCCCCTGGTACCGAACGTCGCCCGAGTGGTGCGCTCTTCCACCCTGTCGTTGCGGGAGATGCCGTTCGTCGAGGCAGCACGAGCGGCGGGAATGAGCGAAATGCGGGTGGCGATGCGCCATGTCCTGCCCAATATCCTGGCGCCGCTGATCGTATTGTTCACGGCCCAGCTTGGCGCCGCTATTCTGGTTGAAGCCTCGCTCTCTTTCCTTGGTTTGGGCGTACCGGAACCGCATCCGTCCTGGGGCCGCATGCTATCGGAATCAGCGGCTGAATATGTCCGTGTCGCACCATGGTTGGTGATCTTTCCCGGCCTGGCGATCTCCTTGGCCGTGTTTGGCGCCAATTTGTTTGGCGATGCCCTGCGCGACATTCTTGACCCAAGACAACGTAGTTAGGCAGCTTAAACATGACAGACATGGCGAACAGTGGCGTTGGCGATGTGGACCCCGCTGCGCGGGTCGAACCGAGCAGCAGTGAGCAAGTGCTGGAAGTGGAGGGGCTGCAAACCTATTTCTTCACTCGTCAGGGCACGGTCAAAGCGGTGGACGGTGTCTCGTTCAATCTGCGCAAGGGCGAGACCCTGGGCATTGTCGGTGAGTCTGGCTGTGGCAAAAGCATCACCGCCCTTTCGGTCATGCGCCTGGTGCCCGAGCCGCCCGGCCGGATTATCGGCGGCCAAGTAAAGTTGGATGATGAAGACCTACTCGACTACAGCGAAGCCCAGATGCGGCAGATTCGCGGCAACGATATATCGATGATCTTTCAGGAGCCGATGACCTCGCTCAACCCGGTTCTGACCATCGGCTATCAAATCGCCGAGGCCCTGATCCTGCATCAGGATTATTCCAAGGCCAAGGCTCTGGAACGAGCAGTGGAGATGCTGGATCTGGTCAAGATCCCGGAGCCGGCACAGCGTGCCAAGGAATATCCGCACCAGCTATCAGGCGGCATGCGGCAGCGGGCGATGATCGCCATGGCGCTGGCCTGCAATCCAAAAGTGCTGATCGCCGACGAACCGACCACGGCGCTGGATGTGACCATTCAGGCGCAGATTCTTGACCTGATCATACAACTGCAGCAGGAGCTGGGCACGGCAGTGATCCTGATCACCCATGATCTGGGCGTCATTGCGGAAACCGCGCAGCGGGTCGTGGTCATGTACGCCGGGCGCAAGGTGGAAGAAGCGGATGTGGGGCCATTGTTCGCCGAACCCATGCATCCCTACACCCACGGCCTGATGTCCTCTGTACCGCAACTTGAAATTATGAGTGGCGTGGACCAGGGCAGCGGCGATCATCTGGCGGAAAGGTTGGAGGAGATCCCCGGCATCGTGCCGCCGTTGAATGACCTGCCGGCGGGTTGCGCCTTCGCGCCGCGCTGCAAATTCGCTGATGACCAATGCCGGGCGGAATACCCGGCCTATGAAGAAAAACGGCCCGATCATTGGGCCGCCTGTTGGCATTCCGACAACTTGTATGGAGGTAGGCGTGACTGATCAAATTCAAAATGCCGCCGCCAGTGCTGAACCGCCGCTGTTGGAAGTCAACGACCTAAAAAAGCATTTTCCTCTTTCCAAGGGCTTGCTGTTGCGGAAAAGCGGCAAGGTCTATGCTGTTGATGGCGTCAGCTTTCATATCAACCAGGGCGAAACACTAGGCCTTGTGGGGGAAAGCGGTTGCGGCAAGTCAACCGTGGGCCGCACCGTCCTGCGTCTGCTGAATCCGACCGATGGTAGCATCAAGCTAAACGGCCGTGACATCACGCATTTGAGCAAGACGGAAATGCGTCCGGTTCGGCGCGAGATGCAGATTATTTTCCAGGATCCTTATTCCTCGCTCAATCCACGTATGACCGCGGGCGGCATTGTCGAGGAAATGTTGCGCGTCCATGGCATCGGCACCACGGTGGAGCGTAAGGAACGCGCGGCGGAGCTGTTTGAACGCGTCGGCCTGCGTAAGGCGCAGTTGGAAAGTTTTCCGCACGAGTTTTCCGGCGGGCAGCGTCAACGCATCGGCATCGCCCGGGCACTGGCCTTAAACCCGCAGGTAATCATCGGTGACGAGCCGGTCTCTGCCCTGGATGTCTCGATCCAAGCCCAGGTGATCAACCTGCTGATGGATCTGCAGGCGGAGTTTAACCTGTCATATCTGTTTATTGCCCATGATCTGGCCGTGGTCGAGCATATCAGCCATCGCATCGCGGTGATGTATCTGGGCAGAATTGTTGAATACACCGACAAGAAAACCTTATTCACCAATCCCCAGCATCCTTATACCGAGGCCCTGTTGTCGGCGGTGCCCATTCCCGATCCGACCATCAGGCGCAAGAAAACCATCTTGCAAGGCGATGTCCCCAGCCCGATCAAGCCGCCACCGGGCTGTCATTTCCACACCCGCTGTCCCTATGCTGAGGAACGCTGCAAGGTGGAAGTACCGCAACTGAAGGAATTCGGACCCGGGCACGTGGTTTCCTGCCATCTCAGATAGGCGCGAGTGCGGCCTCGAAACGTTTCCAGGCGGCTTCGCCGCCCGGCAAGCCAAGGCGCAGCCACGTGGGCTGTTCCGCGAAATCCCGCACATGGATGCGGGCGGCAGCCAAGCGGGCTGCAATATCCGCGCTATTGTCCGCTTGCAGCAGTACAAAAAGATCGGTGCCGCCGATGATATTGCCATGGCCGGCCAGTATTCGCCGCAGCTTTGCCGCCTGTTGGCTTAGGGCTTGGCGATGGGCTGAGATCCAGTCCGTATCGCCATAGGCCTGGGCCGCGATCGCCAGGGCTGGGCCGTCCACGGGCCAGGGTCCAATACGTTCCCGTGCCATGGCGATGAATCCTTCTGGCCCCAGAAGGAAGCCCAGACGCAAACCGGCCAGGCCAAAAAACTTGCCGAATGAACGCAGCACCAACAGACCGGGTCGTCCGGCCTCTCCCCCCAAACTGGCCTCGGGCAAAAGGTCGCAAAAAGCCTCGTCCACGATCAGATAGCCGTCCCGTGCCGCCATTGTCTCCGTCAGCGCCAACAACTTTCCGCGCTCTTGCACCTCGCCTGTCGGATTGTTTGGATTGACCACGACGAGATAGCGGCACTGGGCCGGCAGCTCGGCCAGGTCGGAGATCTCTTCAACCCCATGGCCGGCGAGGGCCCAGTGGTGGGCATGTTCATTATAGGTTGGCGTCAGCACGGTGGCGGCACCTGCCGGCACCAGCTCAGGTGCCAGCTGTAACAATGCTTGGGAGCCAGGGCCAAGGCAGATATCTCCCTCTTGGCCCAGGCCAAAATGGTGCGCGGCGGCTGACAATACCGCCCTCTCTTCCCGCTGACGGGGCAGATTGCGCCAAGTCTCCTGGGGCGGCGGGGCGAACGGATAGGCAAATGGCGCGATGCCAGTGGAAAGGTCCAGCCAATCAGGCCCGGCCTTCGCTATATCTTGGGGTGGTTCGCCGCCATGGGGCAGCCGCGCCGGCCCTTGGCTCACGACTGCAACAGCGCCAACATCGCCGGCATACTAGCGTAGGCATAGGCACACCCAATACCGACCGAGATCATGCCGATGCCCATCTGCAGACCCCGATTAAGGCCGGTCATTAGCCGGCCTGATAGCAGCAGCGGCAGTGCGATGACCGATGACAGCACTACCATGCCTAAAATAGATCCGGCGCCGAACAGGAAGATAAACCCCATGCCGTCCATAAATTGCCCCGGCGCGGCGAGGGCGATCAGGGCGGCGGAGCCGGCAAGTCCATGCATCACGCCCACAGCCAGACTGCGCTGGACACTATTGGAATGATGCTGGTGTTCGTGTTTGTTTTTGTCGTGGGCTTGTTGCTCTCCGGCATGACTATGGGCATGAAAATGCAGCTTACCGTCGCGATGGCGATGCACATGAAAATGCAACCGTTCCCGCGCCACCCGCCAAATTACCATTGCGCCCAGAGTGATCAACATGCAGGCGACGGCGAATTCCAGGCCCGCGCTCAGCTCCGCCGGGATACTACCCCGCGCCAGCATCACGGCACCCGCAAAGGCGCCAAGCGCGAGGGCATGGCCCAAGCCCCAGAACAGGCCATGACGCATGATCCAGCGCAGCCGGCCCTTGCTGGCGGCCAGCGCGGCGACGGCGGCTACGTGATCGGCCTCCATGGCGTGCTGCAGTCCCAACAGGAACCCCATGGCGAGAATTGTAGTCATCGGAACATCCAAAAGTACGCAAACCAGAACAGCCTCTAGCTTTACGCTGGTCAGCCTAATTTTGCCAGCGGCAATTCAATTGCCGGTAAGACAGCAGGCGTGCTAGGTTGCGCCAGCCGTGGCGCGGAAGCCGGTGTTTCATCCCTGTCTTGATCGTATTGTAGGGTCTCTAAAATCCGGCGCTGCCCCCGCAACTGTGAATGGCGAGGAAACGGGAAACTGTCACTGGCGGCGTATCCGCCGGGAAGGCCCCGCGACCGACGACCCAAAGCCAGGAGACGCGCGCGGCCCGTGGTAACAAACAACCGATCCTCGGAGGGAGGGCGCCAGGTCATGAAAATTTTCCCAAATTCGCAGCAGCGACAGCTAGGTCCATGCCGCCTATGAGTAATCTGCAACGTATTTCCGCCACCGTGATCACCGGCTTTCTGGGCGCCGGCAAAACCTCAATGATCCGGCATCTGCTAGAGACCGCCAACGGTAAGCGCTTGGCCCTGATCATCAACGAATTTGGCGATATGGGGGTCGATGGCGATATCCTCAAGGCCTGCGGTGCCGAGAACTGCGCCGAGGAAGACATTGTCGAACTCGCCAACGGCTGCATCTGCTGCACCGTGGCCGATGATTTCGTCCCCACCATGGAGGCCTTGCTGGACCGCCCCGAAGGCATCGATCACATCATTATCGAAACCTCCGGTCTGGCTTTGCCGAAACCGTTGCTCAAGGCCTTCAATTGGCCGGCGATCCGCACCCGCATTACCGTCGATGGCGTGGTCGCCGTGGTCGATGCACCAGCCTTCGCAGCCGGACTGTTTGCTGATGATCCTGCGGCCGTGGCGGCGCAGCGTCAAGCGGACGAGGCGTTGGATCACGACAGCCCTCTGGCGGAGCTGTTCACCGATCAACTGGCCTGCGCCGACATGGTCGTGATGAACAAATCCGACCTGCTGACCGTGGACGACGCACCCCGCGTCGCCGGGGAACTGCAAGCCGCCCTGCGCCCATCCGTGCATGTGGTGATGGCGCAACACGGCGCCATCGATGCGGATACTCTGCTGGGCCTTGATGCGGCGGCGGAAGACGACCTGGCCAACCGCCCCTCGCATCACGATGACGCGGACGATCATGAACACGATGATTTCGACAGCTTCGTCATCAGCTTCGATGCTGTGGCGGAACCCAAGGCCCTGCTGGCCAGGTTGCGGGCGGCGGCAACGGCCCACGACATCTTGCGCATGAAGGGATTCATCACTGTGCAGGGCAAGGATATGCGCCTGTTGGTACAGGGCGTTGGCGACCGTTATCAGCATTATTACGACCGGGATTGGGGCGAGGGAGAGGCGCGCACCTCCCGGCTCGTTGTGATCGGCCTGCGCGGCCTGGACGAGGCGGCGATCCGCGCCATGATCGTGGACAAGAACGAGGACTGAGCCAGCGATGCATTTGCTCGCAGCCCAACCCGGCGGAATCTCTGATGGTGCGGAGGCGGTCGACCTGGGACAAAGTCCCGGCGATATCGTCATCCTGTCAGCAGCGGACACGGATTTGCAGATGCTGGCGGCGGCCCGGCAGGATTCGGCCGCACCCAGCCCGCCGAGCCTGCGCCTGGCCAACCTGATGAACCTGAGCCACAACATGTCCGTCGATCTTTACGTCGGCGACATCATCAGCGCCGCAAAACTGGTGATCGTGCGTTTGCTGGGTGGTGTGAATTATTGGCCCTATGGCGTGGAACAGGTGGTGGAATGCTGCCGCCAGGAAAATATCGCCCTCGCCATCATCCCTGGCGATGATCAGCCCGATGCGGAGCTGCAGGGCCTTTCCACTTTGCCGGCGGAGGCCTGCCATCGCCTGTGGCAGTACTTCGTTCATGGCGGCCCGGATAACGGCGGCAATCTTCTGGCCCATGCCGCCGATCTGTTGGGCAAGACAACGGAATGGCGGGAACCCGCACCATTGCTGCGAGCCGGTATTTACTGGCCTGGCAAAGGCGCCGTGAGCCTGGACGTTCTACGCCAACATTGGCGGACCGGTGCGCCGGTGGCGGCGGTAACGTTCTATCGGGCGTTATACCAGGCCGGCAATCTGAACCCTGTGGATGGCATCATCTGGCGTTTGCACGAACACGGTCTGAACCCTTTGCCGGTTTTCGTCGCCTCCCTGAAGGAAGCCGTCTCGGCCGAAACTGTGAATACGATCTTTGCCGAGGAACCGCCTGGCGTGATCCTTAACGCGACCGGCTTCGCCGTCTCCAAACCCGGCGGCGCCCGCGCGGATTCGCCCCTGGAGCGGCCCGGCGTACCGGTCATTCAGATGGTCTTCGCGGGCTCTAACGAATATGATTGGCGCGATAATCTGAATGGCTTGAGTGCCCGCGACATCGCCATGAACGTGGCCCTGCCGGAGGTCGATGGCCGCATTATCTCCCGCGCCGTCTCTTTCAAGGCCGAGGCGCGCTTTGATGAAGCGACCCAACTACCGGTAATCGCTTACCAGGGCGTGCCCGACCGGATCGATTTTGTCTGCCGCCTGGCTGCCAACTGGCTGGTGCTGGCCGAAACCCCGGCACCCGAACGCCGCTTGGCGCTAATCTTCGCCAATTACCCCAACAAGGACGGGCGAATGGGCAATGGGGTCGGTTTGGATTCGCCCGCCTCCGCTCTAAACCTGCTGCGCGCGCTGGCTGATGCGGGCCATGAGGTAGGCGAACTGCCGGACAAAGGCGATAATCTAATCCGCAAGCTTGCTGCCGGGCCGACCAATGATCTGAAGGACCGCGCCAGCCGTTCGGGAGGCATTACCTTTGCCCTGGCCGATTATCAAAGCTTCCTCAACGATTTGCCGAAGGCAGTGCGGGCGCAAGTCACCGCGCGCTGGGGAGCGCCCGAAGAAGACCCCTTTGTGGTTGGTGATGATTTCGTCCTGCCCGCCTTCACCCAAGGCAAGATGGTGATCGGTCTACAGCCGGCCAGGGGTTACAACATTGATCCCAAGGCGAGCTATCACGATCCCGACCTGGTACCGCCCCATGGTTATCTGGCCTTTTACGGCTGGCTGCGACAGGGTTTTGGCGCCCAGGCCATCATTCACATGGGCAAGCACGGCAATCTGGAATGGCTGCCGGGCAAATCCCTGGCGCTGTCGGAAAGCTGTTTTCCCGAAGCTGTTCTGGGGCCACTACCGCATCTATATCCCTTTATCGTTAATGATCCCGGCGAGGGCACGCAAGCCAAACGGCGGGCCCAGGCCGTGATCGTGGACCATCTGACCCCGCCCTTGACGCGAGCGGAAAGCTACGGTCCCCTGGCAGATCTGGAATTGCTAATCGACGAATTCTATGAAGCCGCCGGCCTTGATCCGCGCCGGCTGAACCTGTTGCGCGAGCAGATCCTGGAGTTGACCCGCGACATCGGTCTGGACAAGGACGCCGGTATTGCCGCTACTGATGACGAGGCGGCAGCCCTGGCCAAGCTGGACAATTATCTTTGTGATTTGAAGGAAATGCAGATCCGCGACGGCCTTCATGTTCTGGGCCAACCCCTGGAAGGCCGTTTGCGCCGGGATTTGCTGGTCGCCTTGACCCGCCTGCCCCGGCCGGGAGGTGATGCCGGCGACGCATCATTGATCAGGGCGCTGGCCGATGATCTGGCGCTTGCCTTCGACCCTCTGGATTGCACCCTGGGCGATGCCTGGAACGGCGCGAAACCCGCCGCTTTGGGGGAGGATGCGGCCTGGCGTAGCCATGGCGATACCGTGGAACGGCTGGAGGACCTGGCCGCGGCCTTAGTTGATGGATCCGCAAGGGTGCAGCCGGAATGGACGGCGACCCGCGCCGTTTTGGACGCTATCAAGGATGACGTTGGGCCAACCGTCGATGCCTGCGGCGCGGCGGAAATCTCGGCTCTGATCGATGGCCTGGACGGCAAATTCGTAGAACCGGGCCCGTCCGGTGCGCCAACCCGGGGCCGCTTGGATGTGCTACCCACGGGGCGGAATTTCTATTCCGTGGACAGCCGCACCGTGCCCACCCCCGCCGCCTGGCAGTTGGGCTGGAAATCCGCCAACCTTTTGCTGGACGAGTACCGGCAGACGCACGGCGAATGGCCGAAGCATCTGGCGATCAGCGCCTGGGGCACCGCCAACATGCGCACGGGCGGCGATGACATTGCCCAGGCCCTGGCCCTGATGGGCGTGCAGCCGAAGTGGGAGCCGGCCTCCCGCCGGGTCATCGGCTTTGACATTCTGCCGATCCATATGCTGGACCGGCCCCGTGTCGATGTAACCTTGCGCATATCTGGTTTTTTCCGTGATGCCTTTCCTACCCAGATTGATCTGTTCGATAGCGCCGCTCGAGAGGTCGCGGCCCTGGACGAGAGCGAGCGCGATAATCCATTGGCCGCCCGTGCGCGCGAGGATGCCGAACGCTTGCGCCAGGCTGGCCATGATGGGGCGGATGCGGATCACCTGGCCGCCACCCGCGTTTTCGGTTCCAAACCGGGCGCCTATGGCGCCGGGTTGCAGGCCCTGATGGACGAGCGGGGCTGGCGTGATGACGGCGATCTGGCTCGTGCCTATCTGGCCTGGGGCGGCTATGCTTATGGCGGCAAGAAATCCGGCCAGCCCGCACATGGCCAGTTCCAGTCCTTGTTATCCTCCACCCAAGGGGTGGTGCAGAACCAGGACAACCGGGAGCATGATCTGCTGGATTCGGACGATTACTACCAGTTTGAAGGTGGCCTAACGGCGGCGGTGCGNCACTATTCAGGGGCCCAGCCGGCGATCTANCACAACGATCACAGTCGGCCCTTCGCACCAAAAATCCGCNGCCTCGAGGATGAAATCGGCCGCGTGGTCCGGGCCCGGGTGGTCAATCCGAAATGGATTTCNGGCGTNATGCGCCACGGCTACAAAGGCGCCTTCGAGATGGCGGCGACGGTGGACTACCTGTTCGCCTTCGCGGCCACTGCACGGGTGGTTTCCGACCATCATTTCGATGCGGTCTACGANGCCTATTTGAAAAATGAAGAAGTGCTGGAGTTTTTGCGCCAAAACAATCCCGCCGCATTAAGGGAAATGGCGGAGCGGCTGGCAGAGGCGCTGGAACGCGGCCTGTGGCAGACCCGGTCCAATTCCACGCCGGATGCCCTGCGTGATCTAATCGCGGCCAGTCAAGCCGTGAACATGGGAGACTAACAATGAGCGACGATCAATACGCCCGCGCCAACGAAAAGGCCGCCAACAAGAAACGTGCCCGGGAGAAAATGCTGGCGAAGAAGACCATCGAAAAAGGCCTGCTGATCGTCCATACCGGCAATGGCAAGGGCAAGTCTACCGCCGCCTTCGGCCTGGTTGCCCGCGCCATGGGTAATGGCATGCGGGTCGGCGTGATCCAGTTCGTCAAGGGCAAGTGGGAGACCGGGGAGCGCGATATCCTGGANCATTTTCCCGANCGGGTCGAAATCCATGCCATGGGCGAGGGCTTCAGCTGGGAGACCCAGGACAAGGCCCGCGACATCGCCGCCGCGCGGGCGGCTTGGGAGAAATCCAAGAAAATGATAGAGGCATCACGCAGCCCCGATCCGGAATTCGATATGATCCTGCTGGATGAATTGAACATCGTCCTGCGTTACGACAACCTGCCCCTGGATGAAATTATCGAGACCCTGGCCAATAAGCCCGAGGACCTGCACGTCATCGTCACCGGCCGCAATGCCAAGGATGAGTTGATCGAGATCGCCGACCTGGTCACGGAAATGACCCAGGTAAAGCATCCCTTCCGATCCGGTGTGAAGGCCCAGAAGGGCATCGAGTTTTAGGTTGAGGCAATGACCAAGGCCACAAAAGCACTCATGTTTCAAGGCACCGGTTCGGACGTGGGCAAATCTCTCATGGTCGCGGGCCTGGCGCGGGCCTATGCCAACCGGGGCCTATCGGTGCGGCCCTTCAAGCCGCAGAACATGTCGAATAACGCGGCCATCGCGGGCGATGGTGGCGAGATCGGACGGGCGCAGCATTTGCAGGCTCTGGCCGCCCGTGCCGTGCCCAGCGTGCATATGAATCCGGTTCTGTTGAAACCGCAAACCGATATTGGCGCCCAGATTATCGTACGCGGCCGGGTGCGCGGCGCCGCCAATGCGCGGGAATATCAACACTTGAAAGCCGGCCTACTGGAGGAGGTGCTGGAGAGCTACCGGATCAATGGATCTGGCGCCGATTTGGTCCTGGTGGAGGGCGCGGGAAGTCCGGCGGAGATCAATCTGCCGGGCCGGGATATCGCCAACATGGGGTTTGCCGGAGCGGCGAATGTGCCGGTGATCCTGGTGGCGGACATCGACCGGGGCGGCGTCATTGCCAGTATTGTCGGCACCCATGCGGTGATCGCTGATGACGCGAGGGCGCGTATCAGGGGCTATGTTATCAACAAATTCCGTGGCGATGTTTCGCTATTCGATACGGGGCTGCAAGAAATCAGCGAGCGCACGGGCTGGCCCTCTCTAGGTATCGCGCCTTATTTTCCCGACGCTGTGCATCTGCCGGCGGAAGATGCCGTGGTCTTGGATAAACCCGCCAAATCCAACGATGGCGCTATACTGATAGCGGTGCCGAAGCTCTCGCGCATTGCCAATTTCGACGATCTCGATCCCCTGAACGCGGAATCGGACGCAGAGGTGCGGATCATCGCGCCGGGAGACATTATGCCCGTTGACGCGGACCTGATCCTGCTGCCCGGCAGCAAGGCAACCATCGCCGATTTGGCCTTTCTGCGCCGCCAGGGCTGGGACATCGACATCCTGTCCCATTACCGGCGTGGTGGGCATATACTTGGCATCTGTGGCGGTTATCAGATGCTAGGTAGGACGATTGCCGATCCCAACGGCATNGAAGGCAGCGTGCGAAAGGCNNACGGTCTTGGCCTGCTGGATATCGAGACCGTGCTGTCAGNGGAAAAAAGCCTGGGCGAACGCACCGGCAAACATGTGGAGAGCGGTGAAGCCTTGCACGGCTATGAAATCCACCTGGGCNATAGCGATGGCCCGGACCGGGCCCNGCCATTCCTGAAAATCAATGGCGNGGCGGACGGTGCGCGCAGCNCTGATGGCCGGGTCGAAGGTTGCTATCTGCATGGCCTATTTCGCGCCGACGGTTTTCGCCATGCCTATCTGTCGGCGTTACGTGCGCGCGCGCAAAGCGGCATCAACCATCATGCCCTGGTGGACAGAACCCTTGATGGCCTGGCCGCGCATCTTGAGGATAATCTCGATCTGGACTGCATGCTGGAGATTGCCCATGCGGCCTGATCTACAACAGAACTGCCGTCAACAGGGCCAGCAGGATCACCGCGCAGGTCCAGCGGTACAATGCGCATCCACGATCGATGTCAGCGGTGGCAACCTCGCCATCGCCCAGCCAAGGGCCTTCGGTGACTTCGTTATTGTAGCTGCGTGGTCCGGCCAGGGCCACGCCCAGGGCGCCGGCCATGGCGGCCTCGGGCCAGCCGGCGTTGGGGGAGGCGTGTTTGCCATGGTCGCGCCACATGACGGCCCAGGCAGCGCCTACGCGAACGCCCGGCATCAGCAAGGCGCCCAGACACAGCAACAGGCCGGTTATCCGGGCGCCGGGCCAGTTTGCCAGATCATCCAGGCGCGCGGCGGCGCGGCCAAAACTAAGATAGCGTTCGTTGCGGTGGCCGATCATGCTGTCCAGAGTATTGACCGCCTTGTAGGCCAGCAGACCGGGCAGGCCGGCGAGAAGAAACCAGAACAGCGGCGAGACGACACCGTCGGAGAAATTTTCGGCCAGGGATTCCAAGGCCGCGCGGGATACGCCGGCTTCATCCAGTTGGCTTGCATCGCGGCCAACAATGTGGCTGACCGCTTCACGCCCGGCTTCCAGGTCACCATCCAGACCTTGAGACAGGCCGTCGGCCACGGCCCTGACATGATCGTGCAAACTGCGGGCGGCGAGGAAGATCGAACCGACAATGCCGGTTACGATCCAGCCCTGGCCGCTCATTGCGCCCAGCCAGGTAACCAGGACACCGAAAAGCGCGCACAGGGATACCGTAACCGCCACCAGCACCGCACCAAGAAAGATTTGGCCGTCTGGCCTGTACAGACGCGCTTCCAGTGCCGAGATCAAGTCTCCGATCCAGACAATTGGGTGCGTTATTCGCGCGTAAAGCCATTTAGGATCGCCAAACAACAGATCCAGGGCCAAGGCGAGAAAAACCGCCTGAATGGGAAGAACAAATTCAAACATGCAAACTGCTNTGTTAATACCAAGCCGCGAAGCCAGCAGGTTTGCCGCATTACCTTAAAGAGAGCAAGCGTGGCGTATCGAGAGTGGATGAGGCAATCATGACAAACATTGGCATTATGGTATGCGGCCACGGTAGCCGTGACGAAGACGCCGTCAGCGAATTTCAAAGCGTCGCGGACGGTATCCGCGCCCGACTGCCGCAATATGACGTGGACAGCGGCTTTCTGGAATTCGCCACGCCGATCATCCGCGAGCGTCTGGATGCCTTGCGCGAACGTGGCAACAAGCGCATTATTGCTATACCCGGCATGTTGTTCGCCGCGGGCCATGTGAAGAACGACCTGCCCTCGGTGATCAATACCTATGGCGCCCAGCACCCGGAGCTGGATATCACCTATGGCGGGGATCTGGGTATGGACATGAAGCTGATCCGTGCCGCCGGCGACCGGGTGCGCGAGGCCATGGATGCCGCGGGCGATCATATCAGTCCGGAGGAAACCTTGCTGGTGGTGGTGGGCCGGGGCGCGTCCGACCCGGATGCCAATTCCAATATCTCGAAAGTNTGCCGTCTGTTGTGGGAGGGCCTTGGCTTNGGCTGGGCNGAAGTGGCCTATTCCGGCGTCACCTTCCCCTTGGTGGAACCGGGCCTGCGGCACGCCGCCAAGCTGGGTTATAAGCGGATCATTGTGTTTCCATACTTCCTGTTCACCGGTATTCTGGTGCGACGCATTTATCACTATGCCGACGTGGTAGCCGCTGATCATCTGGAGATCGAATTCGTCAAGGCGTCGTACCTGAACGATCATCCGTTGGTGCTGGATGCTTTCGCCGACCGGGTCAACGAAGCCCTGGAAGGCGCCAACAACATGAACTGCCTGAATTGCAAATACCGCGAACAGGTCCTTGGCTTCGAGATCGAGGTCGGCCTGCCCCAGGAAAGCCATCACCATCACGTGGAGGGTATCGGCACAGGCAAGATCTCGGACGAGGATTTCGATCCCACCNCGCACGTGCATCAGGGNNACGATCATGAACATGGNCATAGCCATGAGCATGATCACGGGCATGATCACAACCATAACCACGACCATGATCATGACGANGGGCACGATCACGCCCACCATCCCTACCCACACGCGGACCATCCCTTGGGCCCGCGTAGCATGGTGAAGAAAAAGGTCTGATATGGGCGATGCCGCCGCATATGGCTATTTGCGCGATCCCCAGGCGATCTATGACAAGTCATTCGCCATCGTTCGGGAGGAGGCGGATTTTTCTCGATTGCCCGAGGGCCTGCATGATGTCGCCGTGCGTCTGATCCACGCCTGCGGCATGACCGATCTGCCCGCCGATTTGGCCTGGGGCGGTGATCCAGTGACGGCGGGAGCCGCCGCGCTGCGCCGGGGCGCGCCAATTCTGGTGGATGTCATGATGGTGCGCCACGGCATCATCGACCGGGTGCTGCCGGCGGGAAACCAGATCATCTGTACCCTGAATACCTTTGGCGTCGAGAAGACCGCCAATGCACGTGGTGATACCCGCTCGGCCGTCGCAGTGGAGAAATGGCGCGAGGATATGGCGGGCGCCGTGGTCTGCATCGGCAACGCCCCGACGGCCTTGTTCCGCTTGTTGGAAATGCTGGGCAGCGGTGCGCCGAAACCGGCGGTCATCCTTGGCTTTCCCGTCGGCTTTGTCGGTGCGGCGGAATCGAAACAGGCCCTGATCGATGACGCCGGCGATATTCCCTACCTGACCCTGCGTGGGCGCCGTGGTGGTAGCGCTATTGCCGGCGCGGCGGTAAATGCGCTGGCCCGGATCAAGGTATGAGCCCCGCTGTGAAGAAATGGCTTTGCATTGTAGGGATTGGCGAGGACGGCCTGGCCGGGCTAGGCGAAGCCGCCCGTGCCGCCATCGACGGGGCGGAGATCATGGTCGGCGGCGACAGGCATCTGGCCATGCTGGGCGATGATAAGCGTCCGCGTTTGACCTGGGACAATGCGCTGCATGCGACGGTAGCCAAGTTGGCTAAATTCAAGGGTCAGCGGGTCTGCGTACTGGCCACCGGCGATCCCATGTCCTACGGCATCGGCGTCACCCTGTGCCGGGAGTTTGGCGCCGAAAGCTGCCGGGTGATCCCGCATCAATCGGCCTTTTCCCTGGCTTGCGCCCGTCTTGGGTGGCCGCTGGCGGAGGTCGACTGCATGACCGTTCATGGCCGTCCCCTGGGCCGGCTGAACCGGCACTTGCGGCCCGACGCACGAATTTTGATTTTGAGCGGGGACGGCAACACGCCGAAAGAGGTTGCGGCGGCGCTGCGGGCGGCGGGCTACGGCGACAGCAAGATCACGGTTCTCGAGCGCATGGGCGGGCCGATGGAGAAGCGTCACGACGGTACGGCCAAGGCCTGGCGGCGAAAATGCGGCGATCTGAACACAATTGCAATACATTGTGCCGCCGGTCCGAATGCGCCGCGCCTGATGCGGTCCGCCGGATTGCCTGATGAACTGTTTCAACATGACGGCCAACTGACGAAGCGCGATGTCCGCGCCGTGACCCTGGCCGCCCTGGCGCCTGCGCCTGGCGAATTGCTGTGGGATGTGGGCGCGGGTGCAGGTTCCATCGCCATCGAATTCCTGCGCGCCGAGCCCACGGCGCGCGCCATCGCCATCGAACAAAGCTCGAAGCGCGCCGGCAATATCCGCGCCAATGGTGAGAACCTGGGCGTACAGAAATTGCAGGTTATCGAAGGCGCAGCGCCCGCCGCCCTAAAAGGCCTGGCCAGGCCCGATGTGATTTTCATTGGTGGCGGTGTCAGTGACCGCAAGGTTTTGAACGCATGTTGGCGGGCCTTGCCCAGTGGCGGACGCCTGGTCGCAAATGCGGTCAGCATGGAAGGAGAGAGCCAACTGTTCGGATTCATGCGGCTTAAAGGCGGCGGTATGAAGCGGATCGAGATATCCCATCTGGATGCCATGGGCGATCTGCACGCCTGGCGCGCCATGCGTCCGGTAACGCAGTATCGGGGCGTGAAGACATGAGTGGCACATTGTATGGCGTTGGTGTCGGGCCAGGCGATCCGGATTTGATCACCCTGAAGGCGCACAAGGTTTTGCAGACCGCGCCGGTGCTTGCCTATCCCGCGCCCGAGGTTGGCGAAAGCTTGGCCCGCCGTATCGCTGCGCCGCATATTCCCGAAGGCCGTCGCGAAATTATCATCCGCATGCCGCTTGATCCGAAGCGCTTTCCCGACCGCACCGCCTATGACAAGGGTGCAGCCGAAATCGCCCAGGCGTTGCGCGGGGGCCAGGACGTCGCTGTGCTGTGCGAGGGCGATCCGTTTTTCTATGGCAGCTTCATGTATCTGTTCAATCGTTTGACAGACGAGTTTCCGGTCCAGGTGGTGCCTGGTATATCGTCTCTGCTGGCCTGCGCCTGCGCCGCACGGACACCCTTGGTGGCGCGCAATGAAGTCCTGAGCATTCTGCCTGCGCCCATGGCGGCGGAAGATTTGCGTGCGCGGTTATCGCGCACGGACGCGGCGGCGATCATCAAGCTGGGCCGCCATGCTCCCAAGGTTTTTGATGTGCTGCGGGACTTGGATCTTTTGGACCGGGCGCATTATGTGGCGCATGCCACCATGCCGGAGCAACAAGTGGAAAGACTTTCAAATATCAATCCGGACGAGGTGCCCTATTTCGCCATGATCCTGGTACGCAAGGAAGGCGTTGGGATATGACATTTCTGGTGAATTATTTGGTTCTGGGCGAGGCCGGCCTGGCCACCGCGCGGCGTTTGCAGGCGGAGCTTGGCGGTGTCATTCACGGCTATGGCAAGAGGGTGCAAGGCGCCAACATCCGGCCCTTCGATGACGTGGCTGCCACCTTGCGGAATTGTTTTGCCGCTGGCCAGCCATTGATTGCGCTGTGCGCTGCCGGCATCGTCATCCGCCACCTCGCACCTGTGTTGAGCGGCAAGCATGACGATGCCCCCGTGCTGGCCCTGGCCGAGGACGGCAGCGCCATCGTGCCGCTGTTGGGCGGCCACCATGGCGGCAATGATCTGGCCCGGCGCCTGGGCAAAGTGCTTAACACCGCGCCCGCTATTACCACGGCCAGTGATACCGCCTTCGCCATCGCCTTGGACGAACCGCCCGCAGGCTGGCGTCTCGCCAATCCTTTGGACATGAAGGCCTTTGTCTCAGAACTGCGCGCTGGCGTGGCGGTAAGGATCGAGGGCGAGGCAGCTTGGCTGCACGCCAGTGCGTTGCCGCAAGCCGATGACGGTACCCTGCGGATCACCATCGCGGATGCGCCATTACTGGGTGATGGCCGCCATCTGGTTTATCACCGTCAGATATTGGCGCTTGGCGTTGGGTGTGAACGCGGCGTGGAGCAGGAAGAGTTGATCGGGCTGATCAATGAGACCCTGACAGCGGAAAATCTTTCGCCCCTCTCCCTGGCCGGTATCTTCTCGCTGGATTTGAAGACCGACGAAACTGCGATTCATGCCGCCGCCGCGCATTTCGATATTCCGGCGCGGTTCTTCGACGTGGCCGCCCTTCTGGCTCAGGAATCCCGCCTCGCCAATCCTTCCGACGCGGTCAAGGCTGAGGTCGGCGTCAGTGGCGTGGCCGAGGCGGCGGCTCTGGCGGCGGCTGATTCCGGTGGTGGTGCCCTGGCGGTGGAGAAACGCAAGAGTCAGCGTGCCACCTGCGCTATTGCGCGGGCCGATGACATCATCGACCCGGCGGTGCTGGGTGCCGCGCGGGGCCATCTGGCCATCGTCGGCATCGGGCCGGGCCGGGCCGATTGGCGCACCGGCGCAGCGGAGGCCGCCATGCGGCAGGCGGACATCATTGTTGGCTATGGCCTGTATCTGGACTTGATCGCCGATCTGACTGCGGACAAGGATTGCCGCGCCTATAATCTGGGCGAAGAAGAGGCGCGCGTCGCCACCGCGATCGAAATGGCGGCGTCGGGCCAGAACGTTGCCCTTGTCTCGTCGGGCGATGCCGGGGTCTTCGCCATGGGCGCCTTGGCGCACGAATTGCTGGACCGCGACGATACGCCAGGGCACTGGGACCGCATTTCGCTGGAGCTGCTGCCGGGTATTTCGGCCATGCAGGCCGCCGCCTTGCGGGTGGGCGCGCCATTGGGGCATGATTTCTGCGCTATCTCGCTGTCGGATCTGCTGACGCCGCGCGAGGTTATTCTGCGCCGCATCGTTGCCGCCGCGGCCTCCGATTTCGTCATTGCCTTTTATAATCCGGTGAGCAAACGGCGCCGCGACCTGCTGGCGCTGGCGCGGGATCTGTTGCTGCGTCACAGGCCTGAGGATACGCCGGTGATCCTGGCTCGCAACCTGGGCCGGGCCAATGAAATGGTGACCGCCCTACCCCTGTCCGAGCTGCAGGTGGACGATGTGGACATGCTGACATTGGTGATGGTCGGCTCGTCCGAGACCCGCGCGCGGCTGCGCGGCGACGGCAGCTGGTCGGTCTATACCCCGCGCGGCTATGCCGCCAAGCAAACCGTACTAACTAAGGAAGCCTAAGAATGACCGTGCACTTCATCGGGGCGGGCCCCGGCGCACCGGACCTGATCACCTTGCGTGGCCGTGACCTGATCGCTGTCTGCCCGGTTTGCCTTTATGCCGGATCTCTGGTGCCGGCCGAAGTCGTCGCTTTTGCGCCAAGTGATGCCAGGGTGGTCGATACCGCATCCTTTAATCTGGACGGGATCATGGCGGAAATTGAAGCCGCGCACTGCCAGGGCCAGGATGTGGCCCGCGTACATTCCGGCGATCCGTCGTTGTATGGCGCCATCGGCGAACAGATCAAACGCCTGAAGGCACTGGAAATCGAATACACCATCACCCCCGGCGTGCCGGCCTTCGCGGCTTCGGCGGCGGCCCTGGGGTTGGAGCTAACCCTGCCGGATATCAGCCAGACCATCATCCTGACGCGCACGGCGATGAAAAGCTCCGCCATACCGGCGGGCGAGGAATTGGCCGAGCTCGGCCGTTCCGGCGCTACCTTGGCTATTCATCTCTCGGCTCGGAACCTGCGTCAGGTTTGCCGCGATTTGATCCCCCACTATGGCGAAGACTGCCCCGTGGCACTTGTTTATCGAGCCAGCTGGCCCGATCAGGAAATTATTCGCGGTACCCTGGCCGATATCCGCGAAAAAACCCGTGTAGCCAAACTGACTCGCACCGCCCTGGTCCTGGTTGGCCGAGTGCTGGATACGGACGCGGCCACCGACAGCCGCCTTTACGCCGCTGATCACCGCCACATCTTGAGGCCAGAGGGTTAGATCAGGCAGATTCTCAGCCAGGCCATGGCGGCATCGACGCTATCGACCTGTGGCGCCACGCCGCCTTCGGGGCGGTCAATCATAATGACCGGAAGCCGTAACTCCCGCGCCGCCGTGATCTTGGCCTGGCTTGCGTCGCCGCCCGCATTCTTGGTGATCACGGCACAAATTTCATGAATGCTCAGCAAATGCAATTCATCGCGCACCACGAACGGGCCACGGGCAAAGAGATAGCGGCCATTAGCCAGCGGGGGCAGATCATCGCCAGGCGCGATCACCCGGGCCAGCCACCAGCAGCGCTCATCATCGGCGAATTCCGCCATGGCCTGCCGGCCCGTGGAGACGAAAACCCGCTTGGCGATCCCGGCGGCGGCATCCTTCGCGGCCCCAAAATCTGGTACGCGCAGCCAGCGGTCGCCGGCAACTTCCCTCCAGGGTGAATTCTCCAGGCGCAGCAAAGGCAGCTGCGCGGCCTCGCAGGCAGTTTGCGCATTGAGGGTAATTTGCACGGCATAGGCGTGTGTGGCATCAATAACAGCGAAAATCTTCTCTGCCTTTAAATAATCCGCCAAGGCATCGGCTCCGCCAAAGCCGCCACTGCGCAACTCCGCACCCGGAACGGTCTTGGTGGCCGTCCGCCCGGCCAAGGAATAGACCGCCGGCAGGCCCAGTTCTCCAACGGCGCCGGCCAGCTCACCGGCCAATGCGGTACCCCCGAGAATAAGCAATTTGCCTTCAGTCATCGCT
The DNA here is from genome assembly GCA_002731375.1 of Rhodospirillaceae bacterium. Lineage (GTDB taxonomy): Bacteria > Pseudomonadota > Alphaproteobacteria. The sequence continues at coordinate 27,566 of PCBT01000049.1, read as the reverse complement.
TCCGCCAACCAGTTCGCCGGCACGGTCGTAAATCAAAACCTCGATCGTTACGGCACCCCAGCAGATCTCCAGCGCCTGCTTGTGGGCCAGTGCGGCGACCCTGTCCGCCAGGGGAAAGCCTTGCGCTTGCGCCGCGCCAAGGACCTCGGCCGCCGTGTTGGCCCGCCGGCACAGGGCCGCGACTTCGGGTGCCTCATCCGCGACCCGTGCCAGCCATTCAAAGTCCACCTGGGAACGTTTCGAATGCAGATCCATGTGGCCTTGCGCCAGCTTGGATATTTTCGCGAAACCGCCAGCCAGGGACAGTCGTTCAACGGGATGATCACGCAGATACTTCAACATCCCGCCGGCAAAATCTCCCATATCGATCAGCGCGCCGTCATTGAAACCATGATGGCGTTGCAAGGCCGCCTCCGAGGTGCGTCCGGTCGCGGCACCCAGATGGCGCAGGCCGGCGGCGCGGGCCACATCGATGCCTTGGTGAATGGTGGCGATCCAGGCGGCACAGGAAAAAGGGACAACGATGCCGGTGGTGCCCAGTATGGATATACCGCCCAAAATGCCCAAGCGCGGGTTCATGGTCCGCGCCGCCATGGCATCACCGCCCGGCACGGAAATTTCAACATCCAGGTCAATAGATTTTCCCGCCGCCCGCGCCGAGCTGGTCAAGGCATCGGTGATCATGGCGCGGGGCACCGGATTGATCGCCGCCTGTCCGATCGCGATGGGCAGGCCCGGCTTGGTCACCGTGCCGACGCCATCGCCGGCGTGGAAGCATATGCCGGCGCCGTCGTCGGGACGCCGGCGCACAAGGGCATGGATCAAGGCGCCGTGTGTGACGTCGGGATCATCGCCGGCATCTTTCTCGACTGCCGCCAAGGCAAAATCCATGCCAAGCTCCTCGCGGCAGAGGCAAAAGGCCACTGTGCGGCCGCCCGGCAGGGTAATATCCACGGGATCGGGAAATTCGCCATTCAAAAGTGCGCCATGGGCCGCCGTGGCAGCAGCCGTGGCGCAGGCGCCCGTGGTCCAGCCGCGCCGCAATGCGCCCTTTTCCGCCCCTTTTGCCGCCATTCCGTCGAAAACCTCTTGATCACCAGCGTGCCCTGCAATAGGTATGAATTACGCTTATACCAAGCCGCAAGCCAGGAAAAGATGCACCGGCGTGAGCACGAGAGCAAGTTCTGACACGAATTCAGATAATGGCGCGCGCGGCTGGGTTCTGGCGGCGCCAAGCTCTAATTCCGGTAAGACTCTTGTCTCCGCCGCTCTGTTGCGCCTGCTGACCCGAAAAGGGGCGGCTGTTACGCCGTTCAAGGTTGGACCAGACTATATTGACCCCGGCTTTTTGTCTGCCGCCGCCGGCTTAACCTGCGGCAACCTTGATCCATGGGCCATGGCGCCGGAACGGCTGAACCAGCTGCTTCAGGAGCAAAGCGGTAGCCGATTTCTGATAGAAGGCGTGATGGGCCTGTTTGATGGCGCGGTCAGTGGCGATGGCTCTACCGCCGACTTAACGGCAATGTTCAATCTGCCCGTGATCCTGGTGATCAATGCCAAGGGTCAAGGCGCCTCCGCTGCGGCCCTGGCGCAGGGTTTCGCTAATTACCGTACCGACGTGAACGTGGCTGGCGTGATTTTTACCCAGGTGGGCAGTCGGCGTCACCAAAAGATGCTGTTTGACGCCTGCGCCGAGGTAAACATCCGGGTGTTTGGCGTTCTTGCCGCCGATCCTTCGCTGCTTCTCCAGGCCCGGCATCTTGGTCTGGTACAGGCCAGCGAGCGGGCCGACCTGGACGCCTTGCTGGACCGCGCGGCGGATAATCTTGGCCGTGACCTGGATCTGGCGGGCTTGCATGATATTGCCGCCGCGCCGGCCTATACAACAATCAATTCAGTTGATCCAGTCCCTCCACTGGGCCAACACATCGCCGTGGCCGCGGATATCGCCTTTGGGTTCCGTTATCACCATGTGCTGGATGACTGGCGCCGGGCGGGGGCGGAGATCAGCTTCTTTTCTCCCTTGGCCGATAAAGCGCCAAATTTGGATGCGGATGCGGTTTATTTACCGGGCGGCTACCCCGAACTGCATGCCGGCGCTCTGGCTGCGAATCAGGCCTTTTTATCCGGGTTGCGGGATGCGGCGGCGCGGGACGCCGTTATCCTGGGCGAATGCGGCGGCTTCATGGTGTTGGGCCAGGGTGTGCTGGATCAGGATGGCAGGTGCCACGCCATGGCCGGATTGTTGGGGCTGGAGACCTCTTTCGCCAAGCGCAAACTGCATTTAGGATATCGCCAGGTACGGCTGCGTCAATCGGGCCCCCTTGGTGCCAGGGGTGTGGATTACCGTGGCCACGAATTTCATTACGCCACGATAACTGAGGAACAGGGTGAACATCTGTTTACCGCTCGGGATGCCCTGGGCGAACAGAGCGCAGAGGTTGGCCTGTGTTCGGGCAAGGTAATGGGCAGCTTCATACATTTGATCGACCGTGATCACCGGACCGCTACTTAGGAGTATCAGTACACATTATGCCACAAAGCCAAGAAGACTTACGCCGCCTGCTGGCCGATTTACCCCATGCTGATGCTCGGGCACAAGCGGATGCCAAGGCGCGCAACGACATGCTGACCAAACCACAAGGGGCGCTGGGCAAGCTGGAGGATCTGGTCTTGTGGCTGGCCGCTTGGCAGGGCCGCGAGGTGCCAAGGCTGGACAAGGTTCAGGTTTTGGTTTTTGCCGGCAATCACGGCGTTGTAGCGCAAGGCGTGTCCGCCTTTCCGGTAGAGGTCACCGCGCAGATGGTCGCCAATTTCGCCACCGGCGGCGCTGCCATCAACCAATTGTGCGCCATGGCCGGGGCGGAGCTGAAGGTTCTGGATCTTGATCTGGAGAAACCGACTGCCGATTTTACCCAAGCACCAGCGTTGGGCTGGGACGAATTCCTTGATGCCTTGCGGCGCGGCATGGCCCAGGTGGACAACGATACGGATCTGGTCTGCATTGGCGAGATGGGTATTGGCAACACCACGGTATCTGCCGCTCTAGCGCATGCGCTATATGGCGGCGCAGCCCAGGATTGGACCGGACGCGGCACCGGCGTGGGTGATGCGAGCCTGGCGCGCAAAGCCCAGGCCGTGGCCAATGGCAGATCCCGGCATGCCGCTATTCTGAACGATCCGCTGGAAATCGCCCGTTGCCTGGGTGGGCGGGAATTGGCCGCCATGGCGGGTGCCGCATTGGCGGCACGGCGGGCCCGTATCCCACTGTTGATCGACGGCTATGTGGCCTCCGCCGCGCTGGCACCCTTGCACGTGGCGGCACCGGGCTTTTTGGAACATTGCTGGGCCGCGCACGTTTCAGCCGAACCGGGGCATCTGCGCCTGTTACAGCGCATGGGCCTATCGCCGCTGTTGGATCTGGGCATGCGCCTGGGCGAGGCCTCCGGCGCGGCGACGGCAATCCCGCTGTTGCGGGCCGCACTTGCCACTCACGCGGGCATGGCAAGCTTCGCCGATGCCGGCGTGGCGGAAAAATCAGACTAAGATTTTAAGTGCGGCACGCCAATTTGACTAAATCGAAAACAACCTAAATTGCTTTGGAATGCACTGTCCGGGGCGTGCGGGCCATGGCCTCTGCCGTTAACAGGCCAAGGACAGCCCAGAAAACCAGGTTTGTGGCCAGGCTGGCAGTGGCAAAGTCAGCCGCCAGGACCGCCGGCACGGCACTATCGATGCTGGGAAGATGCGGGGCGCCATAGATTTGGGGCAAGGCGATCATGGCAACTCCCAGCACGCGCCAGACCACGCCATTACAGAGAAAAATCAGGGCGATCCCACCGGCCGTCAGCAGCGCCGTGGACAGCCACCAGGTTTGCTTGGCCAGCAAATCACCGGCCGGCATGCCCGGTAGCTCCGGCGGTATGCCCACCGCCGGTGCCAGATTGAGGGCTATAAAACCGCCCAGGCCCCAGACCACGCCATGGCGCCAATTGATCACCCGGCGCAAGGCGAAAACCGCCGCCAGGATCAACCCCAGGGCAACACCCATCAGGACATTGGAGAGAAGCGAATACAGTAATCTCTCGGCGCCGTCGGCGGGCATCCAGGCCGCTTCGTCGTGGTGATGGCCGGCATCCTTCGCGCCTTGACTACCTTCGTGAGCTTGATGATCATGGGCCGCCGCGCTGGCCGCACCTGGGGCTGAGCCAGCATCTTCAAAAGCCTCGGCCGCGAAGATCAGCGGGTAGACTTTCAGCGTCTGTAGGCCTGTCAATCCCGCGCCGGCGACAATGCCGGCGACCAAGGCACTGATGAGGATCGATTTGAAGAAATCCATGTGAGCGTTGGCGGTTAGCCGTAAACTAGTGACCGTTGTACTAGTGACAGGGCGCCGCTATGCCGTGGCGGGAATCATGGGCCGCATTATGGATGGCGGCGGGGTGGGACAGCGCCACGCCGATGAACAGTGCCAGTCCTAAAAGGGCGGCAAGGCCTGCTTGCATGACCTGCGCGGTACGTATCTGTGTCGCGTCCGCCTGTGTCGCGGTTGTCTGATCGGCAACTTTTGTCTGCGCCATGCATTTATCCTCTCAAATACGAATATGTTCCACACCACATAGGAAAATCAAACCCAAATGGTTGAATTTTTTCTTGGCTCCGAGAATACTTGCATCGTCATCAAATACAACAAGAATTCCGGTAAAAATCACGGCAAAATATTCCCTTCCAAACACTCACGACTAGTCCATTGGCAGAGCGGCCTCAACAGCATAGATTGAGCCTGGGACGCGGCCTGGAATCCTGGGCCGTGGGGGACGACACGAACCTGGTGGGAAATATCGAATGTATCTGGACGCCCGGCTTTGGCGCTTTACTGCGGGTCTGCGCCATCGGCTTTTCGGCGCCGTGGGAATAGGACTGCTTTCGGCGGCGGTGGGCGTGGTGCGTCTGATGCTGTTGGGCTGGCTGTTGGGTTTGATCTTCGATGGCGCCGGGCTGGCCGAGTTGTGGGGGCCGGTTGTTCTGGTTGGCGGTACCATGTTGTTGCGCGCCTGGTTGGAATACAGCCGCAACATGGTGGCCCATCACACCGCCGCACGCGTGCAAATATCCTTGCGCCAGCGCCTATATGAACAGATCGTGCATCTGGGCCCGGCCTATTTTGGCTTGCAGCGAACAGGCGATGTCCTGGTCTCGCTGGTTGAGGGTGTGGAGCAGTTGGAGACCTATTTCGGCCAGTACATCCCGCAGCTATTTGTCGCGGCCCTGACGCCGGTGATGATTTTTGCCTTCATGGCTTTCCTGGATCCGACCATCGCGGCCACCATGCTGGCTTTTGCCCTGGTGACGTTGGTGGCGCCGTCGGCCTTTCATTTTTGGGACAAGGAGAGTGCCAGGGAGCGCTCGAAAGCCTATGGCGCCTTCGCCGCCGAGTTCCTTGACAGCCTGCAGGGTTTGGGCACCTTGAAATCCTTCGGGCAGAGCCATGTGCGGGCGGAGAGCCTTGCGCTCAAGGCGCGTGCCGTATTCCACACCACCATGTGGGTGTTGGCCACCAATGCCCTGGGCCGGGGCATCACGGACACGGGCATTGCATTGGGCGCGGCGGGCGCCCTGGCGGTGGGCGCCTGGCGAGTGGCCGAGGGCCAGCTCGAGCTGTGGGTGTTGCTGGTCGTGCTGATGCTGGGCGTTGAAGTCTTCCGGCCATTGCGGGAGCTGCGCAATCTGCTGCATCAGGGTATGGTGGGACAATCCGCCGCCGAGGGTATTTTGGATATCCTGGCCGCCCGGCCCAGTCTGGCGGATGACGGCACCGGCACTTTGGTGCTGGAGGATNCAGCATCAGTTGAGTTTAGGGATGTCCGTTTCGCCTATCCCAGCGCGCGGAATAGGGCCCACGACGGCCTGAATTTCAAGATCGAGGCAGGCGAACGCATCGGCATCGTCGGACCNTCGGGCGCGGGCAAAACGACTATCCAGCGTCTATTGCTGCGNCTATACGATCCCAGCGAAGGCCAGATCCTGATCGCTGGCCAGNATATCCGGCAACAGACCCTGGCCAGCCTGCGTCAACAATTCGCCGTGGTGCAGCAGGACACCTATTTGTTTTTCGGCAGCGTCGAGGACAATATTCGCCTGGGCAAACCGGAAGCCACCTGCGACGAGGTCGCGAATGCCGCGAATGCCGCGAATGCCGCCGAATTCATCGCCCACCTGCCCCAGGGTTATGCCACCGTCGTGGGCGAGCGGGGCCTGAAACTATCCGGCGGGCAGCGTCAGCGCATCGCCATTGCGCGGGCCTTGCTGCGGGATGCGCCGATCCTAGTGCTGGACGAGGCGCTGTCCTCGGTTGATGCAGAGAACGAGGCGGTGATCCAGCAGGCCCTGGACCGCCTGATGGCCGGCCGTACCACCTTGATCTTCGCGCATCGTCTGTCCAGCGTCATTGACGCCGACCGTATTCTGGTACTGGGCCAGGGCCGGATCGTGGAGCAGGGCCGGCACCGTGATTTGATGGACCAAGGCGGCATCTATCACCGCCTGATGACGGCTCAGGCCCAGGACAAGGCTGATCCCGACCAGGAACTTGAAGCCCGCACGGCGGCGGACGAGGTCGTCGATAGCGATGACCTGCCACAGGATGTGGGCGAAAGCGACGCTATTCTGCGCGCCCGGGGCCTGGGATGGGCCGGCGCCTTCCGCACCTTGCTGGGCCATGTGGCACCGTGGAAGGGCCGGTTGAGCATGACCTTTATCCTCGGAGTCAGCCGGGTGATCGCCTACACGGGCATCGGCATCGTCGGTGCCCTGGCCGTCGCGGCGGTGAAGGGCGGTGCGGCATACAGCAATCTGCTGTGGATCATGGCCGCTATGGCGCCGGCAGCGGGCATCCTGCATTGGTTGGAAAGCTGGATCGCCCACGACATGGCTTTTCGCCTGCTGGCGGAAATGCGCATCGCCCTATTCGACAAGCTGGACAAGCTGGCGCCGGCTTACCTGCTGGGCCGGCGCACGGGCGATCTGGTCTCTGTCGCCACCCAGGATGTGGAAACAGTGGAATTCTTCTTTGCCCATACCGTTGCACCTGCCTTTGTCGCCGTGTTGGTGCCCTTGCTGGTGCTGACCACCTTGTTTGTTTTCGGCTCGGCCATGGCCCTGGCCCTGATGCCGTTTCTGTTGGCGGTGGCTCTCAGCCCGTTTCTGATGCGTGGTCGGGTTGACCGTTTGGGCTCCGCCGCACGGGAGGCTCTAGGTGAATTGAACGCCCATGCCGTCGACAGCATTCAAGGCCTGACGGAGGTGATTGCCTTTCAGGCCGAAGATCGGCGCGGCCTGGGCTTCATGGAGTTGGCGAAACGGCAAATCGAGGTCCGNCTGCCGTTCTTCCGGGAACTGACCATTCAAACCGCCTCGTTGGAACTGGCCACGGGCCTGGGTGGTCTGGCAGTGGTCGCCACGGGTGCGGCCCTGGTTGGTAATGGCAGCTTGCCGGCTCAGCACCTGCCGCTTCTCACCTTGCTGGCCATGGCGGCGTTTTTGCCCATATCGGAGATCGCCAATATTGGCCGGCAACTGGCTGATACCCTGGGCGCCACCCGGCGGCTATACGCGGTGCACGAAGAAGATATCCCCGTCCAGGACGGCCCCGGCGTGGGCCAGACGGAACCCATCGGCCTCGCCTTCAGGGAGGTAAAATTCCGCTATGCCGGCACCAAGACGCCGGCACTGGATGGCGTCAGCTTTGACGTGCCCGCCGGTAGTACCCTGGCATTGGTCGGGCCGTCAGGAGCCGGCAAGACCACCATCGCGCATCTGTTTATGCGCTTTTGGGACCCCGATGGGGGCCGCATTGAACTTGATGGTCATGATCTGCGTGGCTTCCGTCTGGACGGCATGCGCCGGCGTATCGCCCTGGTGGCCCAGGATACCTATCTGTTCAACACTTCCATGGGCGATAATATCCGTATCGCCCGGCCGGAGGCGACGGACGAGGAACTGGCCCAGGCGATCCAGCGTGCCGCCCTGGATGATTTCATCGCCGGTCTGCCCGAGGGCCTGGACACGCCGGTGGGCGAGCGGGGCATGCGTCTGTCGGGTGGACAGCGGCAACGGGTCGCCATCGCGCGGGCTTTTCTGAAAGATGCGCCGGTGCTGATTTTGGATGAAGCCACCTCGCACCTGGATGCGGTCAACGAACAGCTCGTACGCGCCGCACTGGATGACCTGATGGCGGCGCGGACGACGATCGTCATCGCCCACCGCCTGTCCACGGTACGCGACGCCGATCGCATCGTGGTGCTGGAAAAGGGCAGGGTCATCGAACAGGGCCGGCATGATGAGTTGATTGCTTTAGGCGGTCTGTACGCACATTTGGTGGCTCGGCAAACATCAACCGAACGCTCCGACGCCGCCGAATAAACACGGACATTTGCGGGTGGGGCCGCGCTCGTTTACCCTGGCCGGACAGCAGTCTGTTTATAGAGAGTCCCCATGGCTAAATGGAACCTACCCGGCGATGCCCGCCTTGCCCTCTCGATCGTCGTCAATGTCGAGGAGGGCGCCGAGATGAATATCACCGAGGGCGACCGGGGCCCGGAAATCGTCGATGAACTGGGCGTCGCCCTGCACAAACCGGTGCGCAACTATTCCAACGAGAGCAACTATCTCTATGGCCTAAAGGCCGGCGCGCCGCGGGTGATGAAGCTGTTGGATGATTTTGGCTATCAGGCAACCTTCACCGCCGCCGCGCAGGCGCTTGAAAAGGCCCCGGACTTGACCAAGGCCATTGTTGACGGCGGCCACGAGGTCTGCAGCCATGGCTGGCGCTGGGTGCATCAGTATTATATGGACGAGGAAGCGGAGCGGGCATTCATCCGCAAGGCCGTTAGCTCCATTCGTGCTACGGCTGGGTCCCGGCCTACGGGCTGGTTGTCACGCTATCTGTTGACCGACAACACTCGGCGGCTGCTGATGGAGGAGGGCTTCACCTACCACATGGATGATTTCTCCGGCGATAAACCGTTCTGGGACACCAGTTACGAAAAGCCTATCATAATCCTGCCCTACGCGGTGGATTCGAATGATATGAAGATGTGGACCGCGCCTTCCCTGACACCGGCGGATTGGCTGCAATACGCCATCGATAGCTTCGATTGGCTGTACCGCGAAGGTTCCGACGATCCCCAAATGATGTCGTTCGGCCTGCATTTGCGTATCATCGGGCGGCCCGGACGCATTGGTTATCTGGAGAAATTCTTCCAGCACGTGGCCGCCAAGCCTGATGTCTGGATCGCCACCCGGCAACAGATCGCCGAGAACTGGGCTGCGCAAAACCCGGCGCCGCAATGACGGCCAAATGACAAACGTAATTCCAAGCAACTTGACCAATGATCCATGGGGTGAGGCCGCCCGCGCCGCCCAGGGCGGCGTTGATGCCCCGGACGCCGAAGCCGCCGTGCGTGAATTCGTACATGCCGCCCTGCGCATCACCGGCGATGGCGCGGCGCACGAAAAGCCCGGCGCCCTGANGCCGGGTGAGCGGCATTTCTCCGTCGGCGGCGCCTTCATGGTCAGCCCGGATAACACCTCACATTTCCTGATCGCCGAATGGGGTTTTCCCGATGAGCAGCATCGCCTGCACTATCCCCTGGATACCGGCCATCCGGGCTGGGTGTGGAAGAACGAACGCGCTCTGATTTTGGAGAACACCGACGAACATGCTGATTTCAAGCAGATCCTGAAATCCGCGCGCATGGGTTCCGCCATCTATGCCCCGATGACCTGGCGGGGCAAGTTCATTGGCCATCTGATCACCGCCGCCCAGGCGCGCAACACCTTTTCCCCACCGGATCTGATGCGTCTGCAAGCCCTGGCCGGAATGGCAACGGCGGCCTTCATGGCCCAGGGTGGCCCGGCATTTCTGGAACAGATCTGGACCGACGAACGCGGTTAAGCCCTGGCGCCACTATATCAAGCTGAATATCCGGCTGATATCAGGTGGTCTCGGCCTTCAGCTCGTCAAGCTGCCGCCGGGCGCCGGCGATCATGCAGGCGAGATCGGACGTCAACATCACCATGTCAAAGCCGCGCTTCACGGCNCCCGCCGCGAACGGTGCGCCGGCACAATGCATGACGGCCTTGATGCCGTGCTTGTGCGCGGTCTCGAGGATCTTGTCGCAGGTGGCGAGATGCAGCGGATCGGGATTATCACCGCGCGGTTCCAGGCCCAATGCGAACGACAAATCAGCCGGTCCGATGTAGACGGCATCGAGGCCGGGCGTGGCGCAAATGGCATCGAGGTTGGCAAGGCCTTCCTTGGTCTCGATCATGGCCATGATGATAATCTCGTCATTGGCGTTGGCCTGGTAGTCGGCGCCGCCGTATTGCGCGGCGCGAATGGGCCCCGACGAGCGCATGCCGACTGGCGGGTATCGGCAGGCGGCCACCGCCATTGCCGCTTCCTCGGCCGTATTGACCAGCGGCACGATGATGCCGTAGGCGCCCAGGTCCAAGGCCCTCATAATGGGCGCCGGCTCGTTCCAGGCGACGCGCAGGAAGGGAACCGTGTCTGTCTGTGAAATGGCCTGTAACATGGGCCAGGCGTCATTCATTTCCGTGGTGCCGTGCTGCAAGTCGACGCACAGGGCATCGAAACCCTGACGCGCCATGACTTCGGCCGTGAACCCATGGGACAGGGAGAGCCAGCCCATGGTTGCGCATTTACCATCACGCCACATCTGCTTGATCTTGTTCGGCCGCATTCCCTTGTCTCCAGTGTTGTTGTATTGAAGCGGGGCCGCTGGTGCCGCGGACAGCACGTGGATGGACGACCCGGCGTTTTTTGCATCGTGCCCTTTTATGGCGGTACGGTCGACCCCCTATTCGGTCCACAAATGCCCTTGGCCGGATAATCGCAATCATTTTGACCGCGTCAAATTCTTGCCGGTGGGCACTTTTAGAAAACATCCCATGACAATGGTTCGAAAATACGTCTGATCATTCCACCTCAATAGCCCGGCATAAAGCTGCCTCACATTTTTGGCTCTGTATCTCCCTTCCAAGGGAGCCATCGCGTCCTGCAAGGCGTCTTTCATGGCAAACAACTTCGATTGTTCCTAGCAGCTTCTGGATGCTGTTGTTTCCACTGGCAATTGGTTGATACCGGCGCCCAGTTAACCTTCGCTGCAATAGCCCGCCGCGTTATTCCGAACGACCTGCTGCATTCCGGCATGATCATTAGTTTTCAAAAGCGTGACACTTTGCAGAACATCGTAAATGGAATTTGTTCCGAATTTGGCGGCGACCGACGCCGACTTTTTCGCCGGCGGTGCTTTCGCCCCTGCCTTGTCCTCGCCGCATCCGCTCAGAAGAGATGCGAGCAATGTAAGAATGAAGAAGGGTCTTGTCATACCTACCGAGCCAAGCCTGAATTTCCCGTTCACTTCAACGCGCAAATAATCCTATGGGCAAGACTATAAGAAAGTGTGTCTATTTGGCCTACCCGTTGGCGGAATTATAGGCTGGCGGTGTTCCTCGGTTGTTCAGCCCGCCGCCTCGTCCACGCGGCGGGCGAAACAACCGATCAGATCGGCTAGCACCGGGGCCAGGGCCGCCGGGGTCTCGTGCCCCATGCCGGCGATGGCGTGAAAATCGGCGCCGGGGATATTTGCCGCGGTGTCCGCGCCGCCCGCTATGTTCAACAGCGGATCGTCCGTGCCGTGAATAACCTGGCAGGGGATGGTAATGGTCTGCAGCATTGGCACCCGGTTGCCGTTTTTGATGATGGCGGCGCGCTGTCGAGTGCGTCCGTCCGGGCAATGACAGCGCTCATAGACCCGTTCCACCATGGCCAGGCGGTCGGCGTCGGAGGTGGGATAAAGCGGGCCGGCTAGAACGCGGGCGGTTTCAAGATTGGCGGCGATGGCGCCGTCGCGAGTGCTTTCGTCGCCGCCCACCCGCATCAACGCGGCCATGGCTTCCGGGTTGCCGGGGGGGATACCCGGGTTGCCGCTTTGCGCCATGATTGAGGTCATGGAGCGCAGGCGGGCACCATGTTTGGCGGCCAGCACTTGCGCGATCGCCCCGCCCATGGAGATGCCCGTGACATGGGCCGTATCAATCGCCAGGGCATCCATCAGGCCGATGACGTCCGCCGCCATGTCGTCCAGCAAATATGGCACCTTGATGTTCTCACCCGCCTTGGCCCGTTCCATCAGATCGGGAATATCCATGGCGCCGGCGGCCTCGAACTTGGTGGACAGGCCAGCATCCCGGTTGTCGAAGGTCACTACATGGAAGCCCTGCCCCGCTAGACGTTGCATCAATGCCGCCGGCCACTGGATCATTTGGCTGCCCAGGCCCCGGATCAAGATCATGGCGGGACTATCCGCTGGGCCATGACTTTCGTATTCGATGGTGATGCCGTTCGCGCTAATCGCCGTCATTGTTTCGCCCTATTGCGGTGCCAAATTTAGCAAAGCATAGGGTTCCGGTCGGATGTCGGCAAATCAGTTGCATTGTTCCGCTAGCATGATGCTGTTATAGGGCGTCCTGATCTCAACAAAGGATGGGCTGCGTATTCAATGCTGCGTTGGCTTTACGATCGAACCATGGCACTGGCCGGGCACCGCCACGCAAATTGGGCCCTGGGCGTGGTATCTTTTATCGAAAGTTCGGTCTTTCCCATCCCGCCCGACGTGATGTTGATTCCCATGGTCTTGGCGCAACGGCACAAGGCGCTGTTGATAGCGGTGATCTGCACCGTTGCCTCCGTGTTGGGCGGTCTGTTGGGCTATGCCATCGGGCTGTACCTGTTCGACACCATTGGCCAGCCGGTCCTGAATTTCTATGGCTATGGAGAGAAATTCGCCTCCTTCCAGGATCGCTATAACGAATGGGGCGTCTGGATCGTCCTGATCGCCGGCTTGACGCCGTTTCCCTACAAGGTCATTACCATCGCCTCCGGCGTCACGGGGCTCAGCCTGCCGGTCTTTTTAATTGCCTCCGTTGTGGCCAGAGGGCTTCGTTTCGCTATCGTAACAGCCTTGCTGTGGTATTTTGGCGCGCCGATCCGCGATTTTATTGAGCGTTATCTGGGCCCATTGTTCATCCTTTTCGTGGTGCTATTGATCGGCGGCTTCGCCGTGGTCAAACTGGTTTTGTAGGCGGGGAGACCTAGGATGCAAAGTTTGTTGGTGACAAGAACGGCGTTGATCCTGGTGCCATTGGCGTCTCTGAGCGCCCTGGCCGCCGCCTTTATCTCGCAATACGTCTTTGAGTTACAGCCCTGCGCCCTGTGCATCTATCAACGCTGGCCCTTCGCCATTGCCGCCGCGATCTGTTTCGTGGCACTGGTGCCGGCGTTTCGCGCCCTGGCGCCCTGGGTCCTGCTGTTGGCTGTCATGGTGCTGGTGGTGAACGCCGGCATCGCCACTTATCATGTAGGGGTGGAGGAACACTGGTGGACCGGCAGCGAGGCCTGCGTCGGCACGGGCGGTACGGCCCAGACCTTGGCAGAGCTGCGGGCCCAGGTTATGGCGGCACCGATCATCCGTTGTGACGAAGCGGCATTTTCCTTGTTTGGTGTTTCCATGGCGGGCTACAACGTTCTATTCTCTATCGCACTGGCGGTTTATTCCGGGTTGGCCGGCAAAACCGCACTTGGGGATCGCAGATAGACCATGGAGATCGCCGCAACACCTGAAAACCAGCCCATGGAGACGTCATCGGTGCGCCCGGCAACATTGCCAGGCGACCGCCAGGGCAAAGCTAATATCGCGCGTATGATACGCGTTGATCAGGCGGGTGAATTGGGCGCGGCGGAAATTTATCGCGGTCAGCTGGCGGTGCTGAAGGATCAATCCTGCGCGGATTTGTTGCTGGAAATGGCCGAGCAGGAGCGGGCGCACCTGGCCACCTTCGACGAGATAATGGCCGAGCGTGGTGTTCGCCCGACCGCCCTGTCGCCATTGTGGCGCGTGGCCGGCTTCGCCCTCGGTGCGGGCAGCGCCCTGCTGGGCGAGCGGGCGGCTATGGCGACGACGGTGGCGGTGGAAGAGGTAATTGAAGGCCATTACCAAAAGCAGCTTGATGAGTTGGCTGCTGAAACAACCGGAGGGTCGAATGGGGGCGAGGCCGAGCTGCAAGCAGTGATCACGGAATTTCGTGAAGATGAACTGAAACACCGGGATATAGCGCTTGAAAATGGTGCTAAAGAGGCGCCTGCCTACCAAATTCTGAGCCAAAGCGTTAAGACTGGTACCCGAATGGCTATCTGGTTGGCCGAGCGGATATGAATTACGTGAGCAAGATGGGGGCGGTCCCAAAATCATGATTGGGCCAACAAGAAACATGGACCTGTGGAAGGCAAATCCACGGCCGGCCGCACCGGTGTTTTTGGCCATGTTTGTTCTGCCCGCGGTCCTTATAACTTTGCTGTGCGCCCCCATGATAAGCTGGGCTAAGAGCACCCAGGATCTGATTGTTGAGCAGGCGTCAGGACAAAACGTCGCCTTGAATGAGCAGGAGGCTGCCGTGTTGCGGCGTACGCTGCCGATTATCGGCCGCCGCTATCTGCGGAAGCTGGATCCGACGCCCCTTCTGAAAGAAACCATGCAGGGTCTGAAGGAGTACGATGCTGCCGTGGCCAGCATGGAAAATTCCGCCAAGACCGGCAAGACCCAAGGGGATACGGCAAAAAGCGAAAACGCCGAGAAGAAGAAAAAGCCAAGTGAGTTCCGCCGCATCGCCCTGGCCTTGAATAAGGGCCTGAATGTCCTGGATGCCCATAGCGCCTATCTTGATCCGGAGAGTTATGGCGAACTGAAAATCCGTATCAGCGGCAAGTTTGCGGGCCTGGGCCTGGAAGTGACCATGGACGCTGGGCTGGTCAAGGTTATCGCTCCCATTGACGACACTCCGGCTCAGCGGGCCGGCATGCAGGCCGGTGATTTGATCAGCCACGTGGACGGAACCCCGATCAAGGGCATGACGTTGCGTGCCGCTGTCCGCCGTATGCGCGGCCTGGCGGGCACCACCATCCGCCTGACTGTGTTGCGGGGCAAGGCGAAGGATCCGATCGAAGTGTACATCGTCCGCGACATCATCCGCGTGCCTGCGGTGCGCCACAGGGTGGCGTCCGATTATGGCTATATCCGCATCTCCGCCTTCAGCCAACGGACCGAACCGGGCTTGCGCAAGGCCATGGAGAAGATCGATGATGCCTTGGGTGCGGCCAGTCTGGGCCTGGTGATTGATCTACGCAACAATCCGGGAGGTCTGTTACGCCAGGCGATCCGCGTCTCGGATGTTTTTCTGAACGAAGGCACCATTGTTTCCGTACGCGGGCGCATGGACGAGGACAATGCGCATTTTCGGGCCAGGGGCGGTGACCTGGCGGCAGGCAAGACCGTCGTCGTGCTGGTCAATGAAGGCACGGCCTCGGCCGCTGAGATTGTCGCTGGCGCGCTGAAGGAAAACCGCCGGGCGGTGATCGTCGGCAGCCGCTCGTTTGGCAAGGGCTCTGTACAGACCATATTCTCCATGGGCGAGTTTGGCGCCCTGCGCCTGACGACGGCGTTGTACTACACTCCCTCGGGCCGGACCATTCAGGCCTGGGGCGTCCTGCCGGATCTGTTGATCGAAAGTGACCGTCAGGAAGCCGGCCGGCGCGAGGAGGAACTGCAGGGCGCCCTGAGTCGGGGCGAGGCAACACCGCATACGGTTGGTCCCAGCGCCTCCATCACCGGCGATCGTTGCAATGAATTGCTCGCCAAAGCCATGGACGATAAGGACCTCGCTTGCGCGGTGGCGCTATTGCGGGCCGGCGGCTTGGACCGTTTGGAGCACCTTGCCTCCAGTCTGGCCAATGACAGGGGCACGGCGGCGCATCAGCGATAGCTCCGTTCCAGACAATAATATCTTGGCCCAGCTGGGATGTTGGTGTACATCGTAGAGATTGTTGGTGAGGGGATTTGTTATGCATGAAGTGACTTTGTTGATCTTGATGATGGTGGCGACGGTTGTNGTCATGGGNGGCATGTTGATGCTGTTCAAAGGNTATTTCGCCCAGCGCGCGAAGATCGACCGCGAAGCCGGGCGCTAGAAACCGGACACTAGACGGGCCGCTGGTTTTCGGCCTTTTTACCGGGCTTCGGCCCTCGGATATTCTCGATTTCGCTTCCGGGCTGGCCCTGGTGGACCCGCGTCGCGGTTTTGCCACAAGGGACCACAGACATGACCGACCGTGCCACCGATTCCGCCGCCATCGATTCCTCTCTGGCATTTCTCGATGCCACCGATCTGGCCGATCTGGTGCGCCGGGGAGAGGTTACGCCTGGTGAGCTGCTCAGCGCCACTATCGAGCGTATAGAGCGTCTGAACCCAGAGCTAAATGCCGTCATCCTCCGCATGGATGATTTGGCGCATGTAGCGGCCCAGCACGATGTTGATCCCGACGCGCCGTTTCCCGGCGTGCCGTTCCTGCTAAAGGATCTGGTCGCCGAATATGCCGGCGTGCCCATTGCCGAGGGCAGCCGCTATCTGGCGGGGCGCTGTGTCTCGCCGGTTGATAGCGAGCTAGTGCTGCGCCTGAAAAAGGCTGGCTTGATCATCGCGGGCAAGACCAATACGCCGGAATTCGGCCTGATTCCGACCACCGAACCCAGCCTGACTGGACCAACCCGCAATCCCTGGGATACCAGCCGTACGCCTGGGGGCTCGTCGGGTGGTTCGGCGGCGGCGGTGGCGGCTGGTATCGTGCCCATGGCGCATGCCAACGATGGCGGCGGTTCGATCCGTAATCCCGCTGCGCTCTGTGGCCTGTTCGGCCTGAAACCAAGCCGGGGCCGTAACCCCCTGGGTCCGGATTATGGTGATGCCGGTAGCGGCCTGATCGCCGAGCATGCGGTTACCCGCAGCGTGCGTGATAGCGCGGCGCTGCTGGATGCCACGTGCGGCCCTGATNTGGGCGATCCNTATTGGGCACCGCCAAGGNAAAGGCCATATCTGGATGAAGTGAGCCGTGANCCGGGCCAATTACNCATCGCGGTTTCCCTCAGAGCCTTTAANCTCTCGGAAGTTGATCCCGAATGCCGGGCGGCGGTGGAGGCCACGGCCAAACTGTGTGAGGACCTGGGCCATATCGTCGAATGGGCCGAGCCCAGCTTCGACGAGGATGGCTATCAGCGCGCCTTTGCCTCCATTTGGACGGCCTTTGCCTCGTGGGCGGTGCGCCACTGGGCCGATCGCTATGGCCTGATCCCCTCCGAGGAATTGTTCGAGCCCAATACCTGGCGCATGTATCATAGTGGCGAGCGGCGCTCGTCAGGCAGCTATCTGTGTTCCGTCCAGGATATCCAGCGCGTAACCCGCGACGTCGCCGGCTTTTTCGAAACCTATGATCTGACCCTGACCCCGACCACCGCCATGCCGGCGGTACCACTGGGCAGTATCAAGGCCAGTGAAAATGATCCCGCGACGTTCGTGAAGCGCCTGAACGAATATTCCGGCTTTACCTCGCTGGCCAATGGCACTGGCCAGCCGGCCATGAGCATGCCCCTGCATTGGAGCGCCGACAATCTGCCCGTGGGCTCGCATTTCATGGCCCGTTTCGGCGGGGAAGACACATTGTTTCGCCTGGCCGGGCAGCTGGAGCAGGCCTGTCCTTGGGCCCAACGCCGGCCGCCGGTTTGCGCCTAGATGTGAGCTTTTTTACTCCTTTTTTGCAGGAGTACGGACGCATTTTCCCTGAATGCGCTCCAGTCATAACGAATATCGGAGGATTGGAGATGTTGGAAGATCAGTTTGGCGAGGACTTTCATCCCATTCCCCTGCCTGACTATGAGGAGCAGAGCCTGGCCGGGATGCGCGCATCGGCGGCTGAGTTTTACCAGATGGTGCGCCGGCGTCACTCCGTGCGTGAGTTTTCCGACCGTACCGTGCCACGGGATATTATAGAGCAATGCCTGCTCTCTGCCGGCACCGCGCCCAGCGGCGCTAATCACCAGCCCTGGCATTTCGCGGTGATTGGCGATGACGCCAAGAAAAAGACCATCCGCGAGCTGGCCGAGGAGGAGGAGAAAGCCTTCTATGATGGCCGGGCCGGTGAGGAATGGCTGCGGGCGTTAAAGCCCATCGGCACCGATCCGGCGAAGCCATTTCTGCAGGTAGCGCCGTGGCTGATTTGTATTTTTGGCGAACACAAAAGCCGGGGCTCGGGCGGCAAGCTTTATAAGAATTACTACGTACCGGAATCCGTTTCCATTGCTACGGGGTTTCTGATCATGGCCCTTCACAACGCGGGCCTGGCGACCCTGACCCATACGCCGGCACCCATGGGCTTTCTGAACGAGATCTGCGGGCGTCCGAAAAGCGACCGCCCCTATATCCTGTTGGTCACCGGTTATCCGGACGAAAACGCCCATATTCCCGCCCATGCCATGGTAAAAAAAACCCTCGAGGAAATCGCCACATTCTTTTAGATCGGCTTTTAGACTGGATGTACCGCCGCTCTCGACTACTTCATCCAGCTTCAGCTCTGAAAATCATCGATAGATAGCTCCGCCCGCAGGTCGCGCGTCGCTTCCTCCTTATAGTCTTCCAATGGGATGCCGGCGCCGTCGGCAATTTTGACCACGGCGGAGAACGAGGCAATGGTGGCGCAGGTATCGACAAAGGCGGCATCGCCCACCGCCNCGCGCACGGCTCGGCGCGCCACCGCCATTGCCTCCGCGCCGCCATCATGGACGGCTTGCACCAGAGCCATCAGGATTTCCCCATGGGGCACGCTATTCACCGCCGCCTCGTCCGTCATGACGGCGGAGAGATCGTATTGATTGCCAGAACTTTTGCCGCTCTCACGGAGCAGAGCCGAATGTGAGGTGGTTCAATAATAACACCCGTTCAGGGCCGAGGTTCGCCCCGCGATCAATTCGATCTGGGCATGGCTGATGGCGCGGAAATCATGCTCGAAATCCCTGATCTCGTGATCCTTCAAGTACAGCTCCACATCCAGATCGAAGAAGTTGAAGACCTCTTGTGGTACCAGACTGACGCCGCGATGGATATTCTTATCGCCATGCAGGGGATAGGGATTGGGGTCCTCCGGGCCCACGTCCTCGGGCGCCAGAGTTGCGACATAGGCCAGATTGCGCTTGGCGCCCAACGGGCGTTGCCGGCTTGGTTCGCCAGCAATTGGCGCCGGCAGATCGCGCGGCGCCAGGCCTAGGCCTTGGTGCAATTTGTCCAGTCCGGTCAATACCGCGATGATGCCAATGATCTCCACATACTTGGTTTCTTCCAGTGCTGGCATCTCGCCGCCTTCGATCAGCGAAAGAATCCAATGCTCGGTAATGCGGCCCGCATCCGTAACGATCCTGTGGATTGCCTCAATTGCCGCCGGCGGCAGGTCGGAGGTGCTGTCATGCTCGCCAGGAACCGTATAGGGCGACAAGGCCGCCTTGCGCTGTTGGCACAATTTGCAAGTCTTGGCGTGGCGTGCTTCCGCCGCGATGGCCAAGCGTTCTGCACCGCTCCACCAGGTGCCGGGACTGGTCAAGCGATTCCAGCCGACCTCGACCTCGCGGGCTAGGCTTTCGCGCATGGGCAGCATTTCGCCTGCGACTTCGATTTTCGTCATATTGAACCTCCCTAGGTCACTTCCGCCGGGGCCTGGGGCACGGTCTGCCAGAAATCCGCGTCATGGCCATAGAAAATCCGCGCGCCGGCGGTTTGCAGAGTCTGGATGCGCCGCAGACTTTCCAGCATTTCCGCCTTGTCATGCACTACTTTTGGCAAGTGCAGTTTTTCCAGAGTTTGCCGCAGATAACAAGCATCGCCCGCCAGCAATACATCGCCACTGCCCAGACGCACCTTCAATGATTGATGCCCTGGTGTGTGGCCGTAGGTGGGTATGCAGACCACGCTGTCGTCGCCGAACAGATCGTGTTCGCCATCGACCAGGTTCAAATCATGGCCATGATCATAATCTTCCAGGGCGAAGCCGTTGGATTTCATCAGGTCCGGGTCGTGGCCAGCCAGCCATTCCCGCTTTTGTACCACCAACTGGGCATTCTTGACCTGAAAATTACCGCCCGCATGGTCGAAATGCAGATGGGAATTTACCAGATAGCGGACCTTTTCCACATCCACTTCGCAGCGTTCGAGTCGAGCGCCCAGTTCCTCACCGGCCTTGAATTCCGGACTGAAATACTTGGTGATGGTCTGGGCCCGCTTGGTTACCGGGTCCTGTATGTCTGTATGAAGGCCGCTGTCGAACAGCACTTGACCCTTGGGATGGTCGATCAGATAGGCGGGCACCGGCAGGCGGATTTCGCCCTCCTCCCCATCCAGAAACATGTGCAAGGGCATGGTCAACCAGCCGCAGGTCATGGCGTACAGGCGAACAGACATTTCAACTCCTAACAATTTGCGGCTGCCCAATGCGGCTGCGCAATGCGGCTGAATGTAGCAGGGGCCAACAATTACGAGACTCGAACAATGTTTGCTTTTATGCTCCGCCGCAAGTCAATTAAAAGATATGGGAGAGCCTAATATGCGTGGATTACAAGGAAAAAACGTCATTCTAACCGGTGGCGCCAGTGGAATCGGCCAGGCCATCAGCCTGCGCTTGGGCGAAGAGGGTTGCAACGTCGGGATCTTTGATCTGAATGGGGAAGGCGCCAATGCAACGGCCGAAAAAATCCGCGCCGCCGGCGGCACCGCTAACGGTTATGCCGTCGATGTTAGCGATTATGACGCGGTTGCCAGCGCCGTCGCTGCTTTCGAAAGCGATTGCGGCCCGGTGGACGGCCTGGTCAACAACGCCGGCTGGGACAAGTCCATGCCCTTCCTGGATACGGATCTGGAGCTTTGGCACAAGGTTGTAGCGATCAACATGTATGGCCCCTTGAACCTGTGCCACGTCATCTTGAAAGGCATGTCGGAACGCGGCGGCGGCCGGGTGGTCAATATTTCCTCCGATGCGGGCCGGGTCGGCTCCTCCGGCGAAGCCGTTTATGCGGCTTGCAAGGGTGGTCTGATTGCCTTTTCCAAGACCATGAGCCGTGAGCTGGCGCGTAAGAACATCACCCTCAATACGGTCTGCCCCGGACCGACCAATACGCCGTTGTTGGCCGAACAGGGCCCGAAACTGGTTGCTGCCCTGGAACGCGCCGTGCCCATGCGCCGCGTGGCCGAGCCCGAGGATTATCCGGGCTTGGTATCCTTCTTCCTATCCGACGATGCCTCTTACATCACTGGCCAGACCATCTCCGTCTCTGGCGGCCTGACAATGCACGGGTAGCGTTATGGAATTTAAGGATCTGATCTATAAGGAAAAGGACGGCGTCGCGACGATCACCATTAACCGCCCGAAGGTCTACAATGCCTTCTCCAACCAAACGGCGGAGGAGCTGATTAAGGCCTTCAACATGGCCGGTTGGAATCCTGACATCGGTGTTGTGGTTTTCACCGGTGTCGGCGACAAAGCCTTTTGCACCGGCGGCGACCAATCGGCGGACTCCCACGAAGGCAGCTATGGCGGCCGGGGCACCACGGGTATGCCGGTGGAGGAATTGCACACCATTATCCGTGATATCCCCAAACCGGTGATCGCCCGCGTCAATGGTTATGCCATCGGTGGCGGCCATGTCCTGCATGTGCTGTGTGATCTGACCATCGCCTCGGACAATGCCATCTTCGGCCAGGTCGGACCCGCTATGGGCTCGGTCGATCCGGGCTTTGGCACGGCCTATCTGGCGCGATTGGTGGGTGAGAAAAAGGCGCGGGAAATCTGGTACATGTGCCGGCGTTATTCGGCCCAGGAAGCGAAGGAGATGGGCTTGGTCAACGCGGTGGTGCCGTTTGACAAGCTGGATGAAGAGGTGGATGCCTGGTGCCGGGAAATCATGGCTAAAAGCCCTACCGCCCTGGCCATCGCCAAGCGCAGCTTCAATGCGGATACCGAACACATCCGTGGTCTGGGCGTCTTGGGTTTCCAGGCCTTGAAGGGCTATTACGAAACGGAAGAATCGAAAGAGGGCGTCAATGCCTTCCGCGAGAAACGCAAACCTGATTTCCGCAAGTATCAGCCGCGCTGATCAATAAAGCTAATTGCTGTTATAATCCGGGCCGACCTTTGTTAGTACCAAGGGTCGGCCCGTTATTATATGCCGATAGAGAGATTGAAGAATGAGTAACCAGGACGGCTATCTCTTCATGGCGGACCCGATCCGCCGCCATGCCGTTGAACGGGCCGATGCCACAGCGCTGATTTTCGAGGGCCACGAAATCAGCTACGGCGAGCTTGACCAACGCACCAACAAGGTTGCCAACGGGCTGATCGCCGCCGGTGTCCGGCCGGGTGAACGGGTTGCCATCCTGGCCAAGAACATCGATCTTTTTTTCGAGATTTACTATGGCGCTAGCAAGGCCGGCGCCGTCCTGGTGCCGATCAATTTCCGCTTGGCCCCGCCCGAGGTTGCCCACGTCCTGAACGATGCCGGCGCCAAGGTGCTGTTCGTTGCTGAGGCGTATCATGATCTGGTAGCGGCCGTTGAAGCCGATGTTCCTTGCCTTGAAAAGACTTTCACTATACAGGGCGCCTGCAAGAGCTGGGCCGCCTATGCCGTCTGGCGCGATGGCCATGATCCGACCGATCCCAGAATGGAGGGCGCCGGTTCGGATACCTGTTTGCAGGCTTATTCTTCTGGCACAACGGGACATCCCAAGGGCGTGGAAATCAGTCATGACAATTTCGTTCTGTTCCTGCCTCATACATTTGAGCAATGGGGCGAATGGTCCCCCGATGATGTCTCGCTGGTGGCCATGCCGTTGTTCCATGTGGCGGGTTGCGTCTGGGTTTTTGTCGGCCTCTACATTGGCGCCGCCAATGTACTGCTGCCGGAAGTGGACCCACCGGAGATTTTGAGGGCCATCGAGACCTACCGCATCACCCAGGTGATTTTAGTGCCGGCGGTGATCCTGTTCCTAATCCAGACCCCCGGCGCGGCGGAGACCGATGTGTCCTCGGTCAAGATGGTGCTGTACGGTGCTTCGCCCATTCCGCTGCCGGTTTTGCAACAGGCCATGGAGATCTTTGATTGCGGTTTTGCGCAGCTCTATGGTCTGACCGAGACTACGGGCGCGTTGACCTATCTGCCGCCCGAAGATCATGACGGCAGCGAGAAAATGAAATCCTGGGGCAAACCCATGAGCGAGGTAAAAATCCGCGTCGTGGACGAAAACGACCTTGATTGCCCGCCCGGCGCGGTGGGTGAGGTGATCATCGCCGGCGTGCAGGTGATGAAGGGCTATTGGAACCAGCCGGAGGAGACCTCCAAAGCCATTCGCGGCGGCTGGTTCTACTCCGGCGATGCCGGTTATTTTGACGAAGAGGGCTATTTGTATATCCACGACCGGGTCAAGGACATGATCGTATCGGGGGGTGAGAACATCTATCCGGCAGAAGTGGAAAGCGCCCTGGCCGGCCATGAAAAAATCACCGATGTGGCTGTCATTGGCGTGCCCGACGATAAATGGGGCGAGACCGTCAAGGCGGTCATCGTGTCCGCGCCCGGCGCCGATTTGAGTGCCGACGAGATCATTGATTATGCCAGGGCGCGGATCGCCGGCTATAAAGTCCCCCGTTCGGTAGATTTTCTGGATGAATTGCCGCGCAACCCATCTGGCAAGATCCTGAAGCGGGAGTTGCGCCGACCCTATTGGAAAGGCCATGAGCGGCAAGTGAATTAGCGGAGGTTTTGGTTCCATGATCCCAACCGAAGAACAAGTGATGATCCGCGATATGGCTAGGGCCTTCGCGGCGGAACAGATCACGCCTTTCGCGGCTGAATGGGAGGACAAGGCCTATTTCCCGTCCGAGGTTTTCAAGGCCATGGGCAAATTGGGCCTGATGGGCATGACCGTGCCGGAGGAATGGGGCGGCGCCGGCCTGGACTATGTCACCTATGCCATGGCGTTGGAGGAGATCGCCTACGGTGACGGTGCCATCGCCATCGTCATGAGCGGCCATAATTCCGTAGGCTGCATGCCGATCCTGGAATACGGCAGTCAGGCCCAAAAAGACACCTATCTGCGCCGACTGACCATGGGCGAAATTCTCTGCGCCTTCGCCTTGACCGAGGCCAAGGGCGGCTCTGACGCCGGTGCGCTGACCACGCGGGCGGTGCGCGACGATGATGGCTATGTCGTCAATGGCTCGAAGCAATTCATTACCACCGGCAAGAACGCCGATCTGACCCTGGTTTTCGCGGTCACCAACCCCGAGCTAGGCAAGCGCGGCATTTCCGCGTTCATCGTGCCAACGGACACGCCGGGCTACGAAGTCGTGCGGTTGGAAGAAAAAATGGGTCTGAACGCATCCGATACGGCACAGCTGGCTTTCACCGACATGCGCCTGCCCTACGATGCCCTGTTGGGCGAGGAGGGCCAGGGCTACCGCATCGCCCTGGGTAATCTGGAGGGTGGGCGCATCGGCATCGCCTCGCAGGCTCTGGGCATGGCAAGGGCTGCCTACGAGGCGGCGCTGGAATATGCCCAGGAACGGGAAGCTTTCGGCAAGCCAATCATCGAACATCAGGCGGTGGCTTTCCGCCTAGCCGACATGGCGACGCAGCTGGAGGCGGCACGGCAATTGACCTGGCATGCCGCGGTCCGGCGCAGTGCTGGCCTGAAGTGCCTGACGGAAGCCTCCATGGCTAAGCTGTTCGCCACCGACATGGCCGAGAAAGTCTGCTCCGAAGCCATGCAGACCCTGGGCGGTTATGGTTTTTTGCGCGATTTTCCCGTGGAGCGTTATTATCGCGGTGTGCGCGGTGCCCGGATCTATGAAGGCACCAATGATATTCAGAAACTGGTTATCGCGCGGAATATCGCAGCGGAATGAGTAGGGATTAAGCCATGGATATCGCCTTATCGGATGAATTACGTGCCTTTCAGGCCGAGGTCCGGAGCTTTCTGGAAGATAATTTGACAGCGGAATTTCGCGAGGCCTCGCGGCTTTGCACGACCATCGTCGCCGAGCATGAGGCGACCATGGCGTGGCAACGTATATTATACCGCCGGGGTTGGGCGGCGCCGAATTGGCCGGTGGAGCATGGCGGAACCGGGTGGGATCCTATGCGCCGATANCTATTTGCCGCCGAATACGCCANGGCCGGTGCTTTGCGGCTANTGCCCCAGGGACTGTCCATGGTGGCGCANGCCATCATGGGCCACGGCAGCGAAGCNCAAAAAGCNTTCTATCTACCNCGAATTCTNTCGGGCCAGGATGTCTGGTGCCAGGGTTATTCGGAACCGGGCTCGGGCTCGGATCTGGCTTCCCTGCAATGCCGTGCGGTCGCGGACGGTGACGATTATATCATCAATGGCTCCAAAATTTGGACCACGTCGGCCCATTACGCCGACCGCATGTTCTGCCTGGTCCGCACCAAGACCGACGGCAAACCCCAGGCTGGCATCACTTTTCTGCTGTTGGAAATGGATACCCCCGGCCTCACGGTGGAACCNATTCATATTCTGGGCGGCGACCATGAATTCAATCAGGTNTTTTTTGAGGATGTGNGGGTGCCCCAGGAGAACAGGCTCGGGGCCGAGAACGAAGGTTGGACCGTTGCCAAGTATCTGCTGGAATTCGAACGGGGCGGCGATGCCCGGGCAGCCAGGCAGCGGACCCGACTGGACGAGGCACGGCGTCTGGCGGCGGCGCGGCGGCAAAGCGATGGCTGTAGCCTGCTGGAAGAACCTGGTTTCGCCGCCGATCTGGCGGCGTTGGAGATCGAGCTGACGACGGTGGAGTTCACCGAGATGCGCACCATGGCCGAGATTGCCAAACGCGGCAGTCCCGGTCCTGCTTCGTCTATGCTGAAGACCCGCTCGACTGAGGTCCAGATGGCTATCAGTGAGTTGGCCATGCGGGCCATCGGCTATTACGCGGCGCCGCACCAACCGGTAGAGCGCCTGGCGGGCGCTAACCTGGAACCTCTTGGCCAGCGGGATGAGATGTCCATCACGGCGCGCTATCTGAATGACCGGGCCGGCAGCATATATGGTGGCTCCAATGAAATTCAGCGCAATATCATGGCGAAACTGGTGTTGGGTATGTAGGGTATCGGCGAGTTTTTTGGCGTCGAACCGAGACTTTGGATGGAGGTAGGCGGTGTTGCGACTGGTGGTGATCGGCGCGGGCCTTATAGGACGCGAACATTGCACATTGATTCGGGAGCATCCAGGGGCCGACCTCGCCGGCCTAGCTGATATTTCGCCGGAAACCGGCCCATACGCGAAAGAAATTCGCGCGCCATATTTCTCCGACTTTGAACGAATGCTCGACGAGACCAATCCCGATGGCGCGATCGTCGCCGTTCCGAACAAGCTTCATGTCACGGCTGGGCGTGCCTGTCTATCCAGGGGCATACCCTGCCTGGTCGAAAAACCCATCGCGGACACAGTCCAATCCGCCCGTGAGCTTGTGGAATTGAGCGAGCGGTCCGAAATTCCAATCCTCGTCGGTCATCACCGCCGTCATAGTCCCGACGTCCGCGAGGCGCGGCGTCTTGTGGAGGCAGGCGCCTTGGGCGAGCTTGTCGCGGTTAACGGCATGTGGCTGGCGGATAAGCCAGACGACTATTTCAAGGTTGAATGGCGGCGTTCCCCCGGTGGCGGCCCGATACTGATCAATCTTATCCATGAAATCGATTGTCTGCGCTTTATCGTCGGCGAAATAGCCAGCGTTCGCGCCTTTACCTCCAATGCCGCCCGTGGCTTTGACGTCGAGGATACGGTCAGCATTGCGTTGCGCTTCGAAAATGGTGTGCTCGGCAGCTTTTTAATGAGTGATGCCGTGGCCTCGCCCTACACCTGGGAAGTGACCTCGGGGCAAGCCTTGTATTTCCCGTATCAACCGGGTGATTGCTATTTTTTTGCTGGCCGGAATGGGTCATTGGCGGTACCCAGCATGGACCTGTGGCGCCATGATGGCGTGGACATGGCCTGGCAGGATCCGCTATCGCGCCAGCGTATAGAGCTTGACGGATCGCGCACCTATCGAAACCAGATTGAGCATTTTCTGGCCGTCGTCTCAGGCGGTGAAATTCCAATCGTGACGGCGCGCGATGCAATGATGACCCTGGCCGCCACGCTTGCCGTCGAAACAGCGGCCCGTGAGGACCGGACCATTACCGTCCAGGAAATGCTTACCTGAAAGAGATCAGCGCTGGTAATGTCCCAATACCGTTTTCTAGAGCGTGAAAATCAGCATCACCAGCAGCGCCACGGCCATATTCCTGTTTTTCTTGCGCTTGCTTGAACAAGGACGGCGGCGGGCTACTCCGCCGCGCTGGGCGTTTTCGTGATCAGCGTGCGGTATTCCGGGAGGTAATCGCCGCGCCGTTCCAATAATGCGGCATCGCGCATTTGATAGCCGTTGCCCGCATGTGCCGTCATTTGCTCGACCGGTGTTGGGTTGGTGACCTCCGGCCAATGGCCTGGCTGCGGCTCCGCTCCCTCGGCGACGATGGCGAGGGGCAGGTCGTCGGCCACGGCGG
>PCBT01000048.1 GCA_002731375.1 Rhodospirillaceae bacterium | reverse complement strand
GGCCTGATGCCTTTGCTGTTCCAGAATGGCGTCTGGCTGGAAGATGCTTTCATCGGTGCGGCCTTCACCATTCCGGCCCGCAACAGCAAGGCCCTGGATATCTCCAACATGGACTTCACCTTTTTTGCCGGTTTTGACAAGGTGACATCGCCCGCCATAACAGATGGCAATGGCGAGCAGGCCGATCACAATGTGGATATCTACGGCGCCGCTACCTTTGTCGAAGCCAACCAGGGCTACTGGGAGGTAGGTTATGCCCATCTGGATGGCCGCAACAATTTGGACGAATTTGACTTCCACAACTTGACTCTGGCCCACAGCCGGCGGTTTGGGGCTTTCATGTCTAACAGTGCCCGCGTGATCTGGAGCTTTGGCCAAAACCGCGAAAACAACGCCCAGCAGACAGCTGATGGTGTGATTGTGCTGCTGGAAAACTCTCTGATCACGTCGAAGCCTTCCACTTACATTCCCTATTTCAATTTCTTTGCCGGATTTGACCGGCCGCAATCTGCTGCCCGTGATAATGGTGGAATTTTGAAAAACACCGGCATCAATTTTGAAACAGACGGCCTGACCGGATATCCGAAATTAGATGACACGGGCCATGACACCTTCGGCGGTGCGGTCGGCATCAACTATCTGTTTGGTCTGGATCGCCAGATTGTGGCAGAGGTCGCCGGGTTCAAAATCCGTGGAGACGAAAATGAAACGGGCAGGGCGGCCGCCGATGACCAGCTCGGCATTGGTTTGCGCTATCAACAACCCATCAGCAAGGTCTGGATATTACGCGGCGATGTCATGGCCGGTTTCCGCAGTGAAGCCGATGATCTCATGGGTGTGCGGTTTGAAGTCCGGCGGAAATTCTGATGCTGGTCTGGCGAATGACACGGCAGGAGAGGAGCAAGTGACATGGATGTTCTGATTGATCTGGCTGCGATCACCTTTCTTGGTGTGGTCACTGTCTGCACGGGCAGCTGGGCCCTGATGTACAACCGTCGCACCCTGCTGGCGCGGAAAACCCATGAACACCAGCAGAATCTGCTGCGGGCGCAAATCGATCTGATTGCCGATCGCCGCCGCATGGAAAGGGAGAAAACGGACCTTTCCTGGAACGGCTCTAGGAAGTTCGAAATCCAGCGCAAACAAATTGAAGCTGACGGCGTATGTTCGTTCTATCTCACCCCCCATGACCGAAAGAACCTGCCACCCTTTGAACCTGGTCAGTTCCTGACCTTCAACTTGCCGGTACCGGGCCAAACTAAAAACATCGTTCGCTGCTATTCCCTGTCGGACAGTCCCAACCATCCGGATTATTATAGGGTCTCCATCAAGCGCGTGCCTCCCCCCAGGGACCAGCCCGAATTGCCACCAGGCCTGTCATCCAATTATTTCCTTGACCATATGGAAGAAGGCGACATCCTGGATGTGATGGCCCCGTCTGGCCATTTCTATCTGGATATGTCGTCCCACAACCCGGTTGTCTTGATCGGCGGCGGTGTTGGTCTGACGCCGGTCCTGTCCATGCTCAATGCCATTGTCGCAACCGGATCACAGCGCGAAACCCATTTCTTCTATGGCATCGTCAGTGGCAAGGACCATGCCTTCAAGGATCACCTGAACCAGATTGCCCGTGAAAACATCAACGTGCATCTACATGTCTGCTATTCCAACCCGGCAGAAGACGATGTGGGAGGTGAGGACTACCAGCATGCAGGCCGTGTTGGCGTGCCGCTGTTCAAGGAACTGTTGGATTCGAACAACTACGATTTTTATCTCTGTGGCCCGCCGCCCATGATGAACTCCATTGTGGGTGACTTGGGGGAATGGGGTGTTCCTGAAAAGAACATTCACTTTGAAGCCTTCGGCCCGGCTTCGGTCAAGAAGACCAAGGATGAACAGAAGGCTGATGGTGCAGCGCCGGATGTCTCTTACGAGGTTAATTTTGCCCGGTCCAACAAAAAGATCACCTGGACACCCGAGACCGGATCGCTGCTTGAGCTTGCAGAGTGCAATGGGGTCAACGCTATCAATTCTGGTTGCCGGGCAGGGAATTGTGGCTCCTGCGTCACTGCGATCAAGCAGGGCGAAGTCGAATATGTCAGTGAACCAGGTTCACCCCCGGAAGACGGCTCCTGTCTTGCCTGCATCACAGTGCCAAAGTCCAACATGGAAATTGACGCCTGATCCGGCTGATCAAGCCTTTTCATGAACCAGGATCAGACGGCATCAGGCCAACATCGATCAACCCAATGGTATCGCTCAGGAAGCCGTGCAGATTAGGCCAAAATCCGGTTGATCCTCGAGCTGTGCCAAAAGTCGCCATCCCAGCATCTAGATTTTCCCACACAGTCGACTGAGATTTCTGGCGAATGGAGCGCTTGTCCGTTGAACCCCGACTTGCCGCCATATTGGCCGCCAATGTGGTGGGCTATTCCAAGCTAACGGGCGCCGATGATGAAACAACGCTTGAAATCTTCATGCCTTGCCGCTCTGAGATCAGGGGTCAGGCCACGGCCGGTTCGTGATTTCTTACCTCGGATCTCTCTTATGGCTAAGTCTTGGCTCTCTGCGACATAAAGATCAAGGGGACAAACGGGATCATCAGGCTGATGCCGATAAAGACGAATCCGTCCTGAAAGCCCAAGGCGGTGGCCTGCGCCACGATCATCTCCTTCAAATGCCACGCAGCAACACCGTCGCGCACCAGATCGGAGACGCCAGCCTGCGGGATCAATAAGCCGGCACTGTGCAGCAACTCCCGCGTGGTATCGTTGGCAAAAGTCTGCGTCGCAGCGAGAAAACTCGCATGGTGCTGGATGCGTTGCTCCAAGAACACCGCATAAAGCGCGGCGCCATTGGCTACTCACTGCAAATCCTGGAATTCCGCTTTGACGTCGGGCGGTAGCCTACGCTAGTGGATCCGCCAGCAGCGGCATTCGGGCAGCGCAATTCATGGCAGATCACACCCGGAATTCAAAGCCAGCCGTCGAGCATCGCTGCCGCTAGCATCAGGCTGAGTTGCACCAGCGAGGCAAAGAAGTTAACCATGGCGCGCCGAGGCGTCGGATCGCGGGCCAGCTCTACGCTACGCCACAGGAAGTAGGCACCGCCGGCCACTGTCCCGATAAGGTAGATCGCACCCAGCCCAAACAATACCGGCACCAGCGAGACCGTCACCAGCAGCACCGTGCTAGCCAGGATGATGCGGCCGGCGCGCTCTGGTCCTACCACCACCGGCAGCATGGGCACGCCCGCCGCCTGGTAGTCTACCTTGAGGGCCGCCGCCAGGCTCCAGAAATGAGGTGGCGTCCAGAAGAACAGCGCGACCGCCAGGGCCAACGGCGCCCCGGCCGGCTCTGGCCCCATCACTGCCGCCCCGGCCAACACGGCAAAGCTGCCGGAAAAGCCGCCGAAGACGATGTTGAGCCAGGTCCGTCGCTTGAGCCAGACGGTATAGATCACGGCATAGGTAAAGGAGCCGAGGAAGATGTAAAGCGCCACCCAGAGGTTAATGGCCAAGGCCGCTGCCAGCACCGAAAGCCCGAGCAGTCCCCAGATCACGACCAGCCACGCCGCCCCAGGACGGGCCGCACCGGTCACGAAGGGGCGGTCGCGGGTACGCGACATACGGGCGTCGAGGTCGCGCTCGTAATACTGGTTGAAGGCACCTGAGCTGGCAGCCGATACCAGCACCGCGCATGCCAGCACCAGCACCTGCCACGCCGTCGGCGCAGGACCCGGCGCCACGGCCAAGCCGGCAAGCGCACTCAGGGTGATGACCATACCAATGCGGAGCTTGAAGATAGAAAAGAGCCGGCTTGCAGCGTTCATCAGGCTACCTTATTCCGCGAACCTGGAACCCGGATTCCCTATACCAACCCGGCCGGCGCCGCCGAAGCCGCGCGCTCGCCAAGCGTGCCGTGGC
This sequence comes from Rhodospirillaceae bacterium, assembly GCA_002731375.1. Classification (GTDB taxonomy): domain Bacteria; phylum Pseudomonadota; class Alphaproteobacteria. The sequence goes on along the minus strand of PCBT01000048.1, from coordinate 73,241 downwards.
AATCGTCACCGTCCGCCCAGCGGCCCGTTACTCCGCTGCCACCGTTTGCTCACCCGGAGAAGTCTCGATCTCCCGGGAATTCAGCAGGTCCCAGGCAAAGACCACCAGACCCGCGGCGATCAGGAGTCCGAAGATCAGGACCAAGTTGCCGTACACCATCCAGCCTTCCTGATCCCACGCTGCGAAACGTCGGGGCATGCCGGCCACGCCCGCCGCCAAAAACGAGTAAAATGCCCCAGCCGCTCCGATGCTATAAAGAACGACGAACCAATTACCCTTTACACGGTTAAGTCTGCGGCCCGTGATAACGGGATAATGATGGTAGAAAACGCCCATCCACATCAACGTGATAGCGACCAGGACGCCCATAGTATGGCCAGCCTGCCACATCGTTCCATGGATCTGGAAAGACCAGGCCACATTTGATGTAACGACAGCGCTGACGCCATCCAGGATGTAAAGCGCGAAGCCCATGAGCAAAGCCATAGTACCGGGTTCGGGCTTCAGGCCGTGTTTCCAGATCGTCGCGAGAATGGTGAAAATCGTCAACGCGCCGCCGATCCCAGTGGCCCAGCTCATGATGTTGCCGTGATAGGCGAGCGCCGAGGGCATGGCAGGAAACATGGTGAAGAAGTGGTGGAAAAACGAAGTCAGGGAGGCGACAAGCAATATCCAGAGCGCCAACTTAGCCAGGCGGTCGCTAAACAGCTTGCGGGTGCCATCGGCGAGATAAAGCGGTAATGTCGCATAAACCGCGGCGACAATCATGATCGCCATGGCTTCCATCAGATTGTGGGCAAAAATGAAGAAGGCGAATTGGAAGACCACTGGTTCTGTCGCCCAAGCGATGGCGGTCAAGGGAATGACCCCATACAAACCGAGTAGAATGAGCCCCGCGATAATAAGAATGGGTATTCCGGCAACCAGAAGCACCAACACCGCCATCGCCATTCCCAGCATGCCGGGGTCCCTGAGCGTGCGCCGTTCCAGCACTAGATCCTCGCGCTCCCTGCCAAAGAACAACATCCACAATACCTGTACGGGATACAATACGATGACCGTAGTGATGACTAGCGCTATGCCGGTAAAGCCGAGGATGACCACGTCCATGCTCCATTGACCGGTCTGCACACCGACGATGGGCAGCGGATACATCAGGGCATAACTGATCTTAAGCCCACCCAAAATGGCGAGCGTCAGAAGAACAGAGCCAACGTTCATGAAGATATAGATCAAGGCTGGAAGCCAACCGGTAACCGGTCTGCCCAGACAGCCGGCCGTCCGATGCAGGGACACACCGATCATTAGTTGGAACAAGAAGGGAAAGGCCAGCGCCGCGCCGTGCGCGGTAAGCGCGGTATAGTACAAAGCGCTGTCAAGTCCCAACAGCTGGGTGAGCGGTAGCGCCACGCCCAAAAGCCCGGCGACTGCGAGCCAGACAAACGAGGTCAAGACCATCAGGCTTGGCCAAGCATTGATCTCCTCCAACCCCGTGCTCGTGTCGACACTGAACATCTTGCCCAAAAGAGGGATGCGTTGGACAATATTCGTCGCAGTTACCATTTTCTTACCCTCCATCCTTGACTTGCTTATTGGCTGCTCTACTTGACAACGATCTCATCCCGCATCTCGTGGTGAGCGGCGCCGCAATACTCCAAACAGCGGACCTTGTAGATGCCCGGTTCCGTGAACGTATGAACGATCGAGGCGGGCGTCTCCAATCCCGGCATCAGCATCATCGTGAACAACATTCTGCCATCCGGGTGGTAGATGGCGAAACTGTGCATTGTGTCGGCGCTTTTGGCCGAGAAACGGACCGCCTGTCCAACCTCGAATTCCCGCGCCGACATCTCATAGGACCAGGATTCCGCTGTTACATCGACATCTCGAATGTTTTGCTGTGTCGACACAGCTCGCGCCGATGATATCGGCGGCATGTACTCGATGCTAGCGATATTGATCCCAAGGAACAGGATGATGACGAATGTGACCCAAAGCCCGTCCACACGTGAAAGCTTGCGCTGGTCGGCATCGCTCGGATCGGGATTTGCGAAACCCTTGCGATAGATAATGTAAAGAAACACGACAAGGAAAGGAATTTGAAGACAGAGCATGAAGAAATATGCTCCCGACGCGTTCTGGAAAAGAGAATCAAGCATTACCGACACCCCTTGTGATGACAACAACAGTTCTGGTTGACGAACCGATTGTCGCAGCCTGTTTTTTCCGTCACTTGAAAGTATAGTATCTTATTTATGGTATACTTTGTATAAAATCTTTTTTTAACGCCTCTAATGCGCAATTATTGTTTACTGTTTAGGCGAATATTGAGCTAATCGAGGTTTTCGATGGACTGTAAGCTCTGCGGGTTACCCTTGCCGGCGCCGCCAATCCGGGCTGCAGGCCATGTTTTTTGTTGTCTCGGCTGCCGGGAGGTGTACCGATGCTTTGGCGAAGCTGCCGTGACCGGGAAGCCGGCGGACCAAAAACCAGAGTACGGAGCGGACCCCCAGGGCGCAGAAGCATTTCTCAGAATTGATGGGATGCATTGCGCCTCATGCGAACTCCTGATCGAGCGCACGGCATCGCGGATCGAGGGGATCTATTCTGCAACGGCGAACTATGCCACCTCAACCGCCAGGATTGTCTTCAATGCCAGTATTATTGGCGAAGACGATTTACCCGCAGCCCTGAGCGGTAGCGGCTACCGCGCCCGTCTGTGCTCCGACGGCGCGGCATTTTACGATGACCGGAAAACCCTGCTCCGGCTTCTCATAGGGACCTGTTTCGCCGCCGTGGTGATGATGCTCTATCTTGCCTTTTACTACCCCATCCACCTGGGCCTTATCAGTGCTCGCGATCTGGAAGCGGTCGGTTGGCTGGCATTCGACGTCGTCCCCTACGTCATGCTCATCCTTACCACGGGGCTCATCTTTTACGTCGGCGCCCCAATCTTACGAGGGGCGTGGATCGGCCTCAGGGCACGGGCCTTGAACATGGACAATCTTCTAGCGATTGCCATTCTGGCGGCCTATGGCTACAGCATCGGCCAATTTTTCTCCGAATCACTCGATCTCTATTTCGATGTGGCCTCGGTAATCGTGGCAGTGGTAACGATTGGCCGCTATAACGAGCATCAGGCAAAAGCCCACGCCACGGGTGAACTGACCAACATCATGACCGCCTGGACCCCTCGGGCGCGAGTCCAACGTAAGGGCCGATACAGAAGTGTGTCGACCGATGAGCTTCAGCCGGACGACCGCATTGCCGTCGGGCAGTGGGAAACCATTCCCGTGGACGGAACCATTGTCGCCGGAATCGGCGGGATCGATGAATCGTTTCTGACCGGAGAACCCTTTCCGATCACGCGCGGAGCGGGCGAAACCGTCCTCGGTGGGTCCATCGTCAAGGAGGGCGAGTTGGAAATCATGGTCGGCCCCAAGGTCCAAAGTCAGATGGATGTCCTCGCCCGGATTCTTTGGAGCGTCCAAAGTTCGGCCACTGGCGTCCAGGGTTTGGCCGACCGGGCCGCCCGGCTATTCGTACCGTTGGTTCTGGGACTGGCTGCTGGCGTCACTTTTTGGTTCATCCTCGACGGCGCCCCCCCGGGAGCAGCGTTGTTAGCCGGATTGGCAACGCTCATCGTCTCTTGTCCCTGCACCTTTGGCTTGGCTATTCCGCTGACGACGGCGGTCGGCGTGGGCACGGCCTTGCGTCAAGGCATTATCATTACCAGCGCCGCGGCCTTCGAAAAAATCCCTCGGCCCGACATCATCGCGATCGACAAGACGGGCATCCTGTCAACTGGCGACATGGCGGTGACCGAGCTTGAAGGTCCGCCAGAGATGGCCGGATACGCCGCTGCAGTCGAACGTCTCTCGCCACACCCAATCGCCGAAGCGATCGCGCGCTTGGATTCTCGACAGAACGCAATCGATCTCAAATTCTATCCAGGCTGGGGGGCGGTGGCGCGCGTCGATGGTCGACGGGTCGCGGTTGGCGGAAAGGCCCTGTTTGCTTTCCTGGGCTGGGAAATACCCGGCCATTTGACGGCGTTCGCTGTACGCGTGGCGCCGGGTGACGGAGTGGTCTCCTACGTCGGCTGGGAGGGTCGGCTGCGAGGCGCTATCGTCACCCGGGACCAATCCCGCCCGCAATGGGAACGGGTCGTCGATGCCCTCAGGCAAAATAGCCGCGTAGTGTTGCTGACCGGCGCGGCGCATTCGAGCGGCTACGAAGAGCGGGTCGATCAGGTCTTTGCCGGTGTGCCACCCGAGGCCAAGGCAGCAGTCATCCGAGGTCTCAAATCGGAAGGGACCGTGGCTATGATCGGCGACGGCAGTAATGATGCCCCGGCCCTTGCCGCCGCCGATCTGGGTATTGCTTTCGGTGCCCCCACCTCTCTGGCAGCGGAGGCGGCGGATGTGGTCATCCCCGGTGAAAGACTGGAGCGGATATTCAGCGCATTTGAGTTGATCGACATCATCCGGCGTCGGGTGCGGCAGAATCTTGGATGGGCCCTGCTTTACAATGCGGTGGCGATCCCGCTGGCCGTGAGCGGGTATCTCAATCCACTGTTCGCCGCCGTGGCGATGTCGGCGAGCAGCCTCCTGGTGGTGTGGAATTCAGCCCGATCCATGGCAAGTACAGGTTCGCTGAGCCTATCGGCGAGCTTAGATCAGGCCAATCCGAAAGTATTGAGAAGGCTGGGCACACCAAAATAATTCCCGATGTCCTGGTGCTGGCCGGCAGAATGACCGTGGCCACCGCCTTTGAATGCGTTCAGGCAGGAATAGATTCCGAATAGGATAATGCCGACGCCCGCCACCTGACGCGTCACGGGGTGGCGGGCAATTGATCCAAGATGCCCTGCGGCGATGCCCAGAGCCAGCAGCGCGGGCAAGGTACCGATGCCAAAGCCTAGCATGGTCAGTGCCCCTTGAAATGGTGTGGCCGACATCATCGACAGCGTCAGCGCAGAATAAACCAGGCCGCATGGCAACCAGCCCCAAATCAGCCCCAGTCCGAAGGCGTCCACCGGCGTCTTGACGGGGAAAAAACGCCGGCCAATAGGTTTGATAAGCCGCCAGACCTGCGCGCCTGCTTTTTCTAGCGAAGCAATGGCCTGCCACCAACCGGCGAGATAGAGCCCCAGGGCTATCATGAAAAGCCCGGCAATCAGGTTGCCGACCGAGATTGTCGCACTCAGATCCAATTTGTTCGCCTGGGCGCCGATCAAGCCGGCTGCCGTGCCCGCGACGGCGTAGCTAGAGATGCGTCCAACGTTGTAGCCAAGATGAAGCAACGCCAGGGACAGGGCTGACCGCTGCCGGAATTGCGCCAGGCCGGCATTCAGCGCCCCCAAGATGCCGCCACACATGCCGATACAATGTGTCGAGCCCAGCAACCCGATCATTAGCGCGGTATAGAACGTATGCTCCACAAGCAGGTCCATCCCATTGCCCCAAACCCCTGTCCAAGCCATACTGTAGATGACTAGCCAACTCCCCGATATTTTGGACCAATTATAGTATTTGCAAATGCTGGACTTAGTCCAGCAGTCACGGTTAATCTTGGAAATGGTTCCGGTTGTTGGCCGCCGGAAAAATCGGCACCTGTCGGATCAAGTCTGACTTACCACACTTCACGATTTGCCAAATTGCGCCTGCTGTTGACGTGGAGTTTGAGTCCGCTTCCGCAAACCTTTATCAAACCGGGCTCCAGTGAGACTGAGATTTTCCACCGGCCTCGACAAAAGACTTATTCAATAATATCCGCCATGAACAGACTATCAGGATTTCCTATTGCATAGCGTCTAGATGCCGGTAGGCAGGGTGTCCACAGTATCGAAAGCGGAAGTCTAGCCAGACACCCCAAAGCCTGGAAAAGCCGCCGTGCACGGCTGATAGTAGGGCGTGGGTCCGCGTTGTCTGATCCATCTTGCTACGTTCCCAAATTTTTACCTTGATTGATGACCTGCGGCGGAGGCCGGTTCCGGTATAGGCCGAGAAAACTGATAGCGAAGTGAAAAGTATGGGTGAGGTGCACCTAGGTAGAAAAAAATATGACGTGTCAGCTAGGGAGAGAAGCCAAATCATCAAATAGGGACTATCGAGTAGCCGCAGAGCTAAATTCTTTCCCTCTATGATAAAACTGTCTACGTTTGTACCTGAATTGAAGATCATCTGGAAAAAGTCGGTTGAAGATTCGATAAATTTTTGACAAGCAGCCCGTTGTGCGTTCGGCGCCGTGCGGTTTGCAGTCGAAGGACAATGCCATGGCTCCATATACCTTTACTGCCGTCGCCGCGAATTTGCCGTCCACCGTGCCCTTTATTGGGCCGGAAGCCCAGGAGCGGGCGCGAGGGACACCGTTTCTTGCCCGTATCGGGGCCAATGAATGCGTCTTCGGACCATCGCCCAAAGCCATTGCGGCGATGGCTCAGGCGGCGGTAGAATCCTGGTGTTATGGGGATCCAGAGAATTTCGAGATCAAAGCGGCCCTCGCCGCACACTACAATATTCCAGCTGACAATATCGTTGTCGGCGAAGGTATTGATGGGTTGTTCGGCTACACCGCACGCCTGTTTATAGAGCCAGGAACTGCGGTTGCCACATCCTTGGGCGCCTATCCCACCTTCAATTATCAGGTCTCTACATGTGGCGGGCGCATCACGACCATCCCTTACCGGGACGATCATGAAGACCCGGAGGCGTTAATCGATTTAGCCATCGCCGAGAATGCGCGGCTGATTTATCTGGCGAACCCCGATAACCCCATGGGATCATGGTGGGATGCAAAAACCATTCAGTGCATGATTGACGCAGTACCCGAAGGCGTCATTTTGTGCCTTGATGAAGCCTATCTTGAATTTGCGCCCGCTGGTACGGCGCCGCCGCTGGATGTTTTCTGTGATAAAGTGTTGCGCTTCCGAACGTTTTCTAAGGCTTACGGCCTAGCTGGCTGCCGCATCGGCTATGCCATTGGCGAGGCCGAATTGATCCAGAGCTTCGACAAACTGCGCAATCATTTTGGCGTCAGCCGGATTGCCCAGGCCGGTGCGCTAGCCGCCTTGGCTGATCAACAATATGCGAAAAGGGTCGTCCAACAGGTCGCCGCGGCCCGCAACCGCATAGCCTCCATCGCAAAGGATAATGGATTGGAGGCGCTGCCATCAGCCTCCAATTTCGTGGCAATCGATTGTGGGCGCGATGGGGATTACGCGCGACGGGTTTTAGCCAATCTGGTTACGCGGGGCATCTTCGTCCGCATGCCCGGCGTGCCGCCACAAGATCGCTGTATCCGTATTAGCGCCGGCACCAAGGACGACCTTGACGTGTTGGAAGAGGTTTTCCCCGAAGCCTTGCGCAACAGCGAGGCATCCACTTAGAAAGAATTTGCCGGATTGGGATCATGATCTGTTTTTTCGATCGTCGATATAGGTGGCGCAGTTTTTCTTGCCCTGATCAATGAACAAGCCCAATCGGCGAATGGCCGTTTATCCGACCTCGCAAGTAACCTGTTGAGCCACCCGTACAACGATGTGGAACTCGCGTTGGCGGTCTGCTGCACGTTGGACGGCGACGAGGAGTGACTTCAAAGCTTGCGATGCTCGAGATGGGTCATCTTTGACGGTCGTGAAAAATCGGGGTCAGGCTCAATGTTGGGCCTTTAACGGAAACTATGGATTTGTGGCGTGACCCTCGAAGAATGCCAATAGCTACCGTTAAAGGAAACCTAATGTAACCGCACCTAGATGCCACTGGTGGGCCCCGACCTGAAACTCCCCAAAGGACACACCATAGGAATACCCGCGTACCCCCGGTGACACTGGCCTGGGGGTCATAGGATCCATTTGCCGTTTCCTCTGATGGCAAATTTATTACTTATTTGCCAACTTTACATAATAGAATGGAGAAGAACAGCTTGGCACCCGGCGTCGCGCGAATCCCAAAAATTTTGCAAGAGGTGATTGACGGCGCCAGCCTTCAATCCAGGCAAACCGCGTGCAGAGCCTCGCGGGTCGGCCTGTCAATGTGAAGGATGTCTTGCAGATAGGTCTCGACCGTGCCGCACCGCATTCCCCTGTCGAGCAACCCGCTTCGCCAGTTGAAAATATTCCTGATGGTCGCCCGCAAGATACGCCTTCCACGCATTTTTATAAAGCGTCAGCAAAGTCCCGCAACAAATGTCCTGGCGTACCGCAGTCCCTGAGGTTGTCCCCCTGATTGTCTACTGTCCGTACCCCGTTGACCCAGACGCCATGCAACCCAATCGCTGGAGTGTCGACACGGGCTGCGCCAGCCGGCAAGTCGCTTACCCTGCGTTTTTCACCGCGGCCTACGGTCTTAGGATCGAACAGCATCAGGTCTGCCCATGCTCCCGGCACCAAACGGCCCCGGTCCTTGATCCGGCAGATGTCAGCGGCACGCGAAGTTAGCGCCTGTATCGCGTATTCTACTGACATTTCGCCTCGGTCTCGGACCCAGTGTCCCAGCAGGTGTAAGCCGAACCCAGCATCGCATAGGAAAGAAAGATGCGCCCCAGCGTCGGACAGGGTAATCGCGGCGGCGGGGTTACGAAGTAACTCGACGACCCGGTCCTCGTCAACATTGAAAAGGCGGCAATCAAACATGGATTTGAGATCGTCGGCAAGACCAAAATCAAGAAACCAATCCCAAGGATCCTCGCCTGCCTCGCGCGCTAGAGAGCCAACCTTCTTGCCAATGAGGTCACGATGAACAGGCTTATGCGCTGACATGATAGTCATATGATCCCAGTTGTTCGAGGAGAAACGGTTCGGCACACCCGTCGTCTTCATCTCGTCCTTCAGGCTTTGACGGAAGGAAGCATCCGCTAGAACTGTCTTATAGGCTTCTGTGCCCTCGGCCTCAATTGCCGGACGCCAGCCAATCAGCGCCTCCAACGGATACGGATGTTCCAAAGTGAATTCCATGCCCAAAGGAAAACAGCCGACCTGTGACCAAAGCTCCCGCCCCCGATTGCGGGCCTCCCCTATCTGATCGATTTCACGGAACACCCGGTCCGGATCACCAGGATCGACAAACATCGCAGCGATCATGACTGGGCGTCCATTCTTTGCGGCAACCTCTTCGAGCCAAGGCACTGTAGTGGTCATGCCCTTGGTCAGCATAAAAATACCGCTCCCAGCATCACCCAAGGCGCCGGTCAGTTCCAGCATTTCATGTTCATCGGCAAGTCGAGACGGCATGGGAATTCCAGCTTCGCCATTATGCTGCTCCAAAGTTGAAGTTGCAAAACCACACGCGCCTGCTTCAAGCGCTTTCAGTACTAAGGTCTTCATCTCCGCTACTTCTGTTTCGGTTGCGGCACGATCCGATGCTTCATCACCGAGGACCCAGGTACGTACAGAGGAATGCCCACAAAACGCTGCAACATTTGGCACCATTCCCCGGGATTCAAGCGAATTCAAGTAATCCGGAAACGTCTCGAAGTCCCAGTTGATCCCTGCCTGCATCGCTTCTAACGACATACCTTCGACATGGGTTAGGTTCTTCAACGTCCGCTCACGGTGTTCTGGTTTACACGGCGCGATTGTGAAACCGCAATTGCCGATGACCACGGAAGTCACACCTAACCGATTCGACGGAGTTGCATAAGGGTCCCAGGTAAGCTGCGCGTCGAAATGCGTATGTAGATCGACGATGCCGGGCGACAGGCTTAAACCACCTGCATCTACCACTTCGTGGCTATCGCCGACCGAGTGCCCGACTTCAGCGATGCGTCCGTCCTTGACAGCCAACTCACCATTGATGCTTGGACTACCCAGACCATCGATAATACATGCGTTCTTGATCACCAAATCATGCATATGCGTTTTCTCCCAAGTATCTCAGATAACTCCCATTCACGCTCATATACCTTTTTGCTTCCGAACAAGGCAGTCCACGCAGGCTTGCATAAGCCCGTCCTTCATTAATAAATTTTGGACAGTTGCGCCTGTTTCATTACATCGGATCTCGCCCATGTAGGTCTGATGTTAAACTGCTGGGCGTTGATGGTGCAAGCGGCGGTCTGATGGCTCTAATTCACTTGTTTCTCATGCCCTTCCGTATAGGTTTCGCGCAGTTCGGCCTTGAGGATCTTGCCGGCGCCGGAGAGGGGCAGGTGGTCGCTTTCAAAGGTCACGCTGCGGCGGCACTTTTAGTTGGCTATCCATTCGCGGCAATGGGCGATGATGCCGGCCTCATCAAGTTTCTGACTTTCCGCCAGGCGGGCAATAGCGTGTACCTGTTCTCTCCATTTTTCATGCAGGAAGCCGATCACCGCGCATTCGACCACGGCATTGTGCTGATAGATGGCATTTTAGACCTCCGTCGAATAAACGTTCTCACCGCCAGAGATAATCATGTCTTTGACTCGGTCGACAACGTAGACAAAACTGTCGTCGTCCATATATCCGTCATCGCGTGTATGCAGCCAACCGTTGCGCAGGGTCTCGGCGGTCAGTTCCGGCAAGTGTCTGACGTCAGCTCCCCTGGGACATATTGAGGGGTTTTCATTGGGCAGAAATCCATCAGCAAGAAAGACTCGGCTGAGAAAGCGATCCGGGATATTCGTCGCAAGACGCGCAGGCATTATTCGTCGAAAGAGAAGATACACATCGTACTTGAAGGCTTGCGTAGCGAGGAGAGCATTGCCACGCTGTACTGTCGCGAGGGCATCGCGGATAGCCTGTATCACAGTTGAAAGCGACCGAACAACCCGATCGGACTTGACGGTCCAGCGGAGTACCCCAGCCTGACGGCAGCGATGGTGAGACGTGGTTGGGGCAAGACGCGTATCCGCAAAATCCTCGGTGAGAACTGGCTCGCCTTCCTTAAGTGTAGTAATTCAGACTCGATCTGACAGTTACCGATTTTGAGGCGGTGATTGTCAGCGCATGAAAAGCGCTTTCTGCAAAATGCCACTGGTTTTGCGAGAACAACAACATGAGCCCCCCAAACGATCTTGTTCGCCCCCAATATTTCAACCATACTAAATCAATGGGATTTGGCCGGCGCCTCCAATATAGGCCAACCTCTAACTTCGTGGCGCGGCTATGCCAAATGGGGCAGGCCAGTGCCGCCGCCGAACACTACTGCCAGGAGTTTTGCTTGTTCGTGGAACGATGGGCTTCGCTCTCTTCCCACAACGCGAAAACAGTTAAGCGGAAAAAATGCGCTCGTACCACGAACCCGCACGTCAAACACCAATCCGCGAAAGCGTTGATGTATTAGTGGTAGGCGGCGGTTCGGCGGGACTATGTGCCGCCGTCGCGGCGGCGCGAACCGGCGCCAGGGTTGTGCTGGCCGAAAGCCACGGCTTTCTGGGCGGCACCCTGACAGCCGTAACCCTCGGCAGTATTTGCGGCCTATACACGGTAACCGAGGATGACATCGTGCCGGCGGTTGGCGGTCTGCTGAGCGAAATTATCGAGCGGCTGGCCTTTCTTGAAGGCCCGCGTGCGCCGATACGGTGGCTGGAAACGGCGACCATGGTCTACGATCCATTCTTACTTCGCATGGTAGCGGACAATCTCGTCACCGAGACCGATATGACCCTGGCGCTGCATACCAGGGCCGTCTCCGTCATCATGGACGGCAGCCAGATTGACGGTGTGGTGTTCGAGGGACAGGACGGGCGCTGGGCCTGCCGCGCTAAAATGGTGATCGATTGCACGGGGGATGGGACCATCGCGGCGCTGGCCGGCGCCAGGTTTGAAATGGACCCAGACAGTATTCAGTTTCCCAACCCAATGTTCCGCCTTGGCGGCGTTAACACGGACAAAGTCACGGCCATGAAACGTCCCGAATTGAGTCAATACCTGGAACAGGCCGTTGCCTCCGGGTTCGAGCTGCCAAGGACAGCGGGAGGTTTGTTCGTAATCCATCCGGGCGCGGTGCATTTGAACGTGACCCGCGTGGCGCGGGACGGCATGCCGCCGAACACCCTGGAAACCGAAGACGTCACCTGGGCCGAGATTGAGGGCCGGCGGCAAGTGATGTTGTACCGGGACGCTTTTCGCGCCCACGTACCCGGCTTTGAAAACTGTTACGTGGACGATTGCGGTACGCGCATCGGGGTGCGGGAAACCAGGCGGATTACCGGGCAGCATTCCCTGAGCGTTGACGAGGTCATGGGCGAAGCACGCTTTGACGACGCCATCGCCTGTTGTTCCTGGCCGTTGGAGGAGCACGGCGCCGGACGCGCCACCAGATGGGTCTGGCTGCGCCCCGGTGGCTACTATCAGATCCCGTTCCGCAGCCTTATCCCCCTCGAAATCGAAGGCTTGCTGATTGCCGGGCGCTGTATTTCGGCCTCGCACGAAGCCCAGGCCTCGTTGCGTGTCGCCGCCCCCTGTATGGCCATGGGGCAGGCCGCCGGGACGGCCGCGGCCATGGCCATCGATGGGAGCGTCAGGGTGACGGACCTCAACTGCGAGCATCTACAGGAACGTTTGCTGCAACAGGGCGCAATCATTCATAAGAGAGGGAGCAAAATTGCCTAAACTTCGTAGTAACCTGGAGCCTGGAACAACCGCATGGGCCGTGCGGCGCGCACAATGGAAGGCCCTTGGGCTCAGCGACGAGGATTTGCTGAAACCGAAAATAGCCGTCGTCAATACATCCTCCGAATTGTCGATCTGTTTCAGCCACCTCGACGATATATCGGTGATCGTGAAGCAGGCCATCCGCGATGCGGGTGGCGTGCCGTTCGAGGTACGGACCGTCGCCCCCAGTGATTTCGTCACCTGCGCGGCACGCGCGGGGCGCTATATTCTGCCCTCCCGCGACCTACTGGTGAACGACATAGAAGTATCCGTCGAAGGGCCGTTGCTTGACGGCATGGTCTGCCTGAGTTCCTGCGACAAGACCACTCCGGCACATCTGATGGCGGCGGCGCGTTTGAACATTCCAACTGTCATCGTGCCGTGCGGCTATCAAGGCTGCGGCGAATTCGGGGGCGAACCCATTGATGTCGAGGATGTTTTCGAGTCCGCCGGCATGGTCTCGACGGGCGCCATTGATATCGAGACCATGGGCGGCATGTGCGACGCGGCGATCACCACGCCCGGAGTTTGCGCCGGCATGGGAACCGCCAACAGCATGCACGTGATGGCCGAGGCCCTGGGCATGGCGCCGCCCGGCTCGACCCCCATCGCGGCCATCGGCCCGCGCATGGATGCGCTGGCGGCGGATGCCGGGACCCGTATCGTCACCATGATCGAACAGGATATTCGCCCCCTTTCGATTATGACCCCAGGTGCATTCGCCAATGCCATGGCCGTCGCCCTGGCGCTGAGCACTTCGATCAACGTCCTGCGTCATCTGCAGGCGGTCGCCGAAGAGGGCGGCGTCGGTGTCAACATCTACGATTTGATTGACCAGTTGGGACCACGCGTGCCCGTACTCTGCGCGGTGAAGCCAAACGGGCCGAACAGCATTATCGATCTGGAAAATGCCGGCGGCACGGCGGCCGTCATGAAACAACTGGAAAGCCGTCTCGATACCCAGGCAAAGACAATTTCGGGAGATTCAATACGTGATCTGCTGACCGAAATTCCGGACAACCCGGTCACGCCTCTGGGTTCGATTTCGGCACCCGTTTCCCCCGGACCGTCATTGATGATCCTAAAGGGCTCGCTGGCGCCCGATGGCTCCGTGGTCAAGGTTGGCGCCGTGCCGGCGCGGGCGGAGGCGTTTCGGGGGCCCGCCAACGTTTATGAAAGCCAGGAAGAGGCACTTGATGCCTTGAGTAACGGCGCCATTGAGCCAGGTCAGGTCGTCGTCCTGCGGGGTCTCGGCTCGCGCGGCGGCCCGGGCGTAGCCTCGGCGTCATGGTTTGTGGCCGCCATGCAGGGGGCCGACCTAGGGGACAAAATCGCCGTTGTCACGGATGGCCAGTTGTCGGGGCTTAACCGCGGCTTCGTGGTCGGCCAGGTGATGCCCGAGGCGGCACGTGGCGGCCCCTTGGCGCTGGTTCAAACCGGCGATCCCGTCGTTATCGACCTGGCCAACCGCAGGATCGATTTAGCCATCGATGCAGCAACCTTTAAAGCCCGCAGCGAGGCGCTGCCGGAATTCGAAATGACGGAAACCAAGGGGTGGCTGGGCATCTACCAAAGGCTGGTCCAGCCATTGGCAAAGGGCGGTGTTCTGCGGCCCTGAGTACGTAGCGACGGAACCCAGTAATGAAGCATTACGATTATATTATTGTTGGCGGCGGCTCGTCGGGCTGTGTTCTTGCCAACCGCCTCTCCGCGCGCAGCATTGCGTCGGTACTGCTGCTCGAAGCCGGGCCCGACACGCTACCCGATGAAATTCCTGATTCCATTAACGCCGAAGGGCATTTGCCTGACTATTTCAGTCCGTCGCGGTACTGGACGAAGCTGAAAGTCTTCCGCGATGTCGTTGGCAACAGATCCCCCAGCGAAGTTGAAGCCTCCATGACGGCACAGCGCTACGAGCAGGCCAGGGTCATGGGCGGCGGCTCGAGCGTCAACGGGCAGGTCGCGATCCGGGGCCTGCCCTCCGATTATGATGGCTGGGCGGACATGGGCGCGGCGGGCTGGGGTTGGGAGGATTGCCTGCCATACTTCAAGCGGCTGGAACGCGATATGGACTTCGACGGCCCCTTACATGGTAAGGATGGCCCCATGGGCATTCGCCGCACATTCCCGGAAGATTGGGCTGGTTTCGCCTTGGCCTTTCGCGACGCGGTGGCAGAGCAGGGCCTGCCTTATCATGACGATTGCCATGCGGAATTCGGTGATGGCTGTTTCCCGTTTCCAAAGAACAATGTCTATGGCCGGCGTATTACCACGGCGGTCGCCTATCTCGACAGCGCCGTGCGCCGGCGCCCCAACCTGGACATCATTACCGATGCCCAGGTGGATCAGATCGAATTCGACGGCACACGGGCAACTGTCGTGTCGGTATCTCCCCCAGGGGGCAAGGAACGCTTCGAGGGCGGAGAAATCATCCTTTGCGCCGGCGCTCTGCATACCCCTGCGGTCCTACTGCGCGCAGGGATCGGGCCCGCCGTGCATTTAGGCGAGATGGGCATTGAAGTTCGTGCGGATCTGCCGGCTGTCGGTGCCAATCTACAGGATCATCCGCTTGTCGGCTTCGGCGTGCACTTGAAACGAAGCGCTCGGCTACAGTCGCATAGTCTATAGCCGTTTTTCCTCCCGGATGGCGGGCTGTCCGCCCCAGGATATGAAGATGTCATTGGGCAACAGGTTTGATCAAACGGCGGTCGGACATCAGTTCGGCGTCGTTCGGGTCGGGCCGGATAAGGCTTTTTCCCGTGGCCTGGTCCGTTTGCGCACCACCGATGCCAAGGACGAACCCCATGTATCGTTCAATCTTTTGTCCGATGAGCGCGATCTTGCCAGGATGATTTATGGCATCCGCTTTGCCTGCAAGGTGCTGTCGGCGGACGCCATTCAAAAGGCATCATTCTCCATATTCGCCGGCGCCTACACGGATTGGACACGCCGCCTGGGTATAAAGACTTGGTACAACAAAATCCTGACGGAAGTCGGCGCCTTTGCCTTGGACCTTGGCGTCTTGCCGCGAAACGCGATCATGCGGGTTGTCACGTCTTCAGGTTACGGAATAGATGAGTTATTGCGCGATGATCATGCGGCAGAGGCTTTCGCCCGTGAAACGGCGCTGGGAAACTGGCACGCCTGCGGCACCGTGCGGATGGGCGCCAAAGGTGACCGCGATGCCTGTGTGGACAGTGCCGGCAGGGTCCTTGGCATCAAAAATCTGAGGGTCGCCGATGCCTCGATCATGCCTGCCATTCCCTGCGCCAATATTCACCTGACCACGATCATGGCGGCGGAAAAACTGTCTGATTGCATTTGAGGCGTGCCGAGACGCTGCAATCGGAATGGTCATTCAACCCCGTTACTCATGATGCAGGATGCTGCCGTCCAAAACAGTGGCCTGCACACGGATATCGCGTATCTCGTCCTCGGGGCATGTGAAGTAATCCCGGTCGAGAACCACAATATCCGCAAGCTTGCCCGGCTCGATCGAGCCCTTCACGGCTTCTTCACGGCCAGCATAGGCACCCAGAGTGGTGTAAGCATGCAAGGCTTCGATCCGGCTAACTGCCTGACACTGGTCCAAATCCCCGCCATCGTCCGAGCGGCGCGTGATCATCGACCAGAGTGCTAGGAATGGATTCGCCTGACAAACCATTGCGTCCGAATGGCCAGGCGCGGGGACGCCGGCATCGATCAGGCTTCGATGCGGCCACATGTGCTGCATCGCCGCCTGGCCGCGATTGGCCACATAGGCGCCGCCTAAGTCGTACATGAAACCCGTGGCGGAACTATCAATTACCCCCAATCGCTTCAGGCGCTCGAGAATAGGCGGCGTGACATAGCAGCAATGCTCAACCCGCATCCGGTGATCATGGCGCGGCGCGGCTAAGAGGCATGCCTCGATGGCATCAAGTGCAAAGTCTATGCCCCTATCGCCGACGCCTTCGATCATGACCTGCAGTCCCGCCTTGTGCGCCGCGACCGCCCGCGCCGCAAGATCCGCGGCTTCATATAGCAGCATCCCGGTATTGGGCTCGGGCTCGCCAGGTATGGGAGCACCGACATAGGGTTCGTAATAGGCTGCCGTACGGCCAGAGGTCGAACAATCCGGGCACCATTCGGCGCCGATCACGCGCAACCAATCGTCACCAAGGCCCGAATGAAAACCGGCACGTATGAAGCTCTCGACCAGCCCCTCCTCGCGACCTGAAACGATGATGCCGACACGCATCTCCAGCCTGCCCTGGGCGCGCAGGATCTGATAGGCCTCGATCGACTTACGCCCGCAAAGCGAATTGTAAACACTGGTAACGCCAAACCCGCGCCATTCGGCGAAGACCTGCTCGAGCCCATCGGCGAGCATTTCGGGCGTGTTGGCCGCCTCGATATGGCTCAAAAAGACAAGCGCGGCAGTCTCCCGGCACAGTCCCGTGACCGCACCCGACGCAGGGTCCCGGTCAAACCTGCCAAACGGTGGATCCGCTGGATCGGTTCCAAGGCCTACCTCCGTATAGGCCCGGCTATTGGCCAGTCCAAGATGGCCATCGGTACGCTGGATGTATAGCGGCCGCCCCTTGGCCGCCTGATCCATCTCGGCCAGGCTCGGATAGCCACCCGATTTCACGTCGTCGAAGCGATAGCAGACAATCCAGTCATCCGGTCCCCGCTCCTCGGCCAGTTCCGCGATGCGTGAAAGAAGGCCTGCCCGGGTGTCAATCTTGTCCGGGCTTACCATTTCCCAACTCGCGATCCGCGCCGCATAGCCATCGGGGTGAGTATGGCTGTCAACGATGCCGGGGATCGCTGTCCGCCCCTCGAGATTGAACATTTCGGTGCCAACGCCAGCGAGCGCGCGGATGTCGTCGTCGCCACCGGTGGCAATAATCCTGCCGTTGTGCACAGCGAGGGCCGAAATGAAACGGCCATCCGCATCCATCACGGCGATCTTACCGCCATGAAGAATCAAGTCAGGCGAGAATGAAGACATCCGATATCCTCCCAATTTGGAAATGTCATGGACCCTAATCCGGCCGGAAGGGAAGGTAAATCACCCGTCAGGAGATCGGTTATGCCGAGGGCGAGGGGCGGTGAAGAATTTGATCCATCAACTCAGCATATCGACTGCCGTCCGTTTCATCTTGTCGTTCACTTCGAGATATCGCTGCGTTGCGGCCGCTTCGCTATTCCTTGCCCGTCGGGATATCGCGAAAGCTCAGGCCCTTGTCCGTGCGCGGATCCTGGGGTAGGCCAAGGACGCGCTCGGCGATGATATTACGCAGGATTTCATCCGTGCCGCCGGCAACGCGCATGGCCGGCGACTGCAAATATGACTGCTGAAAACGGCCATCGCCGGGAACCAGATCATGATCCGAGACGATGCCGCATTGATCCATCAGATCGCTGCCAAAGCGGGCAATCTCCTGTGCCTTGCGGGCGCTGACCAGCTTGGCGATGGAATTTTCCGGCCCCGGCGTTTCACCCCGAGACAGGGCGGAGACCGAGCGCATCCTGGTATTCTTCAGACCGGCGGTTTCGCAATACCATTGCGCCAGCCGTGAACGCACGGCCTGGTTCTCGATCGCGGGGCGGTCATCCAGTTCGACGGTTTGCGCCAAGGCGAAAATCTGTTCGAAATCCGGGCCCGGCGCCTCGCCCACCGAAACCCGCTCGTTCATCAATGTGGCCAGCGCGACCTTCCAGCCGTCGCCTACCTTTCCCAGCCGCTGGGCATCAGGCACGCGCACGTCATCGAACCGCACCGCGTTGAAGTGAGAGCTGCCCGAGATCTGGCGAATGGGCTCGATGGAAATGCCGGGCGATTTCATGTCGATAAAGAAGAACGTCAGGCCCTTATGCTTCGCCACATCGGGATCCGTGCGGACCACGATGATGCCGAAGTCGCTGTAGTGCGCGCCGGAAGTCCAGATTTTCTCGCCGTTGAAAATCCAATCTTCTCCGTCCCGCACCGCCCCCATGCGCAGGCCGGCCAGGTCCGAGCCGGCGGCGCTTTCACTGAAGATCTGACACCAGATTTCCTCGCCCTTGGCCATGGGGGCCAGATAGCGGGCCTTTTGCTCTTCCGTGGCGAATTTCATCAGGATAGGACCGGCCATGCCCTGGCCGATTTCGACGACACCGCGCGGCACGATGTAGCGAGATTCTTCCTGGCCGTAAATCACACGCTCGATTGAGCTAAGGCCCCGCCCGCCATATTCCCGTGGCCAGTTCAGACAAGCCCAGCGGTCCTCGTAGCGCTTGAGCTGAAATTCCTTGCAGAGGCGGACAATGTTGTCCCGCGTTTTATCTTCCAGAACCGAGGCCCAGGTCTGGTTTGGATGCGCCTTCGGAGTGGCATTGGCATCCAGCCAGGCGCGGCATTCGGCGCGGAATTCAGCCTCGGCAGAGGTATCGGAGAAATCCATTATGCCGCCTCCCCTTCTCTGGCCTCCAGAGCCCGAACCAGTTTTTCCTCCCAAACCAGGTTGGAGCCGATATTGACGGCCAGCGAGCGGGCGCGGCGGTAATAGAGATGACAATCGGTTTCCCAGGTGCAGCCCATGCCGCCATGCACCTGGATACTTTCGCTCGCGCAGAGGTCAAAGGCCTTGGTGGCGCTGACCCGCGCGGCGGCGGCGGCCAGGGGAAGCTCGGGCGCATCATGGCTCAGGGCCCAGGCAGCGTAATAGCAGTTCGACTTAGCCAGGGTCGCGGCGACATACATATCCGCCAGCTTGTGCTTAACGCCTTGGTAGGAGCCGATGGCGCGGCCAAAGGCAAAACGCTCGCGGGCATACTCACAGGCCTGATCCAGGGCGACCTGTGCTCCGCCCACCTGCTCAAAAGCGAAGAAGACCGCCGCATGATCATATATACGCCGCAATAATTCCCAAGCCGCGCCGGGCTGGCCCAAGCGTTCGGCGGCTGCATTCCGAAAATGCAGCCTGCCTTGCGGCCGGCTGGGATCGAGAGAGGCAATCGGCGTCACCTCAACATCCGGGCCGGCAAGAGGGACGATATGGAACGTGCCGCCCGCCTCCGCGCTCAACACCAGCGCCAGATCCGCCGCGGCGGCATTGGCAACGGGATATTTTTCGCCGTTCAGCTTGCCGTCCTTGGCAGCTACCGCGACGTTCCTTGGCGTTGCATTTGCCGGGCCTTCGCTGACCGCCAGGGTGGCCGAAATTTCACCCGTGGCAAGCCTGGGCAGATATTCACGCTTTTGTGCCTCGCTGCCCGCCGCCAGCAGCAACGGCGTGGCGAGATAGACCGAGGTGGAAAATACCGTCGTCGCAAGGGCGCGGCCAAGCTCTTCGGAAAGCACGCATAGCTCCAACGCGCCGGCGCCGGCGCCACCGTATTCTTCGGGAATGGCCGTGCCCATCCAGCCCAGCTTGGCCATGTCGCGCCACAGGTCGGTGGCCGAGGCCTCATCGCCATCCAGCATGCCGCGGGCCAGTTGAGCGCCGCCTTGACTGTCAAGAAAGCCGCGCGCCTGATCGCGCAGAAGCTGTTGTTCCTCGGAGAAATCGAAATTCATGACCCAGCTCCATCCTGTGCCGTACCCAGCGTTTCATTGGCCAAGTCACGGGCCCATTCATAGCTGGCCTTGCCATTGGCGGCGCGGAACAACTCATCGACGAAAATAACGTTCTTCGGCGCCTTGTAGTCGGCAAGCTTGCTTTTGCAATGGTCGCGAACCAGTTGTTCGTCGATCTCGGCCTCGCCGGTCTTGGAGACAATGGCGACCACCTTCTGCCCCCAGATATCGTCCACCACGCCGACAACCTGGGCATCCAGGATGCCGGACAGTGTCTTCAGAGCATGTTCCACTTCCTCGGCGAAGATTTTCTCGCCACCCGAATTAATAGTCACGGAATCCCGGCCCAGGAAATGATAGCTGCCGTCCTCGTTCATGCGGGCCCGGTCGCCCGGCACCGCATAACGTTTGCCGTCGATCACCGGGAAAGCAAGCTTGGTTTTCTCCGCATCGTTTAGATAACCCATGGCCACCGGTTCGCCCTGTGCCACCCAGCCGGTTTCGTCTTCGCCCGGTTGCAGAATGCGGGTGCGGTCGGCGCTGATCACACAGGCATTGATATCCATCTCGAAATCCACCGATGATTTAGTCTTGCCACCCTTGGAGAGGTTCATCGCCTGCCGGCCCGCCTCGGACGAGCCCACCGCATCGACCAACAACATCTGGGGCATGTGGTCCTGCAAACGCTTTTTGTTGCGCGGCGAAAGCACCGCGCCGCCGGAATTGATCATGGAAAAGGCGGATAGGTCATAGCTGCCTCGGTCCATCTCTGCCAGCAGAGGCGCGGCGAAGGCATCGCCAATCAGAGTCGCCTGGGTGATGCTCTCACGCTCGAACGTTTGCACGATTTCCTTGGCGTCGAAATGATCCACGGTTTCCTGAATTACGATGGCGCTGCCGCGAAACATCGCGCCCAGGGCCATGCAAGTACCCGAAGCATGCATCATCGGCGCCAGAGGCATGGCCTTGCCCAGGCGGCCTTGTGAAACACGCCGGGTGACATCGGCGACGGTCTTTTCCTGGCTGGTGCCGACCGGCGTCTGCGCGATCAAGCCAAAGAAAATATCGGTCTGCCGCCACAACACACCCTTGGGTAGGCCCGTGGTACCACCGGTATAGATAATGAACAGATCATCGTCGCGACAACCGGGATCAATGGGTTCCGGCGCACAGGCGGCCAGGGCCTCCTCATAGTCGATAGCGCCCGCCATCAGGGTTACGTCCGAGCCGTCAGCGACCTGGATCCAGACCTGGATGTCCGGCAGTTGATCCCGCAGGCTTGCCAGCATCACCGCGAAACGGGCATGAAAAACGATTGCCTTGGCGCCGGAGTTCTTCAGCAGATAAACCAGCTCGTCATCTTGATAGCGGTAGTTCACGTTGATGGCGGAGGCGCGGCACTTAAAGGCGGCTAAAAGCGTCTCAAGGTATTCGTTGCAATTGTAAAGATACATCGCCACGTGATCCTGGCTCGATTGCCAGTTTTCCAGCCGCCCCAGCTCTTTGTGCAAACCAAGGCCGTTTTGCCGCAGAAAGGCCCCCAGCCGCCGCGTCCTATCATTGAACTGCGCCCAGGTGTAACGGCGCCCGCCAAAGATCAGACATTCCGTTTCGGGTATGGCGGCGGCGATGGCTTCTTGTAGTCGTGCAAGGTTCATGGTTCTCGAAATACTCTAATGCTCTGGCTAATGCTCAGGTATCAGGCAGGAATGGATCGACTCCTCGCCGGGAATTTCCCGCCCCAGGGTACGGATCGCCAACGCCGCATCGGCGACGGTAAAGTCGTGGGTATGCATCTTCTCCAACGGCACAGTGCCGCCGTGGATCAGGTCGATGGCCTTGGCATAGCCCGACGAAGTCACGCCAAAGGCGCCCAGAACGCGCAATTCCTTAAAGACAATCTTGTCAGAGACGAACCTGGCCATGGGCTTGAAGCCCTTGACGCCGGCCAGCACGACGGTGCCGCCGACCCGCGCGGCGGTGATGGCGTCATTGACCGGGCCATCCAGGCCGGGCGAGACATCCAGCACCGTATTAACGCCCTCACCGCCCGTGATCTCCCTGATTCTCTCGCGCAGGTTTTCGTTCTCCACGTCAATAACGTCGGTAGCGCCAAATTCCTTGGCCAGGTTCAGCTTGTTTTGATCCGCCGCCAAGCCGGACACGATGATGGTTTTGGCGCCCACCGATTTGGCCGCGATCACCGCCGCCAGGCCGCGCTGGCCCGGTCCCTGGATCAGGATGCTGTCGCCGAATTTGGTCTGGGAGAGCTCCACGGCCCAGCGAAAGCCGGCGCCCAGGGGATTGTACATGACCGCGATCTGGGCCGGGATGGATTTGTCCATTCTGTGCAAGATGCTGCGGCTATCGAGAACCATGTGATTGGCATAGGCACCCCACAAGCCATGCCCCTCGGCCAGGGGAATGGTGGAATAGATTTGCCGGTTGGCACAAAGATGATACTCGCCGGACAGGCAGCGTTTGCAGATATGGCAGGACAGCAACGTTTCCACCGCCACCCGGTCGCCCACATCGACGCCCCAGCGCAGGGCGGCGGCATCGCCAATCGCCTCGATCACGCCAAGGGGTTCATGGCCCGGAATATGAGGCATCGGCAGGCCAAGACCGCTCTTGAATTGTTCGCAATCGGTGCCGCAGATACCGCAGGCCTCGATGCGCAACAAGGCCCGGTCATCGGTGATTTGCGGCAACGGAATATCGCGCGGTTCCAGGACACCGGGCGCGGTCAGGACCATTGCAAATGTGGTTTTTTGCGCCATGGTTTGGACCCCTAGCCTTTCAGGCAGGTGGTAGATGCGATGCCCGCGGCCAGAAAATCCTTGCCGGCGCGGACCTCCAGGGACACCGTCGCCAGGCCATCACCGAGGTTTTCCAGGCGGGAAATGCTGATCAGATGATCCGCATTGGTTTTCAGACCCGTGAAGCGCAGGGATAGGTCAGGGTTGGGGATGGCCAGGGGCTTACCCTTCAATCGGCTGGCCACGGGTGGGCCGACGGAAGTATCGGCGGCGATACAGGCAGCTTCGATACTGGCAGCCGGATCGTCCCAGATCACCTTCACAGCGGTAGCGATGGCGCCGTCAACCTTGCCCAGGTATCGTGGCTGGAAGGTATCAATCATTGGAATGCGGTAGTTCTTGCCCGGATGCCGCCAGGTCTTGCCGTCTTCATAGGCCGACAGGCCGGAGAAATCCGGCGCATCGGGGTCTGCGGAAAAATCAGCCAGGGCGGCGGGCTCCACCAGAGACACCGTGCCCCGCGTCGCCAGCTTGCCTTCCTCGGTGAAGATATCGACGCTGACCGTGCTCAATGTCCGCCCGGCATTCAGCACAGTCGGCACGACCTTGGCCAGGCCGGGCCGGAAGCTGCGGATAAAGCGTGCATCCAGGCCAATGGGCTGGCGACCAGCGGCCACGCCACGGGCGGCGAAGACACAGATCGCGGCCAGATTGCCACCGTTGGTGCCGCCAAAGCCGCCGTTCAGTTCCTCCGCCAGATCAAAGGCCCATTGGCCATCTTCTTTTGATGTACCGCGCAAGCGTTCAGCGAAATTCATGATCTTGAAATGGCTCCTCAGTCCGCGAATGTGGCGCGCGCCTGGCTTAAAACGACGCCGCCATTCTGGTCTTCCACCTGGATGATCGCCGCGCCGGGGCCATCATTCCAGAACTTGGTAACGATATGATCCTCGAACTGCACCGTGTCCGCGAAACGCCCGGTCATGGATTTAAACCGCGCCGGATCACCGCCGCACAAACCATGCAATATTGCGCGGCCAACAAAGCCATAGGTGCACAGACCATGCATGAAGGGTTTGTCATAGCCGGCTTTTCGGGCGAATTCGGGATCGATATGCAATGCCACCCGGTCACCGGACAGCCGATAAATTGCGCCTTGTTCCGGCTGGGTGGCGTAGTCGATGATCAAGTCCGGCTCACGTTCGGGCGGTTGGTTCTTGTCCTTGGTCGAGGGGCCCGGCTCGCCGCCAAAGCCGCCGCCACCGATATAAAAGAGCGTGGAATAGCTTTTGAACAACGGTCCATCAGCATCGGAGGCCAGGGCCGAGACGCCGATCACGCCC
Organism: Rhodospirillaceae bacterium; assembly: GCA_002731375.1. Taxonomy (GTDB): domain Bacteria; phylum Pseudomonadota; class Alphaproteobacteria. The sequence continues at coordinate 49,019 of PCBT01000048.1, read as the reverse complement.
GACTTGCCCTTGTCCCAAACCTCCGAAACCTTGCTCTCCAGGGTAATCTCGGTCTTCACCGGTAGGGGCCGCAGCAATTCGATGCCCTGTTCACCATGCAACAGGCGCTGGATCTTCAGCTTCACCACATGGCGCAGGTTGCCCATGGCGCGCGTGGCCGGGATTACCGCGTAGGTCGGCAGCACCAACGGGCCGCCACTTTCACGATCGCTGCCTTCATATACGAAGTCGAGCTCGTCCGCTGGTTTGGCGCCAACGCCCAGGGCGTAGAGCATGACATCCTTGGCATTCCAGGAAATCGTCAGGGGATCGAACTTGTGCCCCACCATGTCGAGGGACAGGGTATCGCCAACCATCCTACGAGACCATCCAACTGCCGCCGCTGACGCACAAGGTCTGGCCCGTCAGGTAATAGCCTTCGTCCGACATCAGAAACAGCGCCGTATTGGCGATGTCCTTCGGCTCGCCCTTGCGTGGTAGGGGAATGGTCTCCAAATAGCCTTCCAGTTGCTCCTTTGGATAAATCCGTTCCAGGAAAGGGTTCATGATCAAACCCGGCGCGATAGCGTTCAGGCGGATGCCGTGTTTGGCGACCTCGTTCCCCACGGACTTGGAAAAGGCGACAACGCCCGCCTTGGCGGCGGCGTAATGGCATTGGTTCGGCGCGCCTTCCAGCCCGGCGGTGGACGACAGGCTAACGATACTGCCGCTTTCCTGTTTGATCATGGCCGGCAATACGGCGCGGACACAGCGGAAGGTGCCCTTGATGCAAACATCGAACACCAGATCCCATTGCTCGTCCGTGATATCGACGCATTCGTTCAAAACATTGATGCCGGCGTTATTCATCAGACCATCGATGCGGCCAAATTTCTCCAGCGTCGCGGCGACCAGATTGTCCACATGTTCCTGATTGGTGACGTCGCACAGCACGCCGATGGACTCCACGCCGAAGTCGTCCCGGATCATTTCAGAGGCCTCCTTGGTGCGCTTTTGGTGGGTGTCGCTGACCACCACCTTGGCGCCTTCCTCGGCGAAGCGGCGGGCGCTGGTTTGCCCAATGCCGGCCCCGGCGGAACCCGTAACGATAATGACCTTGTCCTGTAATCTCATGCTCTTTCTCCTATATCACAGCAACATATTCTAACGAGCGTTAGGCTTAGCTTCAACAAAATTTTCGTGTCAAAATCTCAATTTTAAACCTATTTGCCATGAAAGAATGGAAAACTGGGTGTCTTGACATCAAATAGTCATCATATTATCCCTAATAATTGTTAGGTAATGAGGCCGAACCGCGAATTTTTCAGCAGGCCGAAGTTTGTATTTTGAGGAGATCGACCATGGCAGACCATGAATTTGAAGACTTGCTCTACGAAACCAATGACGGCGTCGCGAAAATCACCATCAACCGCCCCGACAGCCTGAACGCCTTGCGCGGCGTTACCATGGCCGAGTTGATCGCGGCGGTCGAAATGGCCGGGTATGACAAAACCGTCGGCGTGATCGTGCTGACCGGTGCCGGCGAACGTGCCTTCACGGTTGGCGGTGACGTTAAATGGGAAAAGGAAGGCGGCCTGGCCGAACGTCATATCACGGTCAATCCACGCGGCGTGCATGACGCGGTGCGCCATTGCGGCAAGCCGGTGATCTCCGTGGTCAAGGGCTATGCCATCGGCATGGGTAATCATCTAGCCTATTGCTGTGACCTGACCATCGCCGCCGACAACGCCATCTTTGGCCAAAACGGCCCCCGTGTCGCCAGCCCGGCGGAGGGTTGGATCGTCGCCTATGCAGCCCGTGTCGTCGGCGCCAAGAAAGCCCGCGAAATGTGGATGCTGTGCCGCAAATACGATGCCCAGCAGGCCTTGGAGATGGGCATCTGCAACGCGGTGGTACCGATGGATCAACTGGAGGAGGAAGTCGACAAGTGGTGCCAGGAAATCCTCAGCCTCAGCCCGACCTGCGTGAAGATCGTCAAGGCATCGTTTGATTCGGATGTGGATTACATGCGCGATCCAGCTGCCAATCATTTCCAAATGATGTTGGCACCAGACTATTTTTCAACGCCAGAATCCAAGGAGGGTGCAAATGCCTTTCTGGAAAAACGTCCGCCGGACTTCAAACAATTTCTCCGCTGAGGTATTGAGAGGCATTAGGGAATGGGGATCGACGCTTGAGCGTGGAAGAGAAAGATTCGCAGCAGCCAGCCCCAAAGAAGGGCCGGGGCCAGAGCGGATCCGTGTCCCGGCGCCTTATTCTTGATGTCGCCGCCGCGATGTTTTCGGCCCAGGGCTTCACCGAAACCTCGATGCGTGAAATCGCCGCCAAGGCGGGGATGCGCGCGCCATCGGTCTATTACCATTTCACCTCGAAAGAGCAGATTCTTAGTGAAATCCTTTCGATTGCCATCAGGTCCACCAATCTTGCCGTCAGGGAAAGTGTTGAACGATTACCCGCGGATGCCGCGCCGCGGCGCAAGATCGAGGCGGCGGTCGGGGCGCATGTGCGAAGTTTGCACCGCAATATTCATTATACCGCGACCAGCGTGCGGTATCAGGGCCAGGTACCCCAGGAGGTCGCGCTAAATGTTCGCGCGGATCGGGAAACTTATGCCGATTACTGGCAGCAACTCTTGGCGGAAGCCGCCGCATCGGGCGATTTGTCGCCGACAATAAACCGGCAATTCCTGCAGCCGCTAATCCTTGGTTCCATGAACCATACCATCAATTGGTATGACGCCGGCCGCGGCAATCTCGAGGAACTTATCCTAACAGTCCTGGCGTTGTTCAAGGGAATGTGGCCCCATCAAGATCGGTGACCTTCGCCCCTTTTAGGGGACAGTGTCAGATCAGAACGGAAACTACTTCATATGAACAAATTTGGCATCGGCCGGCCCCTAAAAAGGTACAAAGACCGCCGCTTCCTGACCGGCAAGGGCCGTTGTTCCATGACGTCAATCTGAACGGCCAAGCCCATGCGGTGATAGTCCGCTCGTCCCATGCCAATGCGCGGATCGTCCGCATGGAAATCGATACGGACACCGGCCAGGTCGATCTGCTTCGCTATGCCGTGGTCGACGATGTCGGCACCGTGATCAATCCCGTCGGCCTGAAAGGCCAGATCCATGGCAGCATCGCGCAAGGCGTGGGCCAAGCATTGATGGAACAGGTGGTCTATGACCCAGACAATGGCCAATTGTTGAGCGGCTCCTTCATGGATTATGCCATGCCGCGGGCCGATACGACCTACGCCATCAAGGTGGAAAGCAATTCGGTGCCGACCAAGCTCAACCCGCTGGGCGCCAAGGGTGCGGGCGAGGCCGGCACGGTCGGCGCCCTGCCGACGGTGATGAATGCCGTGCTCCATGCCCTGGCGCCGCAGGGCGTCAGGGAACTCGACATGCCGGCGACCAGCGCACGGGTTTGGCAGGCCATGCAGCAGGCGAAAAGCAGCTGACGCCCAGCCAGGTTTCAACCAGGGCAATTGCGCGGGCAAAATTGCCCAAACAAAATGCATGGTGCCCGCTTCCCGGCGACGCTAAACTTCAAGCAAGCTTGCCAAATGGGGAATGTGGGCTAAAGAAATCCCGCGCCGGGATTGCAACACGAAGGGAATGACATGAGCCTGCATAAGCGCGTTTTGATCGCCAACCGTGGCGAAATAGCCATCCGCATTGCCAAGGCCGCCAAGGCATTGGGCATGGAATCCATCGCCGTGTATGCCCCGGTGGATGCCTTGTCCCTGCATACGCGGGTAACGACCCAGGCCCAGGCGATCGGTCAGGATGGTGGTCAGGATGGCGGCCAAGATGCCGTGGCCGCCTATCTGGATGGCGCCGCTTTGATCAGGATCGCCAAGGAAATGCACTGCGACTGCATTCATCCCGGCTATGGCTTTCTATCTGAAAACACCAATTTCGCGACTATGTGCGCGGCCGAGGATATCGCCTTCATCGGGCCCTCCGCCTCCGCCTTGCAGCTGTTTGGCGACAAGGTTACGGCGCGGGCGCTGGCACAATCCTGCGGCATTCCCGTTGTTTCGGGCAGCACCGCCGCGCTCAATTCCAGCAATGAAGCCCGCGAAATCGCCAATGGCATCGGCTATCCCATCATGTTGAAAGCAGCGGCGGGCGGTGGTGGCCGGGGCATGCGCGCGGTGGCCTCGGACGGTGAATTGGTGGATGCCTTTGAACGCTGCCAAAGCGAAGCAGCGGCGGCCTTTGGCGATGGCTCGATCTTTATCGAAAAACTGGTCGAACGGCCCCGCCATATCGAAGTACAGATCCTGGCCGATACCCAGGGACGGACGGTTCATCTGCACGAGCGTGATTGCTCGGTACAGATCCGCAATCAAAAAGTCATCGAGATCGCACCCGCCGCCGGTCTTGATCGCGCATTGAGACAAAACATGCTCGATGACGCGATCAAACTCGCCAAGGAGGCTGACTACGTCAATGCCGGCACCGTTGAGTTTCTGGTATCGCCGGAGAGCGGCGATTACTACTTCATCGAATGCAATCCACGCATCCAGGTAGAGCACACGGTGACCGAACAAGTCACCGGCATCGACCTGGTGGAAGCGCAATTCCACATTGCGGGCGGTGCCTCGCTGCAATCCCTGGGCCTTGCGGACCAGGCGGCGGTCGGCGCGGCCAGGGGATATGCGGTTCAGGCCCGTGTCGTGGCCCAAGGCAGCGGCACGATCAGTGGCTACAAGGAGCCATCGGGCCCTGGCATCCGCGTCGATGCCTGCGGTTATCTCGGCTATACGCCGCCGCCTCAGTTTGATCCACTGCTGGCCAAGCTCATATGCACGGCCAGTTCCGGCGGCACGCTGGTGGCGGCCGTGGAGCGGACCCTGGCCGCCATGGACGAATTCCACATCGGCGGGTTGCCGACCAACCTGGCGCAGCTACGCGCCATTCTGGAAAAGCCCGAGGTCGGCGGCGGCGATGCCAGGACCTCGCTGATGGCCGAGCATCCGGAACTCTCGGACATCACCGCGCTGTCGTCGGGGGGCGAACCGGTCAGCTTTCTCGAACAGCAGGCCGCCACGCTAATTGCGCCGGGTGCCGGACAGGCGTGGGCACGGTTCGAATCTAATTTGCCGCCACTGGAGATCGCCGACAATGCCACGGGTCTGGAATGTCCCATGGGCGGCAGCATCTTGGAATTGTCCTTGGTTGAAGGCGCACACGTTAGCGCCGGCGATACGCTGCTTGTCATCAGCGCCATGAAGATGGAGGCGGCGGTCGCCGCTCCCTGTTCGGGCACCATCACGGCGATCCAATCCGTACGCGAGGGTGACAATGTGGTCGCGGGACAGGTCGTCGCCGAGATCACGCCAGATGCGGGCGACGCGGAACGGGATCTGGCCGAACGAGATGTCAACGAGACCTGGACGCCGGTGCTCGAAGAAGTCAAAACCTTGCAGCAATTGGCCCATGACCGTCTGGCGCCTGGTTCCGAGGACCCCGGTGTCGTCCGGCAACGCTCCCGCGACAAATTGACCTGCCGAGAACGCATCACCTTGCTTTTGGATGAGGATTCATTCCGCGAGGTCGGCAGCCTGGCCGGCTTCGCCACCTATGACGAGGACGGCAATGTCGCGGCCTTCACGCCCGCCAACCATGTGGGCGGCTGGGGCATGATCGCCGGCCGCACGGCCATTGTCTGCGCCGACGATTTCACCTCTCGGGGCGGTCATGCGGACGGTGCCATCGGCTCCAAAAGCCGCTATCTGGACCAATTGTCGCTGGAGCTGAATGCGCCATCAATCAGACTGCTTGATGGCTCGTCAGGGGGTGGCAGCGTCGCCACCATGGTGCCGCAACAACAGCAATCCGGTGCCAGTGACGCCCAGGAAAGCAGCGGCGCGATCAAGGCGGGCCGGCCGCGGGTAACGGGCGGGGGCGGCTCGTTCCTGCCTGGCGAGCTGGGCAGCGCGGTCTACACCGAACAGCTATCAACGGTGCCCGTGGTCAATATGCTGCTGGGCAGCGTCGTGGGCATCGGCGCGGCGAAAGCCGTCCTTGGGCATTTTTCTGTCATGGTTCGCGATATCTCGCAATTGTTTGTTGCCGGCCCCCCGGTTGTCAGCCACGCCATGGGATACGACATTACCAAGGAGGAACTTGGTGACTGGCGCATCCACTGCACCAACGGCTCCGTCGATAATTTGGCGGAGAGCGAGGATGAGGCGGTCACGATAACCCGCAAATTTCTCTCTTATCTGCCATCCAGCGTCCATGAAACGCCGCCGGTTCTGCCGCCGAACCCGGACGATCCTCATGACCGGCGCGAGGAGGAGCTATTCACGCTGATCCCGCGCAGCCGCACATCGACCTTTGATATGCGCAAGGCCATCCGATTGCTGGCCGACAAGGATTCGTTCTTCGAGACCGGATCGCTTTGGGGTACGGATCAGATTACCGGCTTCGTTCGCTTCAACGGACATCCGCTTGGCGTCATTGCCTCCGACAGCCGGCACGTCAACGGCGGCGCCTTGACGGCGGATGGTTGCGATAAACTGCGGCGCCATATCGACCTGTGCGATGTCTTCCATATCCCGATCCTTAATCTGGTTGATAACCCAGGCTTTGCCGTGGGTCTGGAGCATGAGATCGCGGGCACCATCCGCAAGGGCGGTGAATGGATGGTGGCATTCGCGCAAATCAAGGTGCCTATTTTCACGGTTATCGCTAGGCGCAGCTTTGGCGTCGCGGGCAACAACTACGCCACGCCCCTGGCCCGGCCTTCCGTTCGGGTCGCCTGGCCCGCCGCCGACACGGGCGGCATTCCACCCGAAGGCGGCATTGAAGCAGCATACAAACGCCAGTTGGCGGAGGCGGAGGACCCAGTCGCGCTACGGGCGGAAATCAACGCCCGCATCGAAAGCGCCCGCGGCCCCGTCGGCCCCCTGAACAAATTTCAGATCGAAGAAATGGTCGATCCCAGGGATACCCGCCGCTTGATCTGCGAATGGGTTGGAACCGCTTACAAGATTATCGCACAGCCGGGCCGGCTTGGGCCCCGCGCATTGCAATTCAGACCTTGATTGGAGTTCGACCGATGAATGAAGCTCCAGCCTACCTGCCGCCCAAAGTCTGGCAATGGGACAAAGAGAACGGCGGTAAATTCGCCAATATCAACCGCCCCACCGCAGGCTCGACGCACGACAAGGCGCTGCCCGTGGGCAAGCATCCCATGCAGCTCTATTCCCTGGGCACGCCGAATGGCGTCAAGGTCACGATATTGCTGGAAGAGCTGTTGGCGCTTGGACATGCGGGCGCCGAGTACGATGCCTGGCCGATCAATATCGGCGATGGCAATCAATTCGGCAGCGGCTTTGTCGAGGCGAACCCGAATTCCAAGATCCCCGCATTGATGGACCACAGTGGATCGACGCCCGTGCGGGTCTTCGAATCCGGTGCAATTGTGTTGCATTTGGCGGAGAAATTCGATGCATTTCTTCCCAGCGATCCCAATAAACGGCCCGAATGCCTGTCATGGCTGTTTTGGCAAATGGGCAGTGCGCCGTTTCTTGGCGGCGGCTTTGGTCATTTTTACAGCTACGCGCCCTTTAAAATCGAATACAGCATTAACCGTTACGCCATGGAAGTAAAACGCCAGCTGGATTTACTCAACCGCCATCTGGCCGACAATCAGTATATGTGCGGCGACGAATACACCATTGCCGATATAGCAAGCTGGCCCTGGTACGGCGCCGTGGTCCTGAACAGGGTTTACGACGCGGCTGAATTTCTCGATGCCGGGTCCTATAAGAACCTTGGCCGATGGACCCATGAAATTGATGCACGGGACGCCGTTCGGCGTGGCCGCATGGTCAACCGTTACTCCGGCCCCCTTGAAGAGCAACTTCGTGAGCGCCACGATGCCACCGACTTCGAGAGCAAGACCCAGGATAAGATCGAAGCCTCGAAAGGTTAGGCCGCTTACCTATGGCCAGGGCGTTTCCTTGACGGCATTGCGGGCGGCGATGCGGCCAAATGCCATACATTCGCCGATATTTCCCGTGCCCTGATACAGATAGCTGTAAATCGAGCCAAGTTCGCCGGCACTGTAAAGGCGCGGAATGGCGGTGCCGTTGGGGCGGAGGAGCTGCGCCTTCTCGTTACGCTGCGGACCGCCCTGGGTATTCAGCATCGAGGGCGACATTTCCAGCGCATAATACGGCCCCCCATCAAACGGCGTTAGCATGAGTTCCCGGCCAAAATCTTCGTCGGCACCCGCCTCGGCTTGGGCATTCCAGCGGTCAACGGTTTCGCGCAGCCGATCGGGATCAAGGCTGATGGCGTCGGCAAGACCGGCCACGGTATCCGCTGTCCTGATCCAGTCTTTTCGCAGTTCGGCGCTGTTGTCCTCGCTCCAATCATAGCGTTCGATGATCTGCGTCCAGCCATGGCTTGGGGTCTTGTCATAGAGCGGCCCCGAGGCCATCAACGTCTGGTCGAAAACCATGTACATTGGACATGGCGTTGAAAGCGCCTGCCATGTTCCATTCGATGGTACCTTGCCATGGCGGGTCTTGAATTTCTCGTCCGTGAAACGCCTCCCATCAGGGCCGACAACGATCATGCCGCCCGGCACGCTCTTGCTGAAATGCAGCGCCTGCATGGAGAACGTGGTGGAAAATTCCGGTACTTTCAGGGCCATGGACGGCCCGGCAAAGTTGTTCATATGCCAAAGGTTGGCACCGACGGCCAGGGCCATAGAGATGCCGTCGCCTTCGTTGTAGGGGCTGCCGGAGGTGTAACAATAAGGCACGCCCGAGAGATAATTGCGGATCATCTCCTGGTTATTCTCAAAACCGCCACAGGTCAGCACGACCGCCTTGCGAGCCTTGACGAAGACGGGCTTGCCGCTCTGTTCAGCACGGACGCCCAGAATTTCTCCGGTTGCGCCATCTTGGATTAGTTCGCGGCCCGGCAACTCGTAACAAACCTTGATCGGGCGCTCCCTGACCAGGCTCTCGAACCGGTTCCAGGTGTGGGAATAACCGTAGTTCGGGCCGTCGTGAAACTTATGGACGCAATCCGAACCCGGCAGATCTGGAAACTCAATTCCGGCCGGCTGGTGCTGATGCTCCTGAGGATCACCGCCCAAGCTGGCCAGCCATTCGTTATTCAAACACATCTCTTCCGACCAGGTGCGGACCATCTCATCGGGCACGGTATAAGGACCACACAGCGCCTTCAGGTAGGTAGCCGCGCTTTCCGCCGACGAAGTGTTGAGGTAGCCTTGCGCGGCAACACGGGTATTGCCGCCCTCCTGTCCTTCGGGCGCCTTTTCCAGGAGCGCCACCTCGGCACCCAGTTCGCAGGCGGTAACGGCGGCGGCGACGCCGGCTCCGCCAAAGCCGACAACAACCACGTCAGCCGTAATATCCCAGTTGTCCGGCATCATAACCCGCTACTCCAATTTCGCATCATCTAGAGAATACCACGCTTCTTCAATTCGGCGAGCTCCGCCGCATCCAGATCAAGCAAACGGCTATAGACCTCCTCGTTGTGATGGCCAAGTTTGGCCCCGCCCTCCAGTTTCGGCAGCGAGCCGGCAGAGAATGTCACGGGGAAACCCGCCATGATGCCGCGCTCGACGGGCGCTTCCGAATCCTGGCGATACATTGGTTTCAGGGTGCCGCGGTCACGGAAGTGGCCGTCATCCACCACCTCAGGCAAGGTCCGGACCCGAGCAATGGGAATGCCGACGTTCTCCAGCAATGTAATCCCGTCGGCGCAATTGAGCTCGCCCAGCCGCCCCTGAATTTCTGCCCGTAATTCCTCGACATGCGTTTCCCTGTCTTCGCTCGTCGCGTAGCGAGGATTTTTCAGCAACTCATCAGCGCCGAGCGCCTTGCACAGATTTCGCCACCGCGTCAGCCCGCCGAGTGTGATAATCACATCGCCATCAGTTAGGTGATATAGCCCGGTGAGACCATGGCGGCTGTCATTTCCGGCGCGGACAGGCTGGCCGTCGTGGAGGACATCCTCTATGGGCTCCATGAACATCAATGTGGCCAAGGTATCGATCATTGAGGCGTCGAGATATTGGCCCTCACCCGTCTTTTCCTTGTGGCGCAAGGCGCCAAGGATCGAATACGCAGCATAAAGCGGCGTCACTAAATCTCCGACGAAAACGCCAATTCGTGTCGGCGGTCCGTCCGCGCTACCGTTCATATCCATGATGCCGGACATGGCCTGGATCTGATGATCATGGGCGGGCAGGTCCTTGTAGGGTCCGGTCTGGCCGTAGCCGGCGATGGAGCAGTAGACGATACCCGGATTTACCACCGCTATCTCATCATAGCCGAGACCAAGGCGCGTCATCGAACCCGGTGAAAGGTTTTCCACCACGACATTGGCGTCCTTCGCCAGTTCCAGAAACATCCGCTTCCCCTCCGGATCCTTCAGGTTCAAGGTGACGCTCTTCACTCCTTCTGAACGTTTGAGGAAACGGATCGAAAGATCCTCCTCCGTCTCCCTGTCAAAGCTTCTGCCGTTGGGGCCAGCAAAGGGTCCGATTTCTCGGATCGGATCACCGCTGCCCGGTATCTCGATCTTGATGACTTCGGCTCCAAAGCGCGCCAAGGTCATGCTCAAAAAGGGACCAGCAAGGAAAACCGTGACCGAAAGGACCCGGATATCATCGAGGGGTTTCATGGCCTGTCCTTTGGGTTACNGCGAACTGAAGATGATACAGAACACTATACGCCCTTGAATTTCGGCTTCCTTTTTTCGACGAAGGCGGCGCGGGCCTCCTTGGCATCGTCCGAGCTTTGCAAAATACCGCCTGCGTTTGAGGTCAGCACCATCGTGGTTTCGAGCGTGGAGTCGAGCGCCGCGCGCATGATCCGCTTGGAGGTCCATTGCACCAGAGGCGGCAGGGCAATGATGCGGTCACAAAGTTCCCGCGTCGTTGCCTCAAGCTCATCTAGGGTAACCAGATGATTGAGCATACCCCACTCGTAGGCACGCTCCGCCGATAACGAGCCGGTGTAGACAAATTCCAGNGCCCGGCCCAATCCGACCATTTTTGGCAGATAGTAACTGCCGCCGTTCTCGATGATTTGGCCTGCCTGCTGATAGCCGATGAAGCGGGTGTTCTCGCAACCGATGCGAATATCGCAATGCAGCGCCATATCCATGCCGGAACCGACGGCAGCGCCATTTATCATGGCGATGGTGGGCTTCCGGATTATAGAGATGTCCCGGTGGAGCTTGGTGAAGCCGTGATAGAAGTGCTGCCGGGCAGCNTCTGGGCCTTCGTGCNCACCGCGGGCGCCAACAAAATCCGGGCCNATCTCGTCCGCCGACGGACGGCTCTTAAGGTCGGCACCGGAACAAAAGCCCCGGCCCACTCCCGTTAGTACGATGACGCGCACATCCGGGTCGTCATCGCCGGCACGCATGTACTCGCCAACCTTGGCGACCGTGCCCATCTCCTCCGCCGTGCCGTAAAGCGCGTTCATCTTGTCTGGCCGGTTGAACTTGATCCAGAGGATGCCGTTATCCTCCTTCTCATAAAGTAGATAATCGACAAGCTCGGGTCCCATATGGGTTTCCTCCATTTAAGCGGTTAGCTTCCTTGAACCTGTAGCGTTCGTGGTGCATTCGCCTCGACAACATGTTCCTGATAGGCAGGACGGGTAAGTAATTGTTCGTAATAGACCTCCAAATTCGCATGCGGGGGCCGGTTCGGCGTCCACTGCATCCAGCGATGGGTGATCGAACCCACCGGGATATCCCCCATGGTCAGCCGNGCGCCACCCACATAGTCGTTATCCTCCAAATGGGCGTCGAGAATATCGAACCAGGGCTTGGCCTTCTCCGCCGCCTCCTCGATCGCCGCCTTACTGCGTTCCGCTTCCTGCAGCCGGAAATAGTGGTCCAGATAGGCGGGGTTGAAAGAAGCCTGATTGAGGGCGCTCCAATCCATCCATTTGTCAGAGGCGGCCCGCTCGCGAAGATCTTCCGGACAGAGATTACCCATGCTGTATTTGGTGCAGAGGTAACGCACCACGGCACCAGACTCCCACAAGGTGAAGCCGTCCTCTTCTTCAAGCGTAGGCACGCGGCCATTGGGGTTTTTCCGGCGGTATTCCGGATCATCATTGCCGCCAAACGGCCCGCCCCAATCTATCCGTTCATACTCGATGCCAATTTCTCCTAGGCACCACAACGCCTTAATAACATTCGAGCCATCTTTCCGTCCCCATATCTTGAGCATTAGTCAATCTCTCTCGTAGTCGTTTCAAGAACTGCCGAAGCTGAGCAGGTTTTCCAACGGTTTGTATAGTTCCTCTAGGTAAGCGATGTCATCGTCTTCCAATGTGATCTTGGTGGCGACGACCAATTGATCGAGTTGGCTGATCTTCGAAACACCGACAACCGGGGCGGTAACTTCAGGCTTACTTAGGAGCCAAGCAATGGCGATCTGAGCCGGGGTGTAGCCAAGTTTTTCCGCCACCTCGACAACCCGAACGGCGATTTCAAAATCCATTTTGCCCAGATAAAGCCCTTCCGTGCGCTTGCGGTCCGCGCCCTGGGAGCGTGCCGATCTGCCACCGTCCAGGCTACCCTTGTACGACCCCGCCAGGATGCCTCGCGCCAGGGGCGACCAGGGCGTCAACGCCACGCCGGTACTGGCACAATAGGGGTTCATCTCACGCTCTTCCTCACGGTAGATCAGGTTGTAATGGTTCTGCATGGAAACAAAGCGTGTCCAGCCATGACGCTCGGCGGTCATCTGCAGCTCGGCGAATTGCCAAGCGAACATCGTGGACCCACCGAGGTAAAGCGCCTTGCCGGCCTTTACCACATCATGCAGCGCCTCCATAGTTTCCTCAATGGGCGGCAGGGTAAGGCCCTGATGAAGGCGGCCGTGCGGATGGCGGTGAATGATCAATTGGTCCAAATAGTCGAGGCCGAGGCGTTGCAGACAGGCGTCCACGCCCTCCATCACATGTTTTCGCGACAGTCCCCCCTGATTGATGTTCGAACCCATGGGGCCTGAAATCTTGGTCGAGAGGACATATTGGTCGCGCGGCACCAGTTCGCGCAGAAGCTCGCCTACAACTCGTTCGCAGGCGCCAAGGCCATAGATGTCCGCGCAATCGAAATAGAACAGCCCATGGTCCAACGCGGCCTTGAAGATTGGCCGGGCTTCATCGATGGGGAGTGTCCAATCGCCCTGATGTCCCCGTCCAGGCTCGCCGAAATTCATCGTACCTAGACACAATCGTGAAACACCAAGCCCACTTCTACCCAACTGCATCGTTTCCAACATGGCATCCTCCCTAACGAAACAGACGGCAAGGGTATGGCGCATGCGCCATGTGCGCAATGTACAATCGGGCCCAATCTTGCCTGGATTTTCCACTCACCGTTGGTTATTTCTGAGGTGCCAACTGGCAGCAAAAGCTAAAATTTCAAGGAATAGTATCATGGATATGGTCCGCCTCGACCCGCCCGCCGAACTGACGATGCCGATCGGCGAAGCAATGTTCAGCCAGCGTGCCATGCGCCGTCTGGACCCAAACCGCCCGATCACGGACAAGCAGCTACAAATTATTCTGAACGCCGCCTCCAAGGCACCGAACGGTGGCAACACCCAGCCGGCCCGCTATCTGGTCATTCGCGAACGTGAGGCGATCAAAGAATTCGGCAAGCTGTATTTCGAAGCATGGTGGGCCAAACGCCGGGATGCTTACGGCTGGACTTCCAAGGCTGATATTCCGAAAGGCTCAGTGTACCGCCTACCGGCCCTGCTGGCGGACGAAATGCTCAATGCACCGGTTGTCATTCTGGCTTACTCGGAACCATCCGGCGTCGCCGCTTCTTCCACCTTCCCCGGCGTGCAGAATTTGCTGCTATCGGCCCGCGCCCTGGGCCTCGGCAGCGTGCTGACGACCCTGCATNCACAAGTCATGGACCGGGTCAATGCGATGTTCGGCGTGCCTGCGGAAATGGTCTTTCACTGCTGCATTCCAATCGGTTATCCGCGCGGCAATTTTGGACCAACCTCCCGTCTGCCGACCAGCACCACAACCTCGTGGGACCGTTGGGGNNAAGCGCCGCCCTGGAAATAGAACCTAGCAAGCTGCTAGTGGTTCCACCACGGTCTATCAGAGAACGAGCGCATATCGATCTCATGACTCCAGGTCGAGCGATGCTGTTGGGCGAGGTGAAAATAGGTGTCCGCGATCTTCTCCGGTAGCATAAGGCCATCATGGTCCATGCCCCGCGTTTCCCGTAGTTGCCGAAATTTCTCGGGCCCTAGCATTTTGCCCAAGGTATCGGGCGCATCCACCGCACCATCGAGAAGGACATGGGCAACGTGAATGCCCTTGGGTCCAAACTCCGCATTCAGGCTCTGACACAGCATACGTCGCCCGCCCATGGCTGCCGCATGCGAATGCTGACCCTTATTGCCGCGCATGGCCGCCGTTGCCGAAGTGACCAGAAACGTTCCCCTGCCCCGCTCCTCCATGAGAGGACACACGGTCGAGGCGGCACGGAACAATGCGAACGTAGCCATACGCCAGCCTATTTCAAATGCCTTGTAGGTGGTGTCAGCCAATGCCCGGTCACCGATCTGGGCCCCCAAATTAAAGACCACTACCTCTATGGGACCAATATCAGCCTCGACCGCGGCGACCCGCTCTTCGATGCCGTCGGCATCAACGGCATTGAGCAGAAAACCCGATGCGGAACCGCCGTCGCTCTCGATGCTTTCGACCAGCGCCTTCAGGCCATCCTGATCGGTGCGCCGGCAGAGCACAGCATGATAGCCTTCCTTGGCGAAACGTTTTCCCACGGTGCCGCCGATACCGGCACCGGCGCCAATGACGAGACAGACAGGTTTCATGGCTCCATAATTCCTCATGGTTCAAATCACGCATCCATTTTGCAGCAAATTTGCTGAAACGCGCTAGCTTTTTGGAAACGGGACGAGTTGCCGCCTGCCTTCATCCCAGAGGCGTAGGCGGGCGCACGTGATGCTTTGCACCAACGTCAGACGATTGATCGCGGCCAGCTCGGGGTGGTCGCGCACCACGTCGCGCAGGCGATAGAACGGAATGCGGCTGTTCAGATGATGCACATGATGAATGCCGATGCTGGCGGTAAGCCATCCCAGCACACCAGGCAGATCATAGTGGGTGCTGCCATGAAGCGCCGCGTTGGGAAGGTTCCAGGCCTGCTCGTTGGCCCAATAAGTTTCTTCAAACTGGTGCTGAACATAAAAAAGCCAAACACCGATGGAAGAGGCCAACAGTAGGATCGGCAGCTGAACCAACAGAAATGGCACCGCGCCCAGACCATAAATCAGGCCGGCGGCGACCAGCCCGATCATGATGTTGGTGCCCATGGCGGAGCTCCAGGTGCGCCAACCGGCCCGGCCCAGGATTAATGGTAGCCGATTGCGCAGCAGAAACTGATAGGCCGGCCCAACCCCGAACATGATGGCGGGATGGCGATAAAAGCGATAGGCAAGGCGGCGGGGTCGGGAGAAGCCCTGGTATTCACGCACCGTCAGAGTATCGATATCGCCAACCCCACGTTTATCAAGATTTCCCGCAGTCGCATGATGGATGGCATGGCTGTAGCGCCAAACTTCATATGGTGTGAACGTCAACACCCCCAGCACCCGGCCGACCCAATCGTTCAGGACTCGGTGGCGAAAGAACGCGCCGTGGCCACTGTCGTGCTGGATCAGAAACAGCCGGACCAGAAACACTGCCGCCGGCAAACACACGGCCAGGGTCAACCAATAACTAATGGACAGGGCCCACCAGCCGGCAAGCCACAAGCCGGCAAACGCCAAAAGGGTAATACACAACTCGACCACGCTGCGCGAATGACTGGGTTCGCGGTATTGTCCCAGAACCTGCAACCAGTTGCAGGCGGTGATCGTCGTCGCCTCGGGTATTTTCAACATAAACTGGCAGTCCCACCGTAAAACCATTGGCCCAGGCCCCCATGGCCCCGAGACATGATTGTTGTTTAGACGATAGGGGAAAATCAGGCTGGGAACGCCATGCGCTCCATCAAAATCCGCCGGCCAGCGTCAGTGTCCAGGGCGCCCTAATATGGCGGGTAGTCACGGAAAGCAAGCCTTTTCCGGGCGGACGGACGCACAAAGGAGCTGCCGCGCCTGCTTCAACTTTCCATCATACCAGCCACGGTATAGCCGCCATCAGCAAAATAGATATGGCCGGTAACGAAACTGCTTTCCTCCACCGCCAGAAATGCAGCGACGGCGGCGATTTCCTCCGGCCGGCCAAAACGCGCCATGGGCATGCGCGCCATCACGCTAGGCGGTGGAACCTCGCCCTGAATTTCTCTGGTCTTGGTCGGGCCCGGCCCAACCGCATTGACCCTGATGTCATGTTCGTACAGCTCGATCGCCATGCTCTGGGTCAAATTCATCAGGCCCGCCTTGGACGCGCCATAGGCCGCCCGCCCCCGGCCCCCGAAAAGGCCCGAATTGGAAGCAACGAAGACAATGCGGCCGCCGCCACCGTCCTGGGCCACCATCTGACGGGCCGCCTCCTGTCCGCACATGAAGGCGCCGGAGAGGTTCAGCTCCAAAACCTTGTTCCAAAAGTGGTCCGTCATCTCCAGAAACGGCATGCGATCCATGATACCGGCGTTGCTGACCGCGACATCCAGGCGCCCGCACAACGATACGGCGTGCGTCACCATGGCCGCGATCGAGGCGCGCTTTGTCACATCGACCGACCAAGCAGTGGCGGCCCCACCCGCATCATTGATCGCCGCCGTGGTCTCGCCCGCCGCCGCCTCGTCAATATCGCCAACCAACACATGCGCGCCCTCGGCCGCCAACCGCACGGCGATGGCCCGGCCAATACCGTTCCCCGCCCCTGTAACCAGGGCTGATTGTCCATCCAGCCGTTTCNACATGTTATCATCCTCCATGGCCAACGCNGCACAAAGCGTGGCCCATTGCCATCATCTTNGCGGNGGCNATTTCCTGGTCNCATATCCGATGACACAGACGAACAAAAGGCATTAAAGCCAATCCTTGCCCTGACGGGCATAGTCTTCGCCCTTGATTAGCATCCGCATCAGATCACCCGAGGCTGTGCCGGTGATATCCTCCGGCTCGACGCCATCGCGCAAGGCCTGCATGGTATCGTGAATGGCCTGCACCGAGGCGGTAAATGTGTGATGGCCGCGTAATAGAAAACGTACACCTTGACCGGCCAGCCAAGCTGGATCACGCATATCCTTAGCCCCGCCGCCCAATAGCAGCGGCACCTTGATTTCGGCGGCGATGGTCTCCAGCGCCTCGCGGGACGGTACTCCGACAAGAAAGATCGCATCCACGCCGGCTCCGACATAGGCCTTGGCCCGGGCAATGGCATCATCACTGGAGGTCATAGCGGCGGCACTGGTACGCCCGGCGATGACCATTTCAGGATCCGCGCGGCCTTCGATTGCGGCGCGCATCTTACCCACGCCTTCCTCCATCGACAGCAGCGACGCCTTGCCTTCCTGGCCAAACGGTTGTGGCAGATCGGTATCTTCAATAGCCAGGCCGGCCAGACCCGCAAATTCCAACTCCTCCACCGTGCGCTTGACGTTGAGGGCGTTGCCATAGCCGTGATCAGCATCAGCAAACAGCGGCAATTCCGAAGCCCGGCCTATCCGGTGAGCCTGCTGAGCGAATTCGGTCTGGGTCAATAAGATCAGATCCGGCGCCGCCAACACTGCCAATGCGGCCAGGGAGCCAGCATACATACCCATCTCATAGCCGACGTTTTCCGCGATCCGAGCCGATATCGGGTCGTAGATCGAGGCCGGATAGACACAATGCTGGGTCTCCAGAATTTCGCGGAATTCTCGGCGCCGGCTGCTCCAACGTGACATCAAAGATATCTCCTGTTTTCTCAGTAGGCTGAGATGCCGCCCTCGGCCGCGATCACGGCGCCGTTGACCATGCGCGATTCATCCGACGCCAGGAACAGCGCAATGTTGGCTATATCCTCCGGCTCGCCAACGCCGAACGGATAACTTTCATAGGCGCTGATCGTGCCGCCGCGCTCCTTCGCGGGCTTCCGCGCCACATAGCGGGATTTGACGCGGTCGGTCTTGATCAAGCCGGGACAGATAACATTGGCGCGGACGCCTTCGGAGGAGTAGGAACCGGCCAGACTGCGGGTGAACGAGATCAGCCCACCCTTGGCCGAGGCATATACATGCGCCGGATGATTGCCACGTAACGCCACCACTGAGGAGACGTTGACCACCGCCCCGCCGCCGCTGTTGATAATATGTGGAATACCATATCGGCTGCACAGGAACGGGCCTTTTAAATCCAGAGGTATGGTCCGCTCCCAAACTTCAAGATCCACATCGGTAACCTTATTGTCTTCCAAGACGGAACCACCAGCGCAGTTGAACAGAATATGCAGACCACCGAAATGCTCCACCGCCTGCTTCATTACCGCCTCANCACTGACTTCGTCCGTGACATCCGTTGGCACAAATATGGCGTTGTTGCCCGCCTCCAAAGCCGCCGCTGCGCCCAGCTCTGGGTTGAGTTCAGCCACCACGACTTGTGCGCCCTCACGGGTGAAAATCCCCGCCGCCGCCCGCGCGATGCCCGATCCCGCCCCGGTAATTACCGCGACCTTTCCATCTAATCTACCCATCTTATTTACCTCTGCTCGTTCCTGTTTTCTCAGCCTAGCATACTACAGGGCCCTACCTATGATATGCCCGCCATGGATCGCCGCCATCAGGTTACGCGGTGACAAACAATCACCGATGCAATGTACTGGAATATCGCCAAACGCATTGGCCAGAGAATCATTAGCCAAGCGCGGTGTCACAAAGATAACTTCATCGATGCCCGTCAAAATCTTGTCGTTGCCGGTAAAGACATTGCGGCAGGTCACCTGACCATCACGATAGTTAACCAGATCGTGGGATGGTAGAATTACCACCCCGGCTCGGTGCAGGCGTCTGTGCACGCCAATGGCGCTGCAATAATTAACATTCTGGCCAATGCCGGGCCGTGGCGTGATCAGGATGATTTTTTCGAATTGCCGCACCAACAAATCCGCCAAGCCGTAGGCGGTGGGGCTGTGATCCTGATCAAACAAAATCGCCGTGCCAGCTTGCTCCACATTGCCCCCAGCATTTTCCGTGATATAGGCATGACCATCTGTCACAGGATCAGCGTGCGGTGACAAATTCATGGGGCGGCGCAGGGCGGCCCCGGTGGCAAGCACAATGGCGTCGGGCTCAAGGGCACGGACATCCCCGGCACCGGCATTTTGCTTCAGAACGAACCGCACCCCATGCAGATCAGCCATCCGTTTCTGATAGACAATAATCTTGGCAATTTCCGACCGACCCGGCAGCTGGCTATCCAGGCGCAACTTACCGCCGACGTCTTCCGATACACCGAACAGTGTGACCCAATGGCCCCGTGCCGCCGCAACCCAGGCTGCCTCCAAGCCGGCCGGTCCCGCGCCCACGACTGCAACGGTCTTGGCTTCGGCACACGGCGTCAATGTTGAATTTGCCTCGCCCGGCAGGCCCAGATAGGGGTTGTGATGCTCGGCCAAGGGCTTGCCAGCATGAATTTCGCCCCAAGCCCAGTTGTCGAAGACCGTGGGCCTGATCTCGGCACCGCGCCCCGCCTCGGCCTTGCGGGCCCAGGCGGCATCAGCGATGTGAGCCCGGGCCATCCCAACCAGATCTCCATAACCTCCAGCGACAATGCTTTCGGCTAGTTCAGGCTCACCAATCCGACCCAGTGCCATGACCGGGATACCTCCCGCCGCCTGGCGCATACGTTTTGGGATATACTTGAAGTGGCCGGGCTGAAAGTGCAGATCGGGCACATGATTTTCCAATGACAAGCTGAAATTTCCCTGACCGTAAGCGAAATAGTCGAAATCGCAGGTCGCGGCCAAACGTTCCGTCAGGCGCGCGGCTTCCTCAACATCGATGCCGCCATCGACGCCTTCATCACCAGGCATTTTCAGACCAATGATGAAATCCGTGCCGCAGCGTTGCCGGATTCCGGCGGCGATGGCGCGGACGAAGCGGGTGCGCCCCTCGNCCCCACCGCCATAATCATCGTCACGGCTGTTCGACCAAGGTGAAAGAAACTGCCCAATCAGATAGCCATGCGCACCATGCAGTTCGACACCGGCGAAACCACAACGGTGCAACCTTCCCGCCGCCGCAACATAAGCGTCGGCGACACAAGCGACATCGTCCGCTGACATCACATGCGGCACGGTCCAGCTCAAGGCATCTGGCTGCTGGGACACCCCCATGGGTGATTTGGTTGGATGCCACAGCTGCTGCCGGCCAGGATGCCATAGCTGCCCCACCAATAAGGCGCCAGCTTCATGCACTGCACCGGCCACCGTCACGAAACCCTTGTCGTTGCGATCATCGAAGCCGGTAACGACTGCATCATGTGCGATGGCCTCCGGATCAACGGCTATAATTTCCGAGACGATCAGCCCGGCGCCGCCCTTAGCCCGCTCTATCAGATAGTTGCCCCAGGGTTCGGTAATCTGGTTGTTCCGGCCGAAATTCGTCAAGGTTGCTGGTACGGCAACCCTGTTGCGCACCTGCCGTTGCCCGATGCGCAAGGGCGAAAATAATGCGGGGTAAACGGACATGATTTTGAATTCCTTATCGATAGTGGGCGCAACAGGCTAATCTATCGCCAACACATCGTCACCTGCATGCACTATTGGAGACCGCGATGGCCTTTGATCTGATCCTGCGTAACGCCCGCATCGCTGGGTCCACGCCCGATACGCCGCTAATCGATATCGCGGTTCAGGGCAAAACCATTGCCGCCGTACAACCGGCGCTGGAGGCGGAGGGCAAGGAGTGGGGCATGGGTGGCCGCCTTGTCTCGCCAGGGCTGATCGAGACCCATATCCATCTGGACAAATCCCGCATCATGGACCGCTGCGCCGCCGCGCCTGATCGCGGGATGGACCANATGGCAAGGGTCTCAGTGGTGAAGCCGAGCTTCACCCAGGAAGACGTCTATGCCCGTGCCAAAGAAACCGTGGAACAATGCCTGGTCAATGGTGCCACGCACATGCGTACCCATGTGGAGCTGGATCCCAATGGCGGCCTGCGCGGTTTTGAAGCCCTGAAACAACTAGCGGCGGACTATTCTTGGGCCATCGATATTGAACTCTGCGTATTCGCCCAAGAAGGTCTGACCAACGTACCCGAGACCGATGCCAACATGGTCGCCGCCCTGAAAAATGGCGCCACGGTCGTTGGTGGCGCACCAGGCTATGACCCGGACCATGGCGGCCAGATCTGCCGTATATTTGAGCTGGCCAGGGAATTCGACGTGGATGTGGACATCCACCTGGATGTGGGGCCAACCATCGACGACATGGACATCCATCTGGTTTGCGATCTGACGGCGGAGTTCGGCTGGGGCGGACGGGTGGCGGTGGGGCACGGCACCAAGTATTCCTGCCTACCGCCCGATCAGTTACAAGCCTTGGGCGCGCGGCTGGCCGATACCGGTATCGCGGTCACCGTATTGCCAGCGACGGATCTGTTTGTCATGGGTCGGCATCAGAACCATAGCGTTATACGCGGCGTCACGGATGCCAATGCTCTTCTGGCATGCGGCGTCAACTGTTCGCTATCCACCAACAACGTACTCAACCCATTCACACCGTTCGGGGACTGTTCGTTGATCCGCATCGCCAATCTATACGCCAACGTGGTCCAGCGAGGCGGCCAGGACGAGTTGACAGATTGTTTCAAGATGCTGACCCACTGTGCGGCCCGTCTGTTACGCCAGGATGACTACGGCATCACGCCCGGTAAATCCGCTGATCTGGTGGTCTGGAATGCCAACAGCGAGGCGGAGGCCGTAGCCACCATTGCCCAGCCCGTGTATGGTTTCAAACGGGGTAGGCAAACCTTCACCCAAACCCTGCCGGAACTGCACCGGTCTTAGGAATTTGCACGAGAACATCTGTATGACGATCAAGGTAATCGGCGCCGGTTTTGGCCGCACAGGCACGCTGTCTACGAAAGGTGCCTTGGAGCATCTGGGCCTAGGGCCCTGCTATCACATGATGGAAGTTATCAATCGGCCCGAGAACGCGGACGCCTGGTACGACGCGGCCCAAACAGACCCGGTGGGCGGCGAGGCGGATTGGGCCGATATCCTGACTGGCTATAGTTCCTGCGTCGATTGGCCGGCCTGCCATTTCTGGCGGNCTCTATCGGAATTTTATCCGGACGCTAAAGTAATCCTGACCCTGCGCGACGAAGATGCCTGGTGGAACAGCATTTCCAACACCATCTTCCNCGGCTTCCAAAACAAGGACGCTGTCTACGATAAGGATCGGTTGCGAACGCGGCGTATGTCAAAAGACCTGATTGTCAACAAGGTTTTCGGCGGCAATCTGACCGACAAGGAACATGCCCTGGCGATCTATCGCCGCAATATCGAGGAGGTCAAAGCCGGCCTGCCCGCCGAGCGCCTGCTGGTCTTTGACGTGGCCGAGGGTTGGGTGCCATTGTGCGCTTTCCTAAGCCTACCGGTACCCGACATTCCCTTCCCCCGGACCAACAATACCCAGGAGTTTCAGGAACGCGTCGCCGCCCGTCAGGCTGTGGCCAGCCGGGCCTGACCTAGGACACTAGACCATTTTCCGAAATGACTTGCCCACCCGCGCCCCTCCCGGCCACCCAATGAGTATGATCCCGTGGGTGGCCAGGAGGGGGGCGGCCGGACGACTCGATGAATATCGAAAATGGTTTAGAGATCATCCAGAGTCGGGGTGCGGTAGCGGTCATCGGGATCGTCCCAGCCCTTGAAGTTCGGCCTGCGTTTCTCGGCAAAGGCGGCGCGTGATTCCATCAGATCGCTCTTGGCGCCATGATCGTGCAGGGCACCGGCCAGGTGCTCCATGTCCGGCGCTACGGCGGGACGCATCTGGCGCATCATGTGCACCGTGTTGACACGGGAGGCGGGCGGCAAGGTCAACAGATGCTCTGCCATCTCCATTGCCGTCGGCATCAACTGATCCGCATCCACCACCCGGTTCACAAAGCCAATCTCGTAAAAACGCTGCGCCGTGAAGCGGAAGCCCAATGCCATCTCCATGGCCACCGCATAGGGCAGATTGGCGATGTGGCCGTGGTTGTAGCCGCCCAGCAACCAACGCTTAGCTTCCGAGATCTCGAACACCGCCTCGTGCACGGCCACGCGTAGGTCCGCGCCTTCCGCCAGCATAAAGCCGCCGCCCATGGCAAAGCCGTTAATGGCTCCAATCACCGGCTTTTCCAATGTTCCGTCCCGATAGGGATCCGACAGCTGCAAGACCTTCCCGCCGGGCCTGCCATGCTCCAAGGTTTCCTTCATATCCTCGCCGGCGCAAAAACCCCGCCCCGTGCCGGTGAAAATGGCAACTTCCAATTCTTTGCTTTCCCGGAATTCCGTCCAGATTTCCGCCAGCATGGTGCGCATTTCCGTATTCAAGGCGTTCAGACGCTCAGGCCGGTTCATCCTGACCACAAAAATTTGTCCGTGACGCTCCGTCTCGACAACAGCCATGTCTAAAGTCTCCCGCCGCCAGGGGCATTGGTGGGTTGATAGTTTCTGAACCAGGACATTAGGCTCTAATCCTTATTCCAGGCAACACCATGGGCACTTTCGGCTTGGCCATCGACGATACGGAATTGTTCGGTGACACCGTCATCGCCAATGGACCGTTCAATGCCCAGCAGAGTGCCGAGCGGATGATCACATAGGGAAGCAGCAAAGTCGGCTTCTTCACGAGCCGCGGTCATCGCGGCATCCCGGTTGGGTGCGATGTAGTGGGCCATGAAATGATCAGTCAAGGTTTCGACGACCGTTTCGAAGTCCGCCATCTCTATCTCTTGGACGATGACGAAGGTTGACCAGCCGAAACTCGCCGTGCCCATGAAGGCGGTGGCGAAAGCAATCTCGTCGGCGCCGTCCAGGTTCGCGGGGTCTCTATCCCCGCCCGCAAAGACGAAGGCGCCGGAGACGGCCCATTCGCCGGACTGGGCCGGGTTGTCAAAAATGTACTGATCGGACTGATCAATCCGTATGGTCATGGGGAATTTCATGGTGGCACGATAGCAGATCAATGCAGAATTGTCCGCGAGAGGCGGTTGCCCGGCGATGGCGCTTGCGGCATGTTACGGCCCATGTTGAAGATCATAGTAAGAGCCATAATCGCTCTGCCACTGCTGACAATTTCCGTTGCCGCACCCTCTCGGGGCATGGCGGCTGAGCGATTCATAACCCTGGCATCGACCACATCCACCGTCGCTTCCGGTCTGTACGACCGGATACTGCCGATTTTCAGCAAAAGCACCGGCATCGCCGTACATGTCATCGCGGTCGGCACCGGCCAGGCCCTACGCCTATCGCGGAACGGTGATGCGGACGGCTTGCTGGTGCATCACCCGCCCTCGGAAGAGGCCTTTATCAAGGCTGGTTTCGGCGTTGATCGCCGATTGGTCATGTACAACCAGTTCCTGATCGCCGGGCCCAAACACGATCCCGCCAATGCCGCCGGCGCCGGCGATGTATCCGAGGCCCTACGCCGTATCGCGGCAAATGGCGCGCCCTTTATCTCCCGCACGGATGATAGCGGCACCCACAAAAAGGAACTTGGGTTGTGGAGGACTGCCAAGGTTGATCCCAAACCGGGCTCCGGCATCTGGTATATGGAGACCGGCTCAGGCATGGGCGCCACCCTGCGCATGGCCACCGCCACAAACGGCTATACCCTGACCGACCGGGGTACTTGGCTAAGCTATCACGACAGAGGCGGAATGGCCCCGATCTTTGACAAGGCCGATCCAGGCCTGCGCAATCAATACAGCGTTATCATGGTCAACCCCTCCCGCCACCCCCACGTCAAAGCGGCCGATTTCCGCATCTTCATGGCTTGGCTGACCGCACCGGCTGGACAGGCAGCTATTGCCGCCGTTACCGTAGGGGGTAAGAAACTGTTTACTCCCAACGCCGAATAGGAGGATCATCGCCATGGAATTCGGGGTGCATTTCGCAAACTTCATTTTTCCCGAACCGGACCGGGCGGTGGAATTCTGCCAAGTGGCGGAGCGGGTGGGCTTTTCCTTTGCCGTCACCATCGAACATGTGGTGCTGCCGACAAACTATAACTCCACCTATCCCTACTCGCCCACGGGCAAACTACCGGGCGATCACCTAACACCATTGCCCGATCCCCTGGTCTGGATGACCCATGTGGCTGCACGCACCGACCGGCTGCGTTTCATGACCGGCGTGTTAATCTTACCCCAACGCAATCCCCTGGTCCTGGCGAAACAGATCGCCACCATGGACTACATGTCCGGTGGCCGGATGGAGTTGGGCATCGGCGTCGGCTGGCTGGAAGAGGAGTTCGACGCCCTGGGCATTCCCTTCGCGCGCCGGGGCAAGCGCACGGATGAATATATCAAAGCCATGCGCACCCTGTGGGCCACGGACGAGGTGGCCTATCACGGCGAATTCGTCAACTTCGATGACATGAACTGTAACCCCAAGCCGATCCAGGCCGATCTGCCAATTATCATTGGCGGGCACAGCGAATTCGCAGCCCGGCGGGCGGGCCGTCTGGGCAATGGTTATTTTCCGGCCACGGGATGGGCCGGGGATATCAAGCCGTTGCTGGCAACGGTGCGCCAGGAGGCTGAAAAAGTGGGCCGCGATCCCAACCAGGTACAGATCACCACGGGCTTGGATCCAGAGGATCCGGTTGGTTCTGCCCAACGTATGGCGGAACTAGGCGCTAGCCGTTTCGCCATACCGTCCGCAATCTTCGAAGGAGACTTCGGCGAAAAGCTGGAACGCTACGCGGCGGAAGTTATCGCGCCCATTCAGGAACGGTTGGGCTAACTCTTAACGGTGTGCCAATTCCTCTTCCACCGACAAAATCGGATCGCCCTCAAGCGGCTTCGACGGTTCGCCGTCGATACCGCGGGGGACATCACCAACCAAGGTGATACGGTAAAGTTGGCGGTCAAAATTGGAATCGAAGATATCGTTCGGCGGCAGATGCGCGGTGGAGCGGTTATCCCACATGGCGATGTCGCCGGCATTCCATTTGAAGCGCACGGTGAATTCAGGCCGCACCAGATGCTCCCACAGCATTTCCAATAACCGCTGGCTTTCCCGGGGACTAACCCCAATGATTGACTTCACAAACGAGGGGCTAAGAAACAATAGCCGTTCGCCTGTTTCGGGATGCACGGTGACCATGGGATGCTCGGTCTTCAAGGTCCGGCGCTTGACGCTGTTATCGTATGCATCAACTGTCTTGGCGCCGGCGGGCGGCGCGAAGGCATGGATACAGCGCAGACCGTCTACCAACTGTTTTATCGGCGCCGACAGTGCGTCATAGGCAACGGCGAGATTGGTCCACATAGTATCGCCGCCAAAAGGCGGCACGGTCACGCCGCGCAGGATCGCGGCCAAGGGTGGATTGACGGCGGCGGTAATATCCGTGTGCCAGCCGACCCATGGGGTTGCCAGCCGTTCCTCACGGTGGCTGTTGGCGGTCCGGTTCTTGGCGATTGAGTAAATCTCGGGATAACCGTCCTCATGGCCGAACACGGCGTGACCGATGGTCGGTTGGCCGAACTGCCGGGCCATGGCGACATGGGCAGTGTGGTCCAGGTTCTGATTGCGGAAGAAAATCACCTTCCACTTAACCATGGCGTCGTTGATCGACTGGCAGAGCGCCGGCGTCATCGGCCGGCTGAGATCCACGCCCGAGATTTCGGCGCCAATATGAAGGGTCAGCGGCGTGATAAGCGGTGTACCGTTGTTGGAATCACTTTCCCCGTCCGTTTCCAGTGATACCGAAGTCATAGCCTTCTCCTGTTTCCCCTCACCCCGGACCTAGGTATGCTTGACAGCTTAGAATACCCAGTCAATGCCGTCTAGAATTGCTGCGTGAAATTCAGGCATTGAAAATCGTGAAAAAGGCGTCAGGAAACAAAGGCCAATCGTTAGATTTTGACGTTTACCCAGACGAAGAGACTTCATCTTCCAAACCTGGATAGCTATCAGGAAACCGATGCATGCCGTCCGGCCCCAGAGGCAGGTCGACGGCTTCGATTACCGCATCCATAGGCAGATCACCATACAAATGCGGGAATAGCTGCCCACCGCGCGAGGCCTCCCATTTCAGGGCCGGGCCGAGCTTGTCAGACGCCACCAAAAGCATGGTTAGGCCCGCCTGCCTAGCCCGATGAATGGCAACGGAAGTACGGACCTGAGCAAATGTAGAGAAATGCATGAAGCCGTCACGCCGATCATCGGTGGAGCCGGTATAGATGCCATCGGCCTGGGCTTCCTGCCAGGCCGCCGTTTCACAAACGTGATAGATTGTTTTCTCGCTCATGCCGCCATCCAGCCCCCGTCCACCATCAGATTCTCGCCGGTAATATAGCGCGCCTCGTCACTGGCCAGAAAGGCCACGGCGGAGGCTACATCATCAGGCTGACCCAAACGCGGCAGCGGCGTACGGCGTTCCGAATAGTCGATCAGTTCCGCGTCGTTGGCGCGGCCCAGCTTGCCGGTGATGATCTTGCCCGGCGCCACGGCGTTGCAGATGATTTGCTGAGCGCCATAGTCGGCGGCGATCTGCCGGGTCATATAAACCACCGCCGCCTTACCCGTGCCATAGGCGATGTCGCCGGGCGAGGAAATCATGCCATGCTGCGAGGATATGTTGACGATCCGCCCGCGCGCCTCGGCCCGCGGTTCCTGGGTCAAAAACTGCTGTACCGCGCGCTTGCAACCCAGAAAAACACCCTTGGCGTTTACCGCCATGACCTGATCCCACTCATCCTCCGACGTGTCCAATAGCGGTTTGCCCACGGATATAGCCGCATTGTTGATCATCACATCCAGACGGCCATGTTCCGCCACGGCGCAGCTGATCACGCTCTCCAGATCATCCCATGAAGCCACGTCGCCGGACACGAAAGAGGCCGTGCCACCCGCCTCGGTAATTTCCGTTGCCGTCGCGCGCCCGCCTTCGCGTACCTCTTCGGTGCGGTCAAAGATCGTCACCGCCGCGCCTTCCGCCGCCAGCTGACGGCAAATTGCCCGGCCTATGCCCGACGAGCCACCCGTGACGATGACGGCTTTGTTCTCAAATCGCATGGGAGCTCTCCTTCAATCGTGTGGTGTCACGCGGCCACGGTTTTTTTTCACGTTGCCGCGCTTTTTCTTGCTATCCATCCGCCGACGCTTGGCGCCCATACTTGGTTTGGTCGGATGGCGGTGTTTGGGTGGTGTCGCGGCCTTTCGGATCAAATCTACCAGACGGGCCACGGCATCCTGGCGGTTGCGCTCCTGGCTGCGATACTGACTGGCGGTCAGCACGATAACGCCGGCCTGGGTCATGCGGCTGCCTGCCAAGGGCCGCAAACGGCGCAGCAATGGGGCGGACAGGGCCGGGCTGTTGGCGGCATCGAAACGCAATTGCACCGCCGTGGCGACCTTGTTCACATTCTGCCCGCCCGGACCCGGGGCGCGGATAAAACGTTCCTCAATCTCGTCCTCAGACAGTTGGATATGTTCGGTAACCTGTATCATGACCTCTATTCGCGCCGATAGCGCCTTTCATTCAGCAAGGTAGTTGTCATAGCGGCGCGCCCTTGGCAAGATCACGGCCAAATGGAGGGACCATATNTTGATACATGAACTNCGCATCTACACCTTGTGGCCNGGCAAGGTGCCGGNGTTTCTGAAGCTGGCGNAAGAACGCGCCATNGTGATCCGGGGNNACGACTGCGGNAAGTGCGAAGGCTATTGGTTCACCGAATTCGGCACNCTGAACCAGATCGCNCATCTTTGGTCCTATGACGACCTCAACGCCCGGNCCGATGCAAGGGCGCGGCTGGGGCAGAACCCGGACTGGGTCAACGACTATGTAGCCCATGTAAAGCCACTGATCCGGCGCCAGCAGATNCGCCTGATGCATCCCCGCCTTGCCCTCAAGCCGGTCAGTGGCGAGGATCATGTCTATGAATACCGCTATTACAAAACCCACATGGGTGCGGCCCCGGCCTTCATCAAGGCCATCTCGGAAGCCATGCCGGCGCGGGAGAGGCATTCGCAAAATGTCTGCCTATGGCAAACGGAGGCCGAGGACCCGAATGAGGTCTCGCACCTTTGGGTCTATGATAGTCTGGCGCACCGTGCCGAAGCACGGGCCAATGCCATGGCCGATCCTGACTGGCAGGCCTTTCTGGGCCAGGCCGGACAGCATCTGGAAGAGATGCGAAATATGCTGTTGCTGTCGGCATCCTTTTCACCACTGAAATAAACAGCAAGATTAGGCATACCAATGACCCAATTTAGAGAAATCACCTCTGGCCTGCGTTTTCCCGAAGGCCCCATCGCTATGCCCGACGGCAGCGTCATCCTAGTGGAGATCGAGCGTCAGACCCTAACCCGCGTACTGCCTGACGGCAGCCAGGAGATCATCGCCAAGACAGGCGGCGGCCCCAACGGCGCGGCCATTGGCCCGGACGGCAAATGCTATATCTGTAACAACGGCGGCTTCAATTGGGGCACCGACGACGGCATTTTGCACACAACGGGTGCCTCCGACGACTACGTCACCGGCTCCATCCAGCGGGTCGACCTGGCAACCGGCGAGGTCGAGACCTTGTATACCGAGTGTGACGGCAACCACCTGTGCGGCCCCAATGATATTGTTTTCGACAAGAATGGTAATTTCTGGTTCACGGATTTGGGCAAGGCGCGGCCGCGGGATCTGGACCGTGGCGCGGTTTATTATGCCCGTTCAGACGGCAGCCTGATTGTCGAGGCCGTGCATCCCTTGTTCCAACCCAACGGCATCGGCCTGTCACCGGACGATAGCCGGGTCTATGCCGCCGAGACCGACGCAGGCCGCCTGGTCGCCTGGGACATCGTGGGCGAGGGTGAAATCGCGAAAAAGCCCTGGCCCGCCGTCGGCTGGGGCGACCTAATCATGGCGCCCGAAGGCAATGTGCGTTTCGATTCCCTGGCGCTGGAGGCCAACGGCAACATCTGCGTCGCCACTTTGATGACGGGCGGTATTACCGTCGCCGCGCCAACGGGGGGTATCGTGGAATTCATCCCCATGCCCGACGTCATGACCACCAACATCTGCTTTGGCGGCCCTGACCTGAAAACCGCGTTCATCACCCTTTCGGGCACCGGCAAGCTAGTTGCCATGGACTGGCCGCGCCCCGGGTTGCCCCTGCATTTCCTGAACAAGTAGATCCGTCGGTCATTGTTCCGTTCCTCATTTTCGTAGCTGGATTTTGAAATCGAAGCGTGTCTTGCGACCTTCAATGAAGAATAGATATGACACCTCTGCATCAACTTCGTTTCCGAGAGGCCGGAAAAAAGTTTCAATTGTTTCGGCGAAGATGGAGCCCCAATCGAAGCTTGGCGATAGGCGCAAGGATACGTTAGTAACGCGGTGCGTTGTTATTCATACGGGGAAGAAAAAAATGACGGGACCTCTCGACGGCGTTCGGATACTTGATGTGACCTCCGTGGGTTATGGCCCTTATGCCTGCCAGATTCTTGGCGACTATGGCGCCGATATCATCAAGATCGAGGCACGGGAAGGCGATATCACGCGCGGCATCTATCCGTTCCGCAACGAGGGCATGGGCCATTTTTTCCTGATGGCGAACAGGAACAAACGCAGCATCGTTCTCGACCTGAAGGCAGAGCAGGGGCAGGAGGCATTCCTGAGACTGGTCGAGAGCATGGACGTGCTGATCTGCTCGGTTCGTCCTGCCGCCATGGACCGCCTGGGCCTGGGCTATGAAGACTGCCGCGCCGTCAACCCGAATATCATCTATGTGGCNCTGGTCGGTTTTGGCCAATCAGGCCCCTACGCCAAGCGGCCGGCCTATGACGACATCATCCAGGGTGTCTCGGGCATGGCGGCGATGCAGGGTGGCCGCGACGGCCCACCGACCTTCGTCAATGCCTCCGTCTGCGACAAAATCTGCTCCCAGGTGGGAGCGCACGCCACCTTGGCGGCACTGTTCGGCCGGCAGCAGAACGGAAAGGGGCAATTGGTCGAGGTGCCGATGTTCGAAGCCATGGTCGGGTTCAACCTGATTGAGCACAATTCCGGTCAGGCTTTCGAGCCGCCATTGGGGCCCGCCGGGTACGAGCGTTCCATGGTCGAATACCGCCGGCCCTATGCCACGCTAGACGGCTATGTCTGCGCCCTGCCTTACAACACCAAGCAATGGCAGGCGTTTTTCACCATGACGAACCGCGAGGACATGCTGGAGGACCCCCGCGTCATCGACCCGAAAATCCGCAGCGAAAAGATTGGCGAGCTATACAAACTGGTGGCGGATCTAGTGAAGGATTGGAAGACCACCGATCTGCTTGCCGCCCTTGAAGAGGCCGATATTCCCCACGGCGAGGCGGCCAACCTGGGCGATTTGGCTAATGACGAGCACATGCGGGCGGTTGGGTTTTTCCAGACCTTCGAACATCCCAGCGAAGGCCGCATCAAATTGACCGCGCCGCCGATGACGTTTTCAGAGACCCCGGCGGAGATCCGCCGCCTGCCCGCCACCTTGGGCGAACATAGCGTGGAAATCCTACGCGAGGCCGGCTATTCCGAGGCTCGGATTTCCGAGCTGCTAAAAGCGGGCATTAGTGTCGACGGCAGCGCCGGATAATACTTAGGCTATTCCATGCCCAAGGCATGTTTGTAGGTATCAATCAGGGCTTCCATCTCCTGTTGATCGGCGCTATCCATCTTCCGCAGCTTGACGATCTGACGCATGATCTTGGGATCAAAACCGATATCCTTGGCCTCGGCATAAACTTCCCGCACATCCGAGGCCAGGGCCGCTTTTTCCTCTTCCAGCCGCTCCACCCGCTCGATGAACTGCCGCAACCGATCCGCCGCGATACCACCCACTTCGACCATTCAACTTTGCTCCCAATACAGAAAAATCTATTTTAGCCTCAGCGAATCTCGCGCCCGGAGGCCGGACCATAGCCGCCGCCTACTGCGCACGCAATCAAAGAACGCGGTCTTTAATCCACCGTGGCCATATGGGGGTTTCGCGGGTCCTGGGTCCAGTTCAAATAGGGCTTGCCATTGTCCACCTTGGCCATGGTGATACAGCCCTCCACTGGGCAAACATGGGCGCACAGGTTACAACCGACGCATTGGGCATCGATGGTCTGAAAGCGCCTATCGGGCCCCTGCCCGCTCACGGATATGGCCTGATGCGCCGTATCCTCACAGGCGATATGGCACAGACCGCACTGGATGCATGTTTCCTGATCGATCCGCGCGACCAGCTCGGCATTGATGTTCAGATCCTGCCAATCCACCAGATTGGCCAGGGCGGCGCCGTGGAAATCCGCCAGACGGCCATAACCCTTGGCACCCATCCAGTTGGCCAACCCGTCGATCATGTCATCAATAATCTTGAAACCATAATGCATCGCGCCCGTACAGACCTGAACGCCGTGGGAACCGAGCGCGATGAATTCCGCCCCATCGCGCCAGGTCTCGATACCACCGATACCCGATATGGCCATGCCGGCACATTCNAGGTCGCGGGCAATCTGGGCCACCAGATGCAGGGCGATGGGTTTCACTGCCGGCCCGCAATAGCCGCCGTGACTGCCCTTGCCATCCACCGTTGGCGTAGGCGCCATGTTGTCCAGATCCACCGAGACGATGGAATTCACGGTATTGATCAATGACACCGCATCGGCGCCNCCGGCCTTGGCGGCCCGTGCCGGNGCCAGAATATTGGTCACGTTNGGCGTCAGCTTCACGAACACCGGCATCCGGGTCATGGATTTACACCACCGGGTCACCATTTCNACATATTCCGGCACTTGGCCAACGGCTGCCCCCATNCCACGCTCGGACATGCCATGGGGGCAGCCGAAATTCAGCTCCACCCCGTCGGCGCCGGTGTCTTCGACAGCGGCTAGGATCTTTTTCCATGGCGCCTCCTCGCATGGCACCATGAGGGAGACTAGCAGCGCCCGGTCGGGCCAGTCCCGCTTGATCTGCTTGATCTCCCGCAGGTTCACATCAAGGGGCCGGTCGGTGATCAGTTCTATATTATTGAAACCCACCATGCGCTGTCCGTTGACCGCGACGGCACCATAGCGCGAGGTGGTGTTGACCACTGGCGGGTCCTCGCCCAGGGTCTTCCACACCGCACCGCCCCAGCCAGCCTTGAAGGCACGTTCCACGTTGTAAGCCTTGTCGGTGGGCGGAGCCGAGGCCAGCCAGAACGGGTTCGGCGATTTGATGCCAGCAAAGTCGCAACGTAGATCGGCCATGGCCTAGCTCCCCCTATTTTCCTGCAGGAACGCATCGATAGCACGGGCCGCCACCTTACCGTCCTGCACGGCCCGCACGGTCAGATCCTCGCCCGCCACGCAATCCCCACCTGCCCAGACATCGGGTAGCGACGTCCGGCCATTTTTTTCAACAGCTATGCGTCCATCCGCCAATTCCAACCCGTCATCGGCCATGGGCAGATAGGCCTGACCCACGGCCTTGAAGACCATGTCGCAGGGAATGACCGTTTCGTTATCCGTCTGCCCGGACGTAAAAACCGCCGCCACTACTTTGTCCGCCTTGCCCTCGAACCGCACGGGTTGCAGCCAATGCTTGATCCGCACGCCATTGATCTGCGCGAATGCCTGCTCGTGCCGGGTCGCGCCCATCTGCTCCGGTCCGCGCCGATAGGCGATGGTAACATCCTCGGCGCCGAGACGTTTGCTCTGCACCGCNATATCGATCGCCGTGTTGCCGCCGCCNATTACCACGACCCTGGCGCCCATGGGCAAGCTGGACAGATCGTCCGCCTGCCGCAGTTCGGCGATATAGTCGACCGCATTCTGCACACCCACCAGATCCTCCCCCGGCAGGTCCAAGCCGCGAACGCCGCCCTGGCCCAGGCCCAGGAACACCGCATCAAAATCCTGCCGTAACTGGCCCAGCATGACCTGCTGACCATGGCGGATCTCTATGCCGCCGACCGCTAAAATGAAGGCGGCCTCACGCTGGGCGAAGTCATCAGGCAATTTGTAGGCTGCGATGCCGAATTCGTTCAGCCCNCCGGGCTTGTCCCTGGCCTCAAAGACAACAACCTGGTGCCCTTGCCGGGCCAGGCCATAGGCACAGCTCAACCCCGCCGGACCAGCACCCATCACCGCAACCTTGCGCCCCGTAACCGGCGCGCGGGGGAAGGGATGTGGGGCATCGGTATTTAGATGATCCGTGGCATGGCGCTGCAGAAGTCCGATTGCAAGGGGCGGGTCATGGCGCACGCAAGCACCCTGGCAGAGGACCTCGGTTGGGCAGACGCGGGCGCAGCTGCCACCAAATATATTTTCCCTCAGGATCGATAGAGCCGCGCCGGCCACGTTGCTGGTTGCAATCGCGCGGATGAAGCCGGGAATGTCGATGCCGGTAGGACAAGCGTTGATACAGGGCGCGTCGTAACAAAAATAACAGCGATTGGCCTCCGCCATCGCCGCCGCACGATCCAAAGGCTGGCACACGTCGGCGAAATTCTCCGCCAGCTCCGTGGCGCTTAGCCGTCCCGCCTGAATGTCAGCCATGCCAATCCCCTATCAATCCCATGCCGATGCGGGAAAGTGTAGCGAAAAGGCAGTGGTTTATGTCTATTTTTTCGCGCCGATCTTGGGCTCGGCGCCGGTCACGAGACGTCGGATGTTCTGATGATGACGAACGAAGACCAATACCGTCATGAAGGCCGCCAGCTCCATGATCTGCCAATTTCCGAACCAATAGGCATATCCAGGCCCCGCCAGGGCGGCGGTCAAGGAGGCCAGCGAGGAATAGCGGAACAAGGCAGCCATCGCCAGCCAGGTCAGACAACAGAGCAAACCGGCTGGCCAATTAGCCACCAGCATCACGCCGATGAAGGTGGCCATGCCCTTGCCGCCCCTAAATTTTAGCCAGATGGGAAAAAGATGGCCGATGAAGGCGCCACCACCCGCCACCACCGCCGTATCGGGTCCATACATAGCGCCTAGAAACACCGCCGCAGCGCCCTTGCCGCCATCCAAAACCAATGTCAGCGCGGCTATGCTCTTGTTGCCCGTGCGCAGCACATTGGTGGCGCCGATACTACCCGAGCCGATGTCGCGCACATCGCCCAGGCCCGCCAGCCGGGTCAGCACCAGGCCAAATGGTATGGAGCCGAGCAGATAGCCGAACGCGGCAGCGGCCCAGAATGGCCAGATATAGGTAAAATCGCCTATGGGACTTGGCATTCTCCCCCCGTTTGACTAGTCGCCGTCAGGATCGGAGTATACCACCTTTCCATCAACAATGGTGCGCCAAGGCCGGCCCTGTACAGGACGGTCATGATACGGCGTGTTCTTGGCCTTGGAGTGAAAATTGTCTTCGTCAATGCGCCAGGGCTTGTCAGGGTCAAAGATCAACAGATCCGCCGGCGCGCCCGGCGCCAACTTGCCCCCCCGTAGGCCCAACAGATCCGCCGGGCGGGAGGTCATCTTGGCCAACAGATCGGAAAGCCCCAAGGCGCCGTTGTGATACAGCTCCAACGCCAGGGGCAGCATGGTTTCCAGGCCGATGATGCCGGCTGCCGCCAGTTCGAACGGCAAACGTTTAGATTCCGCATCCTGCGGATCATGGCANGAACAGATCACATCGATGGTGCCGTCAGCCAGACCCGCGACGACGGCCAGGCGGTCGTCCTCGGCACGTAGCGGCGGTGCGGTCTTGGCAAATGTTCGGTATTGCCCGACGGCGATTTCATTCATGGCAAAGCTGTGCACCGCCGCCGCCGCCGATACGGGCAGGCCCTGCGCCTTGCCCCGCGCCATGGCCTCGATCGCCTGTGTGGTAGACAGACAGGCCGCGTGATAGCGCCCACCGGTCATTTCGACCAGGCGCAGATCCCGTTCCAACATGATGGTTTCCGCCTGGGTCGGGATGCCGGGCAGACCCAGGCGCATAGCCACCTCGCCCGCGTTCATCACACCGCTGCGGGCCAGGGCGGGTTCCTCGGGGTAATGGCAGATCAACAAGCCGAAGGCGGAGGCATAGCTGAGCACCCGGCGCATGACCTGGGCATTATCAACGGCACGGTCCGCGTCCGTGAAGGCCACCGCGTCGGCCTCCGCCAACAGGCCTAGTTCGGCCATCTGTTCACCCAACAAGCCCCTGGTAATGGCGGCCATGGGATGGATCCGCACGCAGGCCTTATCCCGCGCCTGACGCTTGATGTATTCGACCAGGGCAACATCGTCGATCACCGGCTCGGTATTCGGCTGCACGATGATGCAGGTGACGCCGCCGGCGGCNGCGGCCTCCGAGGCGGAAGCGAGCGTTTCCTTATGCTCAGCGCCCGGCTCGCCGACAAAAACACGCATGTCGATCAGGCCGGGGCAGAGTACGCGGCCCGCGCAATCAACCACCGCCGTGCCGTCGGGCACATCGTCACCCAAACGGCCTGGGAAAAGATCAGTCCCTAAATCGACAATACGGCCATCTTTGCTCAACAAGGCGCCGGGGGCATCCAGACCGCTGGCCGGGTCGATCAGGCGGGCGTTGATATAGGCCGTCGCACTCATGACGTGGCCTCCTGAGGCCCGACAGGCGGCTGGTTCGTGCTACGCCGGGACAGCAGATCCAACACCGCCATGCGTACCGCGACGCCCATCTCCACCTGCTCGCGGATCACGCTGCGGTTTATGTCGTCGGCCAGGTCGCTATCGATTTCCACGCCCCGGTTCATCGGCCCGGGATGCATGATCAAGGCTTCCGGCTTGGCCTTGGACAGCTTGGCCTGGTCCAGGCCAAAGAAGTGATAATACTCCCGCGTCGAGGGCACGTAAGCACCGTTCATACGCTCGTTTTGCAAGCGCAGCATCATCACGATGTCGGCGTCAGCCAAGCCCGCTTCCATGTTGTGAAAGATCTCGACCCCCATGCGCTCCACTGCCCCGGGCAACAGGGTTGGCGGGGCGATGGCGCGGACATCGGCGCCCATGATGGAGAGCAGCATAATATTTGAGCGCGCCACCCGGCTATGCAGGATATCGCCGCAGATGGCCACGGTCAGGCCATGTAGATGACCCAGGCGGCGGCGGATGGTCAGGGCATCCAGCAGCGCCTGGGTGGGGTGTTCATGGCTGCCGTCGCCGGCGTTAATGACGCTGCAATCCATCTTTTGGCTTAACAGGGCAACGGCGCCCGAATGCGGGTGACGCACCACCAGGGCATCGGGGTGCATGGCGTTCAGGGTCGCCGCCGTATCGATCAGGGTCTCGCCCTTTTTGATGGCCGAGGCCGTGGCCGACATATTGATGACATCGGCGCCCAGACGCTTACCGGCCAGCTCGAACGAGGTTCTGGTACGGGTGGAGGTTTCAAAAAACAGATTGATCTGTGTGCGCCCGCCTAGGATCGAACGCTTTTTATCGACCTGGNGGTTTTGCGCCACGTATTGGTCNGACAGATCAAGGATCTCGGTGATATCGTCGGGGGACANNCCCTCGATACCAAGGAGATGGCGGAAAGGCAGATCGTTCGAAGCTAATTCATTCATCAAAAGGCGATCTTATAGGATTGACGGCGCCAGGGTGCAATACTATCGCCACGACGACAGTATAGATTTGNAGTGAAACCATGACTATCCCCAACCCAGGCCACCTGGACCAAGCGGGCCGCGTCATCATGCTTTCCGGTGCCAATCGCGGCATTGGTGCCGTCATCGCCAAACGTTTGCGCCAGGACGGCTATCTCCTCAGCCTTGGCGCCCGCGCGCTCGAAAACATGGCCGAACAAGCGGGCGAGAACTGCCTCTGCCATGCATTCGATGCGTTCGATCCCGAATCACCCAAGGCCTGGGCCGATGCCACCTTTGCCAGGTTTGGCCGTATTGACGGCTTAATCAATAATGCCGGCATCGCGGCGGCATTCGGTTTCGAGGACGGCGATGAAGCGGATCTGGACCGTATGCTGGAGGTCAACCTGAAGGCGCCCTACCGCTTGATCTGCGCCGCGCTGCCCCATCTGAAGGCGGCGGGCAGCGGCCGCATTGTCACGGTTACCTCCATGGCCGGCATGCGTTTCAAGCGCGGCTCTCCGGGATATGCCATGTCCAAGTTCGCAGCCATGGGCCTAAATTCCGCCGCCCGGGCCCAGTTCTGGGATGACGGTATTCGGGTCACAGCGGTGGCGCCCGGACCGGTCAACACCGACATGATGCCCCAGGGCTTCACGGCGGAGACAGCAACCCAGCCAGAAACCATCGCCGATATTATCGCCACGGTAATTGCCATGCCCAACAATGCCTCGGTCGCATCAGTGCCCATCAACGCCGTGTTCGAGCCCCTGCCATGAACTCCGCAACATCACGATGGCCCCTAGTTTTCGCCGGCCTTTCGGCTGCCCTGGCGGTATTTCTTGCCGCCGGCGCGGCCCATGATCTGAAGCAATGGCTTGGGACGGAGGAGCTCGCCCGCATTCATACCGCCGTGCGCTATCAGGTCTGGCATGCCCTGGCGCTGTTGGGCACGGCGGCGCTGACGGCGGTAAAGCCAACCGCTTGGTTGCGGGTTGCCGCATACGGTTTCGCCCTGGGCAGCGTGTTGTTCTGCGGCGGGTTGTACATGATGTCGTTTACGGGAATAGCGATCTTCGGCTGGTTGGCGCCCCTGGGCGGCCTGGCTTTCCTGACCGGCTGGCTGGCTCTGGCGGGCCATGGCTGGCGTGGACTTAAAACCTAAAAGCAGCCAAACTTGGTCCATTGCATAGAGATAAAATGCTGGATCAAGCCATCGAAAAAGAACGACCACACCGGCGTCAAAGCGCCGGTCGCGCCGGCGGCCACGAGCAGCCCCAAAAAGGCGCCGCCTCCGATCGCGGCCAAGTTTGCGATCCTGCTTTGCATGCTAATATCATAGAGCGACCAGAAGACGATGCCTAGCCGAACGACATGCCGCTGATCTCCATCCTCATGGCCGCTTATGAGGCCCAGGACACCATCTTGGCCGCCATAGCCAGCGTCCGCGCCCAAGAACACGACAATTGGGAAGTGATCATCGCGTCAGATTGCGGCAGCGACTATCTTGCTTTGTTTCAAACGCGCGCCCTGGAAGACGGGCGCGTTCGCATGGTGGCGACGCCGGCCGTCGGCTCAGGACCGTCGGCTGCGCGCAATGCCGCACTTGCCGCTGCCAACGGCGATTTTATTGCGATCTTGGATAGCGACGATACCTGGCAGCCCGACAAGCTCTCCGCCCTGCTGCCCTTGGCCAAGGAAAGCGGCCTGGCTTGCGACAATACGCGGGCCGTGACGCAGGACGGCCGGATCATCGGCACAGCCTATTCGGAGAATGCCTCCCCCCACCCCATCGATACTGTAACCATGATGAACACTGGGGTGCCCCATTTTCCGCTGCTGCGCCGGGATCTGACGGGGCCCGGCTATCGCGCAGAGCTGCGCTTCGCCGAAGACGTGGTGTTCAACATGGAACTGATTGCCCGCGCCGGCACCATGACCCTGCTGCCGCGCCCCTTAACCAACTATGTTCAGCGCCCTGATAGCGCAAGCAACGGCGCCGATGCCTGGCAGCGAGCCGAGACGGCCTATGCGCAGATCTTGGCCTTGCTGGATGATGGAGGCCTGTCGGTTCCGGCCGGCCAGAAAGGCATTATTCTGGCCGCAATAGATGAAAAAAGACAGTTCAATGCAGCCTATGGCAGAGCCGTTCGGGCCGGTCAGGCAACCACCTTTCAGACCTTCCTGGCGGCACGACGCGAAAGACTCTAATTGGCCTTGGCAAAGTGCCAGAAACAGTGATATATGGCGCCGGTGCTGTTTTACAAAACCGCACCAAAGTACGCAACGGTCGCGCTAAGTCCGAATTTCGGGACCACTGGTCTAGGCGGCGCGCGCACAACGAAGCAACTGGGAGGACTGATGTAATGAGGACGATTAGCATGCAACTGTCCGGTACGGCCCTAGCATTAGCATTAGGCGCTAGTATCGGCTTGGCGGCCGGGACAGCAGGCGCGGCCGATTCCGTAGTCATGGCAGTACCGTCGTTTCTGACTGGCGCGGGGGCCCCCGCCTTTGGCGTACCCTCACGCAATGGCGCGGAGATCATAATCAACGCGATAAACAAAGGCAAAGTACCGGCACCTTACAACAGCAAGGGACTGGCGGGACGCCAAATTAAAGCAATTTTCTACGACGAGTCCGGCGGTGGCACCAAGCAGGTGGCGGAGCTTCGCAACAAGGTGCAGAAACAAGGTGCCGATCTAGTTGTTGGCTACATTTCTTCTGGCACTTGTGCCGCGATTGCACCGGTAGCTGAAGAACTCAAAGTGTTTACGGTCTTGCCAGTCTGCGGTACGCCGCGAATTTTCGAGGATATAATCCCGAACGCAAAGTATGTATTCCGTACTATGATGCATGCTACCGCTGATGGCGTTGCCGAGGCGCATTACGTGAAGGCCAAGATGCCCAACGTAAAATCATATACCGGCATCAATCAGAACTATGCTTGGGGCCAGGATTCTTGGCGCGACTTCGACTTAGCGATGAAGGTTCTGATGCCGCACACCACGGCATCCGACAAGGCGCAATGGCCCAAAATATTCGCTGGTCAATATGGTACTGAAATTTCAGCACTAATGTTGGCGAAAGAAAATCTGGTCCATTCCAGCTTCTGGGGCGGAGATTTGGAGGCACTCATCTTCCAAGGTTCAGCACGCGGCCTGTTCAGGAAGAAGACTTTGTTGTTTTCGGTTGCTGCGTCGTCAATTTACCGCCTAGGCAAGAAATTTCCCCTTGGCGTGATTGTCGGCGCCCGTGGACCCTACGGCGTCTATGCCAAGAATATCGATACCCCGATAAACAATTGGTTCCGCGCCGCCTATATTGATCGTTACAATACGCCGCCAACTGGCGGAGCATATCAGTTTGCCCAAGGTGTACTGGCAGCCAAGTACGCCTATGATACGGCAGCCTCGGCAAATGGCGGAAAGTTCCCCTCAAAAGACCAAGTTGTGGCTGCGTTAACCGGTGCAACTTTCGAGGGTGTAACCACCACCGTCAAGATGGCATTGGGCAATGGTCATCAATCGATGACCGATTACATGCTTGGCAAGTCTGCTTGGGACAAAGAGAATGGCGAGCCGAAGATAGTAGATATCATGAAATTCAAGGGGACATGCCTCCTGCCTCCAAACGGCGTCAAGGGCGTGGATTGGCTCAAAGGCGGCATGAAGGGCGCCAATTGCTAGTAATAATTTGGACCGGTGGCGCCTGATACGGCGCCTCCGGTTCGACCGTTTTTTCAACAAAATTCAAGCGGGTCCATTGTGATTCAAGAAATCGTCACGATCATCGTCGACGGACTGGTTTACTCGTCATACCTGTTCATGGTCGCTGTCGGTCTGACCGTGATCTTTGGGGTGATGAAAATCCTCAACGTTACCCATGGATCCTTTTACGCTTTTGGCGCCTACCTAGCCGCCACCCTAGTAGGGATATACTACGAAACCGATCTGCCGGAATTTGGCGGTTTCTTAATGTTATTTGCT
Organism: Rhodospirillaceae bacterium; assembly: GCA_002731375.1. Taxonomy (GTDB): domain Bacteria; phylum Pseudomonadota; class Alphaproteobacteria. The sequence goes on along the minus strand of PCBT01000048.1, from coordinate 7,310 downwards.
GCCGCCATCGCGGTCGGGGTCTTCTTCGGCATTGTCTTAGAACGTGGTCTGTTGCGTTTCCTATACCACCGCGATGAACACATTATCGTACTGGCAACCTTTGCCATGTTCCTGGTGCTTGAAGATGTAATNATCCTGATCTGGGGTGTCGATCCCTATTTTGCCTATCAGCCAATGGCGTTGTTGGGGTCTACCGAGATCGTGGGCATGCCCTTCGACACGTACAGCCTGACAATGATCGGTTTGGCCGTGGTTGTTGGCATCGTGCTTTGGCTAGGTCTCACACGGACTAAATGGGGCAAGTTGTTACTAGCGGTGATCTATGACCGTGAACTGGCCCAGACCATGGGCATCAACGTCACAGTGGTCTTTCTCGTTACCTTTATCATTGGCGCCATGCTCGGCGCTCTGGGAGGAGCCTATGTGGCGCCGACCATCTCTGTATCTCCTGGCGTAGGTGTCGAGGTCATCGTGTTAGCGTTTGCGGTTGTAGTGATCGGCGGTATGGGTAGCATCCCCGGCGCCATGATAGGTTCCCTGGTTGTTGGCCTGGCCCGGGCGGCAGCGGTACATAAGTTTCCGGAAGTGGAATTATTTGTAATTTACGCCATCATGGCCGCCGTTCTGGCGTTCCGACCCGAAGGCCTGTTTGCTCCGGCTAAGGCAAGGAAAATCTGATGCGGTATGTCGACAAAACTGTGATCGGTTTGACCATCGCCTTTCTGGTCTTACTGGCACTCAATTTCGTGCTGGCTGAGTGGATGCGCTTTATCGGGCTACAAAGTCTTGCTCGCGGCGCCGTGGCTCTAGGCCTCCTCGTGCTGTGGCGTAGTGGTCTGGTCTCGTTTGGCCATGCGTTGTATTTTGGCTTTGGAGCCTACACGACAGTAATGTTGTCGCTAGCCGGGTTCACCGATGCATTCGTGCTAGTCTTTGCTGCGACAGTGATGTCGGGCCTATTGGCCTTCGTGCTGGGTTTCCTGCTGCGGCGCTATCGAGCGATCTTCTTTGCTCTACTGAACATGGCATTTTCGATGATCCTCTATGGCGTGGTAGTAAAGTCTGAGGCCTTGGGGAGCACTGATGGTTTCGGTGTGCATAAACCAACCTTTTTGGGCTATGCGCCTGAGGGCGAAGCGGTACAAACTACCCTGTTCTTGTTTGCCTTGGTGTTCACTTACATCATTACCGTCGCAACACACATTTATCTGCACACCACTCTGGGCTCCATGAGCATGGCGGTGCGCGAGAACGAAATTAGGGTTGAGTATCTCGGCTATTCTGCCGAAAAGGTGATCCATCTAAAGTACGTCTTCTCGGGTTTGGTCGCCGGCTTTGGCGGTGGCATCATGGCCTTGGCTGTCGGCCATGTAGATCCAGATTCCATGGCTAACTGGACGGTCTCAGGCGAATTCGTTTTCATCACAATTCTCAGTGGCACCGGCAGCGTGGCGGCAACCTATATCGGCGCCCTAGTATTCGAATTGATCCGCACCTATGCCTTCGAATATGCCCCGCACATCTGGCAATTCATTCTCGGCGGCAGCCTGTTGGCGATTATCATGTTCCTACCTGATGGCATCTGGTCACTGGTGAAACGCGTGCGCAAGGTTGAGGCATGATGCAGCCATGAACGTGATCCTGGAAGTCAACGATTTACAAAAGACCTTTGGAGCCGTCGTCGCAGCGAAGGACATCAATGTCACAATCAGCGAGCACGAAACCATCGGCGTCATTGGCGCTAATGGCGCTGGCAAAACCACATTCGTCAACATGGTCACGGGGTACATGAAGCCAACAGCCGGGCAGATAAAATTTCTCGGCCAGGATATCCTAGGTCTACAGCCCCGGGACATCACTTGCAGAGGCATCAGCCGGTCATTCCAGGTCCCACAGGTATTCATGTCGGAAACGGTGTTCGAGAACCTATTGATGGCTTATGCCATTTTTGAGGACACCGGATTAGACATGTTAAAACCGATCATGAGTGAGGAAAGAACGGCGCGGGTCGATGACCATCTTAATCGTTATCAAATTGCAGATTATCGGAATGCCATTGCCAGCACCCTGCCACAAGGAGTGCGCAAGCTTTTGGATATAGCCATGGCAGCGGTCCGTTCACCAAAGTTGTTAATGCTGGATGAACCTACCAGCGGCATCAGCGTCGAGGAAAAGTTTCCCCTGATGGACATCATTATGGATGCTCTGAAGCAGGAGAACACCACAGTACTATTTATCGAACACGACATGGAGATCGTCGAGCGCTATGTAGCACGGGTATTGGCTTTCTACCAGGGTGAGGTCGTCTGCGATGCACCAACCGAGGAGGCTATGGTAGACGAAAAGGTGCGCAAGTTTGTGATCGGCGAGGAATACCACCGCACCCGGATCGAACGGGTCGCCGAGGATAGTGCAGATGCTTAGCATCTCTGGCCTGGACGTGAATATCGGCCCGACGCCGATCTTACGTGAAATTTCGTTAAATGTGCCAACAGGATCCATGTGCGGTTTGATCGGCCGCAACGGTGCCGGCAAGACAACGTTGATGAGAGCCATCATGGGTTCCCTAAATGCCGAGGGAGGAGAAATCGTTTTCGATCATCTTGACCTTACCAAGGTAAATTCTCACAAACGCGCCCACATGGGTATCGGCTTCATGCCCGAGGACCGTCGGTTGGTGCCAGTGCTGACGGCCGAGGAAAACGTCCTGCTGCCAGTCTGGGCTACCGGCATGAAGGATGTTGAGGATAGATTAGCCTGGATTTACGAACTTATGCCTGAGGTTGCAGAATTCCGCAGCCGCGGAGCCACCGAGTTGTCCGGCGGTCAGCAGAAATTCGTCGCTTTCGCCCGCGCCCTGATGGTCGGCACCCAATTATTGCTATTGGATGAGCCAAGCGAAGGTATCGCGCCGATCTTCGCACAACGTATGAAAGAAATTCTAGCTGACCTCAAAAAGCAAGGTGAATCCGTGCTAGTGGCTGAATCCAATGACACCCATGTTGCCGACATCCTCGATCAAACTTTCGTAATTGAGCGCGGCAGCATCGTCGCCGGATAGCACCCTATGGCCGTTCTTGCCGCCAACAATTTGCCGGACCGCGTGGCCGATGTCGAGGCGTTAGAGGAGCTGCTCTCCCGGCCTAGCCGGGCACTAATTGATGATCTGGCAGCGTTGAAGGGCGACATCATCATCCTGGGCGTCGGCGGCAAGGTCGGCCCCTGCCTGGCCCGTATGGCAAAGCGTGCGGCGCCTGAAAAGCGCGTCGTTGGGGTGGCCCGTTTTACCGATACCGCTGTTAGACAACGCCTGGAAGATTGGGGCGTGGAAACAATCGCCTGTGATCTGTTAGACCGAGACGGCGTGAACGCGCTGCCGCAACTGCCAAACGTGATCTATATGGCTGGCAAGAAATTCGGCACCTCCGGCGGCGAGCCCTTTACCTGGGCCATGAACGCCCATGTTCCGGCCCTGGTGGCGGAAGCCTTTGCGGCTTCGCGCATCGTGGCCTTTTCCACCCTGTGCGTTTATCCGTTTGTCGATGTCACCGGCCCCCTGTGCAATGAAGACGTGGCGCCCGTGCCGGTGGGCGAATATGCCAATTCCTGCGTTGGCCGCGAACGCATCTTTCAATATTTTTCGCAACTGCACGGCACCCCAGGGCGCCTGATCCGGCTGAATTACGCCATCGATCTGCGCTATGGCGTGCTCTACGACATCGCGAACTGGGTCTATACCTCCCAGAGCATAAATTTACGCGCCGGCCATGCTAACGTGATCTGGCAAGGTGANGTCAATGCTCAGGTCATTCGCGCCCTGGGTCATTGTGAGACCCCTTCCCGGCCACTGAACATGGGAGGACCGGAGCAGGTCAGAGTACGCGATCTGGCGATCGCCTTTGGTCAGCGTTTTGGTATCGAGCCCAAATTCGAGAACCAGGAAAGCGGCATGGGCTGGCACAATGACACCTCTTTAGCATCGAAACTGTTCGGCTATCCAGAAGTGCCCCTGTCGCGTATGATCGATTGGACGGTGGACTGGACCGAACGGGACCAACCCCATTATGATCTGCCAACCCACTACGAGGCTCGCGACGGCTCTTTTTAGCAAGCAGCCGGCGGGCGGATTGGAGGCTTAAAATGAGCGTATTCAACAGCAGACCTCTAGACGGCGTGATACCGGCCACCTTGCTGGCCTTTGATAACGACATGATGATCGACGAGGCAGCATCGCGCCGGCATCTGCGCGATGTCGCTGCAACCGAGGGGTTAAGCGCCATCACCGTCAACGGCCATGCCTCGGAAGTGCATGCCTGCGGCTTTGACGAGCAGAAACACATTCTTGAATTCTGCCTTGAGGAAGAGGGCGATAACCTGCCCTTGATCAATGGCATCTACGCCGACGGCAGTCTGCAAGCCGCCCGCCTGGCCCGCATGGCCGAGGCGGCGGGCGCTCAAGCCCTGTTGGTATTTCCGCCCAACAGCATGATCATGGGTGGGCAGTTGCGGCCCGAAATGGCCCTGACCCATTTCAAGACCATTGCCGACGCTACTGATCTGCCGATGATTGTCTTTCAATACCCCCAAGTCAGCGGTCAAGGCTATCCCTTCGATACCTTGTTACGAATGATACAGGAAATACCCTCGATCAAGGCGATCAAGGATTGGTCGAACGACGCCATGCTGCACGAAAAGCACATCCGCGCCCTGCAAGGCGGCGAAGCGGGCCGGGCCATTACCGTGCTAACCACTCATTCGGCTTGGCTGATGGCTTCGCTGAGCATGGGCGCCAACGGTTTGTTGTCGGGCGCCGGCAGCGTGATACCGGAGCTTCAAGTGGCCTTGCTCCAAGCCGTGAAGGCCGGCGATTTGCCGGCCGCCCAGGCCATCAACGATCGGATCTACCCCCTGGCGCAAGCGTTCTACACGCCGCCATTCCTGGATATGCATAACCGCATGAAGGAATGCCTGGTGTTGTTGGGCCGTCAGGACCGCGCCGTGGTGCGACCGCCCCTGATGAAATTAGGTGATGATGAGATCGACCGCCTGGGTCAGGCTCTAACAGCCGCCCACCTGCCGCCCGTGGGCGCAGTATCGGCCGCCGCAGAGTGATTTAGGCCTCTCAGGCAGTTGCTATATAATGCCGCGTGGCGGTGGCTTCGCTTTCGATCTCCTTGATCCGGTACTTGACCATGTCGCCGATGAAGATGCTGCCCAGCAATTTATAATTCCGCGTCACCGGAAAATGGTAGATGCGGTGTTTGGTCATGGTCGACATGATAGTGTAGATATTGTATTCGGGCAGATAGTAAACCACGTTTTGGTTCGTCAGGTCTGCTACTGAGGTTTCCGTGCAATGGGCGCCGATCTGGGCCATGTCGTGGACGATGTCATGCCCCTACCAGACGCTTACTGGTCGTAAGTGTTATTAATCCCTATTTCCCAGATGAACCCAATATTTCATGCGGGGACAGTGTGATTCTGCTTTAAGAATCAATGTCATACATCCATCAGAACAAACGCTCCTCACTTCACCCGGCGGGTGAAAGCAAAAAGTCCCCTTTGCGGGTCAGTTTTGACCGCCGCCTGAAGCTGGAATTCCACGGTTCCAAGATCACGTCCGATGCTGGGTTGCTCACCTATCGAGAGCTTGACGATGCCCTTGGTCTGACAGAGGTTGCCGGGGAGCGGTTTGTAGACCCGAGGACTGGGAAGAACGGTCAACACGGGATGGCCGGTCTGTTTCGTCAGTCCTCGTTTGGACGGCTCGGCGGCTACGAGGACGTGAACGACGCCGACCGCCTCGGGCACGACCCTGCCATGCGATGGATTGTCGGCGGTCATGCCATCGCCAAGCGGGCGGCTTCGGCAAGTCAGATGGGCCGCTTCGAGACAGAGTTCTCCTGGCCACCGGCGACAACGTTGCTGCCCTGGCAGACCTGAACGGGGCGTGGATCGATCATGTACATGACCGCCGCCCACCAAAGATGATCATTCCTGAACCGGACTGCAGTGTCAGCCCTACCCATGGCGAACAAGAGGGAACAGCATACAACGGTCATTTTGGTTGTACCTGTTACCATCCGTTATTTCTGTTCAATCAGTTCGGTGACCTGGAACGCTGCTCCCTGCGCCCTGGCAATGTCCACAGTGCCGAGGGATGGCGTGATGTACTGGAGCCTGTCGTTGCGCGTTATCGGGAACGAACCCTGCGACGCTATTTTCGAGGGGATGCCGCCTTTGCTCTGCCGGACCTGTATGAATTTCTGGAAGCCGAGAATTACAAATACGTCATCCGTCTCAAAGCTAACAAGGTTCTCCAGGACCGCATCGCCCATCTGCTGACGCGTCCCGTTGGTCGTCCGCCCATCCATGTGCGGCGTTATTACGCCAACTTCAGCTATCAGGCCAAATCATGGGACAGGAAACGCCGTGTCGTTGCCAAGGTTGAATGGCATCCTGGAGAGTTGTACCCCCGTGTCGGCTTCATCGTCACCAACCTGTCACGCCCGGCCAAGCGGGTTGTCGCCTTTTACAATCACCGAGGCACTGCGGAACAATGGATCAAGGAAGGCAAGAACGCCATCAAATGGACGCGGCTGTCATGTCGGAAGTTCCGCAACAACGAGGTGCGGCTCCAGCTTCATGCGCTGGCCTACAATCTCGCCAACTTCATGCGGACTTTGGCTCTGCCCGTAGAGGTGGAGCATTGGTCGCTGACGACACTGCGGGAAAAGTTGGTCAAGATTGGTGCCAAGGTCGTTCGCCATGGCCGCTACGTCACTTTCCAATTGGCCGAGGTTGCCGTGCCGAGGAGTTTGTTTCAAAAAATCCTGAGCCTGATCGAAAATCTACGGCGAAGACCCGTTCCGGCGTAGGCCGAAGAAATTGACGGCAAGGTGAACAAGACGGGAAAGCTGTGTCCGGATGACGACAAAATTGCTCAATTGGGCTTCCAACGAAGGCCAAATCACCAAATAGAAACTGTCGGGTGGCCACAGAGCAAAATTCCTTCCATGGTTGGTAGTGATGATCTACAATTTGCTCCGAACTGAAGGTTATCTGGAAATGTCGGGTAATATGTTAGATATCATGAGATTAAGGTATAATCTCAAGTGATTGGTTTAATATGTGGATAGTTTTCACGGATGATTCGGACCTACATTTCGAATGACCGACCGGCCGCGCCCCGACGCTTCGAAGTAACGATCGGCTAACGATTATTTAACAAATTTAATTGGGACTGACCCAGATAACGCCAAAAAGGTGTTATCATGGGAAGCATGCGGAAGAGTCGTCTAAGCAAATAT
>PCBT01000047.1 GCA_002731375.1 Rhodospirillaceae bacterium | reverse complement strand
AAGCGGCTTAACATCAAACCTAGATGAGCCAGGTCCTCCCATATGAAACAGGATCATATGTCCCAAATGTTTTGATGACGGACAGAGTTTCTCCGTATTGCCAATCTGGCTCGTAGTGAAAACGTTCCGTTCGCCGTGGAAATGATTGTTCCGCTGCCGGAGGAAACCAAGGAATCTTTTCTGGATGGTTTCAGGATCTTGGCGAAAGCCGGCGTGCAGCAGATCACACCATTCACCACCATGATGTTGCGAGGCACTGACACTTCAAATCTGGAAACCCGCAACAAATATGAAATGCTCACCAAGTATCGGTTGCTGCCCAAGCAATTTGGTGACTATCGTGGCGAGAAATGCTTCGAGGTTGAGGAAGTCTGTGTGGCCACTCGCGATATGCCATTCGACGATTATTTGCAATGTCGGGGCTTTGGCCTGATTTCGGTAGTATTCTCGCATCGGCAACTGGATGTTATGCAGAGGCACCTTGTCGATCTCGGTATTTCTACTTTTGATTTCTATCGCTTGGCATGGGAAAAGGCTGCCCAGGGTGACGGGCTTCTAAATGAAGTGTACCGGGCGTTCCTTCGTGAGTCAGAAGATGAGACTTTTGATTCGGAAGATGAGGTTAATGCGTTTTATTCCGATCCCGAAAATTACCAAGCCCTTCTGCGCGGCGAACTTGGCGACAATCTGATGAGAAAATACACTGGGGAGATATTTATCAACCATAGTTTGAGCGTCATCAGATGGGGGTATCAAATTCTACTCGAACTGTTGGGTCCAGATGTCGAGCCGGAAATAGTTGATGCCATAAAGGACGCCTGTCGATGGGTCGAGGCCAGCCGACAGGTTGGCTCAGCGTTTCGCCTGGACTCAGACTTTTTTGACCATGAACAACTAGATCTCCAATTCGATGTGGCGAGATGGTATGAGGAAGAACCAAAGGCAATCCCGCTTTGGAAATACCGTACTAATGTTCGTTATTCGCTGTTGCCGGACGAGAGCTCCATTCGCGATGCGGTAAGCACCGGAAGACGGCTTTTTGGCGATGATATGATGTGCTGGGTGCCGAAAATTCTTGAGACTGTGGCCATCGACACATTCTGGAAACGCTGTTCGCATATTTCCACTTAGTGCCCTGTTCCAGAGACTTCCTGCTCCAGAAATTCGCCCCAGAAATTCGCCCCGGAAATTCATAGCATTGGATTTCGGGATAGGCAGGCCACTGGATGTTTAGATCTATCTTTAGATCTAGTGTGATGATCCCGGATCATTCGCAGGCGTCTTGATGCCATAAGTTGGCAAAGACCGGCTTGAGTACGATATGGGTCGTTCTGTTCTCAGTTGGCGCATTCATGGAGGATGGACCATGATGATCATCCCCCATGACCAACCGTTATCGTTGGCCCACCAATCTTTTTCTTAGTTATCGGTAAAACGATTGATTGGATCAATCGAGGATTCAAATCCAACAAAACGGACTGGAGATCACATGAAGATCGAACAACTCACCACTCATCCCGACAACGAACGTATTTACAGCCCCACTGATCTGGAAGAGTTGGAAAACAGTCTTTCTTCCTACGGTCAGATGGAACCGATCGCCGTCACACCATCCAACAAGATCATTTCTGGCCACCGTCGTTTCATTGATTCCAGACAGTAATCTTCCGTCCTCATGAGGGCTAGAATACCCCTGTAAACTCCGTGTAACCGTTCACATGTGAACACCCGCATGGAAATGGCGAGGGGGTCCAAAATCAAACCGGTGGAGTATGTCGATGCGAGATCATTCTGTGCGCGACCTCGACTTCGCGTCTCGGGTGCGTGGAAGCTTCGAACGTCAGGCGTTCATGTCCTACCTTGGCGCTAAAATCAAAACTCTGAAACCTGGCCTATGTGAGATTGAGTTGCCCTACCGCCCAGAGTTAAGCCAGCAACATGGATTTTTTCATGGCGGTGTGGTTGGCACTCTAGCGGATAACGCCTGCGCTTATGCGGCTTATACGTTGACGGAGTCACATGCTTCGATCTTGACCGTCGAATACAAGCTCAATCTCGTGGCGCCCGGGAAGGGTGAGAGCTTGCTGGCGCGCGGCGAGGTTGTCAAATCAGGTCGGACACTCTCCGTCTGCGAGGGAAAGGTTTACTCCGTCCATGATGGGAAGATGACGCTTTGCGCGATCGTGACGGAAACTTTACTTCCGCTGCCCGAAACTGACGATGGTCCGGGGCTTTCGGAAAAAACTTGATGCCTTTAGCACCAAGGGCTCGTTTAATCCAATTACTCCGCTCAGATTACTATCTCTTTTAATTCCCTCATCTGATTAGTTGTGGTTTGGCGGATGATGGGCGGGCCCTGGGGTCGGCCCGGTCATTGCAATTGACGCCGCCAATGGTGCGGTAGCAATAGGCCGCCGTCCGCACGGCCTGGCTGCCTTCGCTGCGGCAGACATTCATGCCATGGATGACCCGTGCGAGCTGGCAATCGGATCGCGACAGTTTGGAGACGGTGGCATCCACTTCGTCCACCATTTTGATCGCGGCGGCGGCGTATCCCGCACTGCTCAACGTCACCGAAACCAATAGAATTGCTCCTAGCCAGCCAGACATCGCGGCCCAGCTCCATCGCCAATTTGACCCATTATTGGGGCCATAAAACCAGATCGTTATAAACGAACGGTTAATTTCCTGGCCTAGCAATTTAACGAATGTTGAACCTATCAACCACCCATGCGTTTTCGCTGCTCTTTCCAGGCCTCGCTCAATTCGCCGTGGAATTTCGGATCGGCGATGGCGATCAGGGCTTCCGCCCGTTCGTCAACGGATTTATCCTTCATGCGGGCGGCGCCGAATTCCGTCACCACATAGTCGGTGTCGGCGCGGGGACAGCTGACCGCCGCGCCGGCCTGCAGCGTCGGCACGATGCGGGAAATCTTGCTGTCCGCTGCTGTTGCCGACAGGGCCAGGACGGAGCGGCCGTTGTTGGCCATGCGGGCGCCACGGACGAAATCCACCAGGCCACCGGTGCCGCTGATCTGCCGGGCATTGATGGTCTCCGAATTGGCCTGGCCGGTCAAATCCACCTCCAGGGTGGAGTTGATGGAGACGAAATTGTCGATTTGCGCCACCACGGGCACGCAATGGGTATAGTCCGCGCCGCAATATTTGATGTCGGTCCGGTCGGCGGCCCAATCGAACACCCGTTGCGTCCCCATCGCCGCGCCACAGATCAAAGTGTTGGTATCGATGGTTTTCCGGCTGCAATTCAGGGCGCCGATGTCCACCAGGTTGGCTACTTCATCGGTCACCATGCCGCCGTGCAGGCCCAGATCGCGGCGGTCCTTCAGACAGCCAAGAATGGCGGCGGGCACCTTGCCAATGCCGATCTGGATGCAATCACCATCACCGATCAAGGCCGCCACCTTTTGCCCGATGGTTTTGATCACCGCTGGTACATCGCCGGTGGGCAATTCCGGCAGGGCGCGCGCCGTGGGCAGGACATAGTCCAGACGCCCGTAGGGTATTTTCGGGCTGCCCGCGGGCGAGGGCATATTGGTGTTCATCTCCGCCACCACCACCTTGGCCTTGTCCAAATGTATGGGCACGAAATCCACCGATAGGCCCAGGCTGCACATGCCGTTCTCGTCCGGCGGGGCTACCTGCATGAACAGGATATCCATGGCCGGCAAGCTTTTCATGTAGCTGCAGATGCCGCTGTAATGCAGGGGCAGAAAGCGGATCTTGCCGGCGGCGAAGGACTCCCGCAATTCCGCCTGAACGAAGAACGCGGTCATTGTCGCCGTCGGGTGAAAGGCGGAAAAATCCGTCCGGTTGATGCCCGGCACCAGGCAGGAAACATAATGCACGTCACGGCTGGCCTCGCCGTCCGCCGCCAGGGCCTGGCCCAGGGCTAGGGGCTCTCCCGCCGCGCCTTGGACAAAAACAGTGTGGCCCGGCTGCAGAAGGGCGGGAACATCGGCGGCGTTGATGGTTTGGGGCATAATAATCCTATGGCACTGAACAAAAAGGCGCAGGCGAACCGGCGCATGCTAAAGTATCGGCCCACGCGGTTGCAACGGTAAGGCTTACAGGTATGGATGCGATTGATGATTTTGTGGCCCATGTTTTGGGCACCGGCTTTGATGATTTACCGTCCGAGGCCATCAAGGCGGCTAAGACCTATATCTTGGACAGTTTCGGTGTTGGCCTGTCGGGCGGCGCCGGGCCCTGGGTCGATGAATTGATCCAGCTTTCTGGCCAATGGGGCCAGGGCGACGATGCCCGCGTCTGGGGCCATGGCCTGCGGCTGCCGGCACCAGCGGCGGCCTTGTGCAACGCCTATCAGATCCACAACGCCGAATTCGACTGCGTCCATGAGGGCGCAGTGGTACATTCAATGACCGTGCTGTTGGGTGCGGCCATGGCTGTGGCCGAGAAGCAAAACCGCAATGGGGGCGGCATCAGCGGTAGGGATCTGATCCTAGCCGCCGTGCTGGGCGTGGACGTGGCCTGCCACATCTCCGTCGCGGTAACCACGGGATTGAAGTTCTTCCGCCCCGGCACCGCCGGCGCCCTGGCCGCCGTCACCGCGGTCGCCAAGTTGCGGGACTTTGACGCTGAGACCCTGCGCAATGCCTATTCCATCGCCTATGGCCAGATCTGTGGCACCATGCAAGCCCATACCGAAGGCTCCATGCTGCTGGGCATGCAGGTTGGTTTCAATGCCCGCAATGCGGTAACGGCCTGCGACATGGCGGCTGCCGGCTTGCAGGGTCCGCGCAATATTCTAGAAGGTCCGTTCGGCTATTTCCGCCTGATCGAGGATGGTTATGATCGCGATGTATTGTTGGGCAGCCTGGGCAGGACTTGGCGCATTACCGAGCTATCCCACAAGCCATTTCCTTCGGGCCGGGCGACCCATGGTATCGTTGATGGTTGCCTGGGCCTGCAACGGCAACATGGCTTTGGCGCCGATGAAGTCGCGGGCATCGTGGCCCAGGTGCCGCCCCTGATCCATCATCTGGTGGGCCGGCCCATCGAAGATGTCATGAACATCAATTACGCCCGCCTGTGCGCGGCCTATGTCACCGCGCATGCCCTGCGCCACGAAGGCATCGGCGTCGATGCCTATGACGATGGCAACCTGAGGCACCCGGATAGCCAGGATCTAGCCCGCCGCATCCAGATTAATATCGATGATAACCCTGACCCCAATGCCCTGGTCCCGGTCAGCATGACCATAACACTGAAAAACGGCGCCGAACATATTGTCACCGTACAGGATGTTTACGGCAGTCCGGCGAATCCCATGAGCTACGAAGCGCATCTTGAGAAATTCCGGAAAAACTGCGCCGCCGCCCCGCGTTTCGTTGGAGTGGAGCGGGCCGAGGCGCTGATCAATCAGGTCGAGAGTCTGGAAAATCTCGATGATGTTACTAGGCTGGTCGACCTCATGATGCCCAAGGACACATAAGTACCATGATCGATCCAGCAAATTTGGATATTACCGGTACCGCCGAAGCCCTGGCGGCAGGCGATTTCACAGCCGAGGATCTGTTGCGGGCCTATCTGGCGCGTATCGAACGATATGAAGCCGGCATGAATTGTTTCATCACCTTGCTAGAGGAGCCGGCACTGGAACAGGCCCGGGCTTCCGATGCCCGCCGGGCCAAGGGCGAGCGGCTTTCGCCCCTGGATGGTATCCCCATCGCCCTTAAGGATAACATTGATCTGGCTGGCGTCCCCACCACGAATGGGATGGCAAGGTTCCGTACGCCCGTCCGGGATGCCGCCATCACGCAACGATTGCGGGATGCCGGCGCGGTCTTTTTGGGCAAGGTCAATATGCATGAGGGAGCCTTAGGCGCGACCACCAACAATCCGCATCATGGCGCGGCGCAAAATCCCTGGCGCCCCGGGTTTACGCCGGGCGGTTCCTCCGGCGGGTCGGCGGTGGCGGTGGCGGCGGGCTTTTGCGCCGGTGCGTTGGGTACGGATACCATGGGCTCGGTCCGGCTGCCCGCATCCTATTGCGGCCTGGTGGGTCTGAAGGCGACACAGGGCCTGATTTCGACCCGTGGCGTGGTGCCGTTAAGCTATGGCCTGGATCATGTGGGGCCAATCTGCCGCTCTAGCCGCGATCTTTCCCTGATGCTGGCTATATTGGTGGGCCATGACCCGGAAAGCACGGAATCCATCCATCCTCATCGGGCTCTCCGCACCAAGGGGGTAACGTTGCAAGGCCTGCGGTTTTCCGTGCCCCTGAATTTGGCCGCGGTGGCTTGTGGCCCAGGCATCCGCGAGAATTTCGAGGCGCACCTGGCGGCATTGGAACGGCAGGGCGCGGTTCAGGTGGATTTGCGCTTTCCCACTCAGGATTGCACCGGCACCCGGCGCGCCGGTCTGTTGATCTCCGAAGCCGAGGCGGGCCATGCCTTGGAGGCGGAATTGCTGGCCCATCCAGATGATTTCTCGGACGAATTCCGGCAAAACCTGGAATATGGCCGCAGTGCGCCGGCGCACCGTCTGGTCGCGGCGCAGCGGCAATTGCTGACCGTGGGCCAACGGGCGCGAAAGCTGTTTGACGAGGTCGACCTGCTGTTGCTACCAACGGCGCCCCAGGCCGCTTTTTCACATTCCGACAAGGCCCCCGTAAACCAGGCCGATTTTACCCAATGGGCCAACCATTCCGGTTGTCCTGCCCTGTCCTTGCCCTGCGGCCTGTCGCCCGACGGCATGCCCCTGGGCTTGCAATTGCTTGGTCAGCACCGGGCCGATCGCCGGCTTTTGGCCATGGCCGAGCTGATCGAACCTCTATTGCCTGAACTGCCGATGCCCGCGCTGTAGCGCTCTATTTCCGCTAATGGCTGGACCTATCGGCATCTTCGGTTTAGAGATCAAAAGCTATTAGGAATTGGCCTATATCCTAGCTTGCCCCACGTGCTGGTGCGGGCTAGATTGGCCGACTTTTTTCAAACGCCGCAATGGATAACAGCTGTTGTCTTGCGGCAAGTTGCGGAGTGTGCCCACGTGGCGGATATTTTCCAAGAAGTCGATGAAGATGTCAGGCGCGACAAAGCCATGGCGCTTTGGCGCAAATATGGCAGCTATGTCATTATTGCCTGTGTCGCCGTCGTGCTCGGCACCGCCGGCCGGGTTGGCTGGCGCGAGTATAAGGCGGCCCAGCAAGCGGAAGAATCTGGCCGTTACGTGGCTGCCGCCCAGCTGCTGGAAAAGGGTGATGTCGCTGCCGCCGTAACCTCGTTTCAGTCCCTGGCCGCCGATGCCAGCACCGGCTATGGCGTGATTGCCAAATTTCAGGCCGCGACGGCACGGCTCAAATCCGGCGATAAGACGGGTGCCCTGAACGCCTATGATCAGATTGCCACCGGTTCCGGTATGGACCCGATTTTCCAAGGCCTGGCGCAATTGCAGGCGGTCATGCTGTTGATCGATGATGGCGCCAAGGATGATTTGGAACGGCGCATCGCCCCTTTGCTGGCCGACGGGTCCCCCTGGCGCTATTCCGGGTTGGAGCTGCAGGCGGCGCTGAAACACCGCGAAGGCGATCTGGCCGGGGCCCGTGCCGCTTTCAAGGCCTTGTCCGAGGATGCCGCGGCACCTGGCGGCATGCGTAGCCGAGCCAACCAGATGCTGGCCGCGTTTGGCGAGGAATAGGGCGGTGCTACGACGCGGCTTGTCAACCGCACTTTTGCTAATGGCGGCAGGCGTGCTGCTGTCGGCTTGTGAAACGCCTGACTGGTTTGGCGGCAACGAGAAACCGCCGCTGCCGGGTGAGCGCATCTCCATTCTGCAATTGGATAAGGCGTTGGAGCCGGATGCAGCCATCGCCGATCTTGATGTGCGTCTGCCCCGTCCCTGGCGCAACCCGGACTGGCCCCAGGCTGCCGGTCTCGCGAACCACGCCATGCACCATTTGGAAATTGGCGAAGATCTGAGGCGGGCCTGGAAAATCAGCATTGGCGAAGGTTCGGGTAGCGAAAGCAAATTGCTGAGCCGGCCCGTGGTGGCCGGGGACCGCCTGGTCGCCATGGATGCCGAGGCGGGCGTATCCGCCTTTAGGGTGGCGGATGGAAAACGTTTCTGGCGCCGGGATTTGACCCCGGAAGATGAAGACGAAGGCGTGATCGGCGGTGGGGTCAGCATCGATAATGGCACTGTATATGCCAGCACGGGCTATGGCTTCGTGCATGCCCTGTCGCTAGACGATGGCAAGGAAATTTGGCAACGCCGCATCGGCACGCCCATCCGTGGCGCCCCGACGGCGATTGGCGGCCGGGTCTTTGTCATTACCTATGATAATCAGCTGCACGCGCTTTCCAGTTCCGATGGCCACACCTTATGGAGCCATGGCGGCATTCCCGAGGATGTTGGCCTGGTCGGCGCCCCCAGCGCGGCGGTGGGCGGCGGTCTGGTTGTGGTGCCTTATTCATCGGGCGAGCTGTTTGCCCTGCGTCTTGAAAACGGCCGCATGGTCTGGGGTGATCAGCTGATTAGGGCCCGGCGTTTGGCACCCCTTTCGACCATGAGCGAGATCAGGGGCAGTCCGGTGATTGACCGGGATCTGGTCCTGGCCGTCAGCTTTTCCGGCCGGGTCGCGGCGATTGAATTGCGCAGCGGTCGTCGGCTTTGGGACCGGGCCATCGCTGGCATGGAAACCCCGTGGGTGGCGGGCGATTTTATCTTTTTGGTGACGACCCAGGCCGAGGTGGTCTGTCTGGCGCGAAAAAGCGGCCGTATCCGCTGGGTGGCGCAATTGCCCCGCTACGAGGATGAAGAAGATAAGCAGGATCCGATCCATTGGAGCGGGCCGGTATTGGCCTCCGACCGGCTGGTGCTAGTCTCGTCCGAGGGCTATGCGGTCGCGGTCTCGCCCTATTCCGGCAAATTGCTGGGCCGCCTGGAGTTGCCCAAGGGTACCCTGATTCCGCCCGTGGTGGCGGATGGTTCGATTTATGTACTGTCTGACAATGGCGACTTGATCGCCTTGAGATAGTACCAGGGACTGCTGGTATCATGACGTTCACAATCTCGATTGTTGGCCGCCCCAACGTGGGCAAGTCGACGCTGTTCAACCGTCTGGTGGGCAAGCGCCTGGCCCTGGTCGATGACCAGCCCGGCGTAACCCGCGACCGACGCGAGGGCGAGGGCCGCATCGCTGGCCTGGATTTTCGTCTGTTTGATACGGCGGGCCTGGAAGATGCGGATGCGGCCAGCATGGAAGGACGGATGCAGCGGCAAACCGAAATCGCCCTGGACGATGCCGATCTGGCCTTGATGTTGATTGATGGCCGTGCCGGCGTCACGCCGCTGGATAGCCATTTCGCCGGCTGGTTGCGCCGGCGCGACGGTCCGGTGTTGTTGCTGGCCAATAAGTGCGAGGGCGCGGCCGGCGATTCCGGCTTGGCCGAGGCCTGGTCCTTGGGTCTGGGCGAGCCTCTCGCCATATCGGCTGCCCATGGCGAAGGCCTGGTTGCCCTGCATGACTGCATCCTGGCGGCGATGGAGGAACATGCTGTTAGGAACCATGCGTCCCCGGTTGCCCTTGAAGATACCGAGGGCGATGAAGTAGATGCCGGTTATGCCGGTGAAGCCGGTGCCGATATTGAAGAGGATGATGATAAGCACGATAGCATTATACAGCTTGCCATTCTGGGCCGGCCCAATGCAGGCAAGTCGACCCTGGTTAACCGTCTGTTGGGCGAAGAGCGGCAGATCACCGGGCCGGAACCGGGCCTGACCCGTGATGCCATAGGCATTGCCTGGCAATGGGGCGAGCAGGCCATTCGCCTGATCGACACCGCCGGACTGCGCCGGCAGGCGCGGGTCACCGAGAAGCTGGAGAAACTGGCCGCCGACGATGCCGTGCGCGCCATGGAATACGCCCAGGTCGTGGTGCTGTTGCTGGATGCCCGGGCGCCGTTGGAGCGCCAGGATCTGAATATCGCCCGACGTACCCTGGAGGAAGGCCGCGCCCTGGTGGTTGCGGCTAACAAGTGGGATCTGATATCCGACCGCAACGCTGGCATGGGGCAGCTGCGCGACCGTCTGGAAACCTCGCTGACCCAGGCCCGTGGTGTTCCCGTGGTCACTCTTTCAGCCCTGACCGGCCGTGACGTGGAGAAATTGATGCCCATGGTCACGGAGGTCTATCAACACTGGCAAAAGCGTATCTCCACCGCCGCCCTGAACCGCTGGCTGAAGGATATGACCGAAAGCCACCCGCCGCCCCTGGGCCAGCATGGCCGGCGCATCCGCTTGCGCTACATGACCCAGGCCAAGGCCCGGCCACCGACCTTCGTGATCTTTTCCAATCTGCCCAACGATCTGCCCGATGCCTATGCCCGCTATCTGCAGAACGGCCTGCGGGAGCATTTCAATCTGCCCGGCGTCCCCCTGCGTATCTTGTTGCGCAAGCAGGACAACCCATATGTGAAGGGCGGTTAGCCGCTGGGTCTGTTGTGTCGGGGAATGATGATCGGCCAGGGATCGGGGGTCTTGGGGAAGGGCACTTCGATCACCGCCGGTCCGGCTTCCTTGAAAGCATTGGGCAAGACCTTGGCCAGTTCATCTGGGCTGTCTGCGCGATAGGCGGCACAGCCGAAGCTTCCCGCCATTTTTACGAAATCCGGATTTTGTAGATCCGAGGCGATGATGCGCCCGTCATAAAGTTCTTCCTGCATGCGGCGCACATTGCCGTAGGCACCGTCAACGAAAACGATGGCGACAACGTTGACGTTGTATTTAGCTGCCGTGGCCAGTTCCTGCACGTTGTACATGAAGCCACCGTCGCCGTTGATGGACAACACCTGGCGGTCCGGATTGGCGATCTTGGCGCCAATGGCAACGCCCAGTCCGCAGCCAAGCGTACCCTGATAGGCGGAGCTTAAATATTTGCGCGGCTGATAAACCGGCATGGCCACGCGTGAGACATAGCCGACCTGGGTCAGCTCGTCGACAAAGATGCCGTCGTCATCCAGGGCCTCGCGAATCACCTTGATCCAAGACATTTGCGGACCCAGACGGTCCAGCAGCATCGCGTGTACATCACCCCGTAACGCCATCAGTTCATCCTCGCGGGAGGCCCGGCTTGGGGCCTGCCTGGCCACGGCGTCGACCAGGGCTGGCACGATGTCCTGAGCGTCGCCGACGATGGCGACGTCAGGCGTGGCGATACGTTTGATCTCCACCGGATCGATATCCACATGAATGATTTTTAGATCACCGCCCGTGCCCCAGTTCATGCGCGCCGGTTGCAGCCGGGTACCGACCGCCAGCACAACGTCCGCATCGGCCCACAGACGATGGCCTTCGAGATGCATCATGGACAGATAGTTTCGGTTCGACACGATGCCCCGCCCGGTCCGGTTGGCGATCACCGGCGCCTGCAATATCTCGGCCAGGGCCTGGATCGCCTCGCCGCTGTCAACGGCGCCGCTGCCGACAAAAACCATCGGCGCCTTGGCGCCCGCCAATAATTTTGCCGCCCCCGCCACGGCGTCCTCATCCACGGGCGGGTGGGTGTAGTCAGTGGCCGCATCCAGCAGATCCACATTACAGGCTCCTGCCAGTTGATCCAGAGGCATTTCCAGGGCCACCGGTTGCGGCCGGCCCGTGCGCAATTGCCGGAAGGCCTCCGCCACCTTGGCGGGTGCATCGGTGGGATGGTTGATGCGGGCGGCGGATTTCGTCAATCCCTGCAGGATCGATAATTGATCGGGGATTTCGTGCAATTGGCCATAGCCGCGTCCGATGGAGGCGGATGGAATCTGCCCGGTAACGCACAGCACCGGCACGTTGGCGGCCCACGATGTGCTCAATGCGGCGGTGGTGTTCAGAACACCGGGGCCCGGCACCACGGCAAAGGCGCCGACTTTGCCCGTGGATTGCGCATAGCCGTGGGCCATATAGGCGACGCCTTGTTCATGGCGGCTGTTGATCACCCGGATATTGTTGCCTTCATCGTGCAGTGCGTTGAAGAACCAGTCCAACTGCACGCCGGGCAGGCCGAAGATGGTATCGACGCCATGAGCGATAATGGATTTCACAAGGGCTTGGCCGCCGGTCATGCGGGTCATGCTCGCACTCCAAAGCTACGCTAGAGGTTGGCTAAGCCTAGCACGGCGCGCGCGAAGCTCAATCGCGGCGGCCAGACCAAGTCTCATCAGCGCCTTGCGGCGGCTTAGAACAGGTCCATGTTTTCCACCATTTTCATCTGCCTCGACGCCCCCAAAGGCTCAGCATAGGGAGCTTCTCTCCCACCATATATTTATTAGCGGGAGCCACCCTTATAAAATCATGCTTATGGACGCAAATTTCAAGCTAAATACTCAAGAATTTGGTAATTCGGCAAGGCCCGCCGCCAATAGTGCCTGGCCCATTTTGACATCATCGGGGGCATCCAGATCAAAGCCCTGGCAGAAGGGAATTTCGACGGGCACGGACGGGTTGGCGAACGGCGTTTGCTGTTCAATTGCCGCTAGGCTGCGGAACACAAGCAAATTGCCAAACAGATAATGGTTTGGTTTTCTTTGCTTGTTGTGGGCTATCGCGCGTTCTTCGGCAAAGCGGAAGCTGACCTGGCCATCCTTGATGACCCTTTGATTCAGCGCATGGTGGTTGTGTGGGCAGGGCACCACGGTCTGGGCCGAGCCGGCGTCGGTATCCGCCAACAGGGCATTCACGGCCCAGCGGATATGTTCACCCAGCAGGAACGGCGACGTGGGTTGCAGCAGTGCGATGCATTCCGCCACCGCGCCTTCCCTGGCGTTGATATCCTGCAACAGATCCGCGATGACCGCTATCACCGGGGTGTCATCGGCACCCAGATGAAGGGGCCGTTCATGCACTTCAATTCCCAGCGTGACGCAGCGGTCGGCAATGGCTTGATGGTCCGTGCTGCACAGAATGCGGCTGAAACACTGGGAAGCAGTCGCGGCCAGAACCTGGAAATCCATCAACGGGCGCCCGACGAAGGGTGTCAGATTTTTCATCGGGATCGATTTCGAGCCGCCCCGCGCCGGGATNAGGCCCCAGACGGCGCCGGGAATAATCTTCATGTTTTCCAATCCTTGAAATGTTCGATGGCCATTTCAATTACCCGGCCCTGGGTTTCCCGCCAGGCATCATGGGTGGAGCCGGCGATATGCGGCGTCAACAGGACATTGTCATGGTTTTGGGCATGGCGTACCAGAGGATGCTCGGCGGCCTTGAAATCCAGACCGAACTCGCCCTCCAGAACATCCGCGCCATAGCCGGCGATATGGCCCGTTTCCAGCGCAGCCAACAGCGCTGCCTCGTCCACCAGTTCTGCCCGTGCCGTATTGATGAACAGGCTGCCAGGTTTGAAATGGCTCAATATCTCGGCGCTGATCAGATCCTCGGTTTCCGGCAGGGCCGGAACATGCAGGCTGATCACGTCGGCCCATGCCACCAGTTCTTCCAACCGTTCGGCGCGTTCGGTGATGCCGTCGGCTTCGGCAAATGGGTCATGGTAACGCACAGCCATATCAAAGGCCGCGCCATAGCGCGCCACCCGACGGCCCAGGCGGCCATGGCCGATAATACCCAGCTTTAGGCGCGACAACATGGCCGGCGCACCCCATTCAAAGCGGTTCCAATGGCCGGCCTTGATATGATCAAACGACCACGGCGTGCGCCGCAGCAGAGCCAACAATAAACCCCAGGTATGTTCCGCCGTCGGCGTAATGGTATCAAGGAAAGTTTGTTCGTCCTTTAGCGAAAATACCGCGATGTCCCGCGCCGCCGCCGCTGGCATGTCGATATGTGGCACTCCGGTGGTGTTGGTGACGATGGCCCGCAAATTTGGACAGCGCTCCATTTTTCCGGATCCGAAATAAAATCCCAAGGGGGCGCAACAGGCTTGGATCCCTTTCAGAATCTCATCTGTATCTTGATCCGGATTATCCAGTTCATGAACCGCGAAGTTGGCCGCCGCCAGGGCCTGATTTTCCGGCTGCCAACTCAACAGGCGGTAATATAAAAGTACTGGCTTGCTCATCAGTAGCTCATGCGTTTGTTCAGCATGCGCTCGTCCACGCTGATATCAGCCAAGGTCTCCGTGATGCGGCGATACGAAGTGCCATCGCCAAAGGGCGGCGTCGTCGCGGCCATGGCTGTCTTGAAATCGCCATCGTTCAGAACCCGTTGAATAGCGGCACTGATGGCGGCAGCATCATACGGCACGTCGATAACGTTGGCAGCGCGCTCCCGGCCGATCTGGCGCTCGCCCACGTTGACGGCACCAAGTTGGAAATACGGCGCCTCGATCAAGCCGGCAGATGAATTGCCTACCAGGGCGCCGGCAATTTTCTGCAGGCCGATGAAATCAGGCGCCGGAATGTTCTGGTGCACCGAGACGCCGGGCTGCCCGCGGGCGCCTTCCAGGCCATCGATGATGCCTTCATAGCCTTGATCAGAGCAGGGGTAGACAAGCATGGTGCGCATGCCGATCGCCGCCAGTCCGGCCAGGGTCGCCTCGATCTGCGCTGGAGATTCGCCCGGTACTGTGGAATCGGAATGTTGCAGGACCAGCAGGAACGGCTCGCTCCTGTCCAGGTCAAAGCGCCGGCGCAGCTCGCCCTCCCCCGTGGCGCTGCCCAGCAGTATCTGATCAATATGCGTATCGCCGGCTACATGAATGCGCCAGGGCTCCTCTCCCATGCGCCGGATGCGCTCGGCGGATTGTTCGGTGGAGGGAAAATGGATATGCGATAGTTTGGTGATGGCATGGCGCACTGGCTCGTCCAGGCTGCCGGATAGATCGCCGCCCTGAACATGGGCGATGGCGATGCGCATGTTGTGGGCCGCGATGCAGGCGGCGAAGACCTCGCCCCGATCGCCAATCACTAGCAAGACATCGGGCGCTAGATCGGCCAATACATCGACCGAGCGTTGCAGGCACAGGCCCACGGCGCGGGCACGCTCCTCGTTGCTGTCGCCTGATTGCTCCATGTCGATGGTGGCGGCAACGGAAAATTGATCCTCCACCTCGCGCACCGTGCGGCCAAACTGGTCATAGAGATGCTGATCGGTGACCACCAGGGTCAGTTCCAGCGCCTCGTGGGCCTGAATGGCCCGCATGGTTGGGGTCAGGGCGCCAAAGCCGCCTCGTTTGCCCGACCAGACACAGATTTTTTTGCTCTTCACGCCAAGTCTTTCATTTGTAACAAGGTATCCGCCACAACGTCCCGGGCCAAGGTACGACCGACGATATCGTTTACCTGATTGGCCGGGATACCACTGCCCGGCCGCTTGGTGATCAGATCGTCCGGCCTCAGGACTGCTCCAGCGGCTAGATCGTGCCGCGCGACCACGGATTTGGTGGCCCAGACTTGGCCCTCCCGCTCCGCCGCCGTCGGTTCCTTGCGGCCATGGCCCAGCATGGCCTCGATGCGCCGTACATTGGCGACCAGCGTGGCGAGATCCTCCGGCCCGGCGGAGACTTTCCAGTCCTGGGCGTTGGGCACATCGCGCAGAATGGTAATGTGCTTTTCCACCACCTCGGCGCCACGCGCCACCGCCGCCAATAATGCCAGATGATCCCGTGTGTGGTCGGAATAGCCCACGGGGCCAGGGAATAATTCGGCCAGCCGGTCCATGGCGGCCAAGTTGACTTGTTCCTCCGGTGTTGGATAGGCGGTGATGCAATGCAAAAGGGCAACCCGGTCGCATCCCCCCTTGGCACAGGCTTCCAGGGCCTCGCCCACGTCGCGTTCATCATACATCCCGGTTGAGACAATCATAGGCCGGTCCAACTCGGCCAGCCTGGTCAAAAAGCCCGGATTGCCGCGCTCGCCCGAGCCGACCTTGATGGCGGGCACGTCCAGTTCCTGTAGCCAGGAAATGCGGCTTTCGTTATGGGCCGTCGCTATGAACAAAAGGTCCCGTTCATCGCAGAGCGTTTTCAGTTCCTTGAATTCGGCCAGGGATAGGTTGCGTGGACGCAGACGGTCGCGCCATTCGGGCAGCTCCGCCGCGATCAACTCATCAACATCGAAGACCTGGGTCTTGAACACGTCGGCACCGGCATCGGCCGCCAATTCAACCAGTTGAATGGCCATATCCATGTCGCCGAAATGGGCAACGCCCGCCTCGGCGATAAAGAGGCAGGGCGCACCGCCGCCCAGCCGCCGGCCGGCAATGGAAAATTGTTCTTGGAAGTCCGCTGCATGCATACCCCCTTGTACAGTTTCGCTTATTCCGCGCCCATGATTTTCTTAACACAGTANCCAAATAATCCAACCATCAGGACCAGGCTGAAAAGTGCGCCAAAGGGGTTCCACAACTTCACCACATCGGTGGCACGGCACCACCAAAGCCATATCGAGGCGAGGAAATTCATACCCAATTCAAACATCGAACTATCCTTTCTTGCCGATCAAATATGGCTACGATGGGTGGATTGGTTAAGTGACCGGTCTCACACCCTGTCCTGCTGGAAATTCGGCTAAAAAAAGGCGAATACATGACGAACAATCTCGGCGCCTATATCACCCACGACAATGTTACCCTGTCCCCGACCACCGCGGGCCCCTTATCCGGCCTCACCTTCGCGGCCAAGGACCTCTACGATATCGCAGGTCATGTCACCGGCGCCGGTAGCCCCGACTGGCTGGCCAGCCACGGCCCGGCCACTGCGACCGCCTCGGCCGTTAGCAATTTGTTGGCGGCGGGGGCGGATATGACGGCAAAGGCGCAAACGGATGAAATGGCATTCTCCATTACCGGGCAGAATGCGCATTACGGCACGCCGCGCAATGTCAATGCGCCGGGGCGCATCCCTGGCGGCTCATCCTCGGGCTCAGCGGCGGCGGTGGCCGGCGGTTTGGTGGATTTTGCTCTGGGCTCGGACACCGGTGGCTCGGTACGCATGCCGGCTGGGTTTTGCGGCATCCATGGCATCCGCACCACTCAAGACCGCATTCCGGTGGACGGCGTGCATCCCCTGGCACCCTGTTTCGATACTATCGGCTGGTTCGCCCGCGGCGGCGAATTGATGCAAAAAGTGGGGCGGGTTCTGCTCCCGGATTATCAAAACCCTGCCGCTGGAACAGCTTGTCCATCCCGCCTGTTGCTGGCACAGGACTGTTTTGAATTGTTAGAGGGCAGCACGGCCACGGGTCTGGCCGGCGCGGTTGATGTGGTTGCGGGGCAGTTTCAGGCGCGTGAGGCGGTGCGGATCAGCCCGGATGGACCCGACAAATGGATGCCCCATTTCCGCACCCTGCAGATGGCTGATATCTGGCGCGCCCACGGTGCCTGGATTGAACGGGCAAAGCCAAGTTTCGGTCCCGGCGTGGCGGAGCGCTTCGCCGCCTGCGCGGCGATCACCCCCGATATGGTGGCAGAAAGCAGCCAGGTGCGCGAAACGGTGCGCAGGCGCATGCGTGAGCTGCTGGGCGGGGATGGTGTCCTGTGCCTACCCACCGCGCCGGGCATCGCGCCTCTGTGCGAAACGCCGGAGGCGGCATTGGACGATTTTCGTTGGCGCGCCATGGGCCTGACCTGCATTGCCGGCCTGTCGGGATGTCCACAGATCAATCTGCCCCTGGCCAGCCTGGATGGCTGCCCCCTGGGCCTGTCATTGCTGGCCACGCCCGGTCGTGACGAGGTGCTTTTGCGGTTGGCTGCCGCCATCGCACCATAGCGCGCGCAAGGCCGTCAGCCAATATCCATAGTTAGGGTGAGATAAGGGGGAAGGTTCGCGGGGTGGTACGACAAGTCTACAAGGAAATTGAGGTGACCATCATCAAGCGGGTTTTATCCACGGACCATGTCCGCATGTTCGTGTTGATCCCACCCCACCGGGCGGTGAGCGATGTCATGCGATGCGTTAAGGGGTGCACCTCGCGCAAAATCAAGATGGAGTTCTCTGAACTGCACAGGCGATACTGGGGACGTCATGTCTGGGTACGGGGCCATTTTTGTACCACGAGAGGCCGGCGAACGATCACACCATATTTTAGTCCCTCGAGAAGCATTTACCCAATTTCTGCCGGCGTCAGCCGGTAATGGCTTAATTCGCCAAGGTCTGCTTCTGATTATTATCGAAGCCCACGGAAACATCGTGTTCAGTTACAAAAATTGGTCGTTTCATAATTGCGGGATGGTCCATTATCAAAGAGACGAGAGCCTCACCGTGTGCGGTCATCTGGCTATCGGATAGCGTGCGCCAAGTCGTCCCTCGGCGATTTATCAGGGCGCCGGCACCAATGGATGAAAGCCAATGACGCAGGGTTTCAGCATCAATTGGCGATTTACGAAGGTCATGAAATTCGAAGGAAATGGCCTCTGCTTCCAGCCATTTTTTCGCCTTGCGGCAGCTATCGCAGTTCTGCAAACCGTATACTTTCAAACCCACACTCGTCTCCCAAATTTTGTGTTCATGGCGCGATAATAGGAAAGAGACTAAATCAAAAGGGATGATGCCAGTTAGTCTCAGTATGCCAAAGCACTCAAAAGCTCTTACGGCGTGACGACGAAACGAGGTTGTCACCCATGTGTCCGGAACGGACCCTACGGAACTGGCGGTGGTTTTGGGATCCTGTCGAGAATGCCTCCTTCATGCCATGGCTGGCCGGTAAGGCATAGATCCATTCCCTGAGCATGGTCCCGATGAAGCGTTCTTTCCTGCCCTATCAGTCTTCAAACCGGCGCAACGCTAATCTCCAAAACTGGCTCCGCGGCTATAATCTCCACAGGCCTCATGCCAGCCTTAACAATCAACCGCCAGTCAGCAGGTTAAAGCCCTCTATCTGAACAGCGCAATCAGAATACACAGCTAGATCCTCCCCATGAAACAGGATCATATGTCCCAAATATTTTGATGACGGACACTGTCGGACGTCAGCACCCCTGGGACTTATTGAGGGGTTTTCATAAGTGAGGGTTTCTGGCTCATTAGTGACCGAAGGGAAAGAAGATGAGGCAGAAATCCACGAGCAAGAAAGACTTGGCCAAGCCCATGATGAATGCCCCACTGATGTGCACATCAGCGGCATGGAGGCGGTCAACGCCGAGGCGATCGAGCGGTACAACTTACTCGGCCGTGTGGTCAAGCCAGACATTAGTGACGGCGAACGGGGCGGTTGACTGACCGAAATTGCGCCGTTCCAATCCTTAACCCCGAAGCACCGCGTGCTCTTCTGCTAACGGGGGTGGGGCCGCCTACTTGCCTGCGGCCACTTCGAGGCTCTGGGATAATGGAGGAAATGGTGAAGCTTGTGATCAGCGAATTGGCGGACGGTTGCGCTCTCATCCGGCTGTCTTGTGGTGACGCAAATGCCCTGACGACGGATGTTTTGGGATCTGTTGTCAAGGCCATAGATGATGCCGAGAAAACGGCCCGAGGTATTATGCTGTGCGGCGGCGATAAATTTTTTTCCAACGGTGTTGATCTTGAATGGGCGCTTTCCCAGTCCAGGGCCGAGATTCGAATGATGTTTCTTGAGTTGGGGGCGAGTATTTTGAAGTTGCTAGAATCGCCGCTGCCAATTGTTGGCGTCGCTAAAGGGCACGCCATCGGCGGTGCCCTGGCCATGCTTCTCGCCTGCGACTACCGCTATGCGGCTCTGGGTCGCGTCCTGCTTGGCAAACCTGAAATTTTGCTTGGCGTACCAAACCCATATTACGGCGATCAATTGCTTCGCTTTGTTGCCGGTGATTACATCGCCTCTGATTTAATTTACACTGGCAAGCTCGTGACCGCGGAAGACGCTCGCGCTCTTAATTTGGTTCACGAGGTTGGCGAAAAATCGGATATCGAAATCGCTGCCACGAGGCGATTGCACGATTTGATCGACCTCGCGCCTGAGGCATTTTCAGAATCCAAACGCATGCGGGTTGGGAAACTTTGTGCCGATATCAGGGATCAGATGTCGGCCCGTGTGGCGCGGCAGGTGGAGATCTGGAGTAGTGATGACGCCCAGGCCCGTTTGCGCGCGGCCGCCGAACGGCTTGCGCGCTGACAGGAGCACGTGGTGGTCTCAAGCGAGATGAGCAAATATTGAGATATGTACCTGGCCATCCAAGGCGCGGGTGATGTGACCTTGGCCGGCGGTATCCTCGCCAAAATAAATCTCTCCGGGCCTAACTTGCCGGTGGCTGCCATCGCCGTTTTCACCTTCGATGCCACCTGTTAGTGGCAATACGATTTGGCGTTGAGGCCCGTTGTGGAAATCGAAGCTTAGATTTCCCAATGAGAGGATGAATTGGAAGGCGTTGACGGCGATATTGTCCGTGGATTGGTATTCGTAGTCGGCAGCGCTATATGGCAATGCGCCATCTTCAAAGTGAGACTGGCCGTCATCGCCAGTGATGTTACGCAGAAAGGGCAGTAATTGTTTCGAAGGCTGCCGCACGGGCTTCCCAAACTCGGATCTTGTGTCATTGTCCAATTCAATCAGGGCACCGCCGAAGGGTTGATCTTCGCCTGTTCGAATAAATTGTCCTTGGCCTACGCAATCAAGCGTTTCCAAAACGTCACCAGCGCAAAAGTCCGAACTTCGCCTCCGCCGGCCAGCACTTCCGCAACCCCCTTGGTGACCAAGATAAACCGCGGCTGGGCCGCCGGGCGAAAATCGGAAGCATAGTCTGCCGGCCACATATGAAAACTGATCGCCGTCGCCGGCACGGCTGACGTCTGACGGAGTGGCCCCAGGTTCGAGGAATAGGAAATGGTCTTGTCCTCGAAGCGGCTTTCCCCATCGTCGCGTTAAGATAGATCTTAGTCTCTAAATCCATGACGTGCCTCATTGAATTGTGAATCCAAAAAATCAACTCGCGTCATTCTTCGAGCGATAACCGGCGTCAATCCAGTTTTTGGTGTTCATTCCTTATCGGGCACTTGCAATTGTGTCAGGAGCCATCTCAATTGGCCCACATGCCTTTGATTGTTCGCTACCACCCTGAACCGGTCTGCTACACTTCCCACAATGCATAATTGGGAGATATCACCATGAGCCGCCGTGTCGCCTTGATTACCGATACCAATCTTCATCTCGGTCCAGACCTGGCTCGTATTCTAGCCAAACGGGAGCATGACCTGATTCTGGGCGATCCTTCGTCGGGCCTGGTTGAAGAGATCGAGGCTTTGGGCGCCAATGTAGTGTCGTTAAGCGGCCTTGGAGATCTGGCCGACGGCAGCGCCATCGCCCGCCCAATGGCGGCTGGTCTGGAACGCTTTGGAAAATTAGATGCGGCCTGTGTGCGTACAGGCCGGATCATCGGCGGTCGCTTCATGGATGCTAACCTAGAAGAATTGCGAAGTCTGCAAGCCGTCAACCAGGAAGCCGTCTTCCATTCTCTGCAGGCCTTGTTGAGGGTGATGCTGCCCACGGGACAAGGTCAGATCGTCATCGTAACCTCGGCAACGGGACGCCAACCCCTGGCAAGGGCCTTGTATGCGGCGACGCGGGCCGGTGCCAACATGATGGTCAAGGCCGCCGCCTTGGAAGTCGCCGACCAGGGCGTTTGCATCAATGCTCTGGGCACGGCGTTCCTGGATTATCCCGGTTTCATCAAGGCCAACGGGTGTGATGATCCGGAGGTACGCAAAGCGGTTGAAGCTAAGGTACCCATGAAAAGGTTTGGCCAACCTGCGGAAATTGCCCATTTCGCCGCGTCATTATTGGATGGTGGCAATCGCTTTCAGACCGGACAGTTCTTTTCGTTGAGCGGCGGCTGGAGCGATTAGAGCGGCAGTTGCGAAGGCGCGTCAGCTGCCTCTGAACACTGGCAAGCAAATAGCCATATGCCGTATTCGAGCGAACGCCATTTTCAGAGATTAATCTTTGGCGAATGCGCAGTGCGGACGTTCGAAAAGTCGGTCGAGATATGCGCTAAGTCCGCTCAGACCCTCTAATAGGCCCTGGCGGCGTCCCCAATTAACAGTCCATCCGACGATTATGTCCGTGACGGTGAAGCGTTCCTCAACCAAGTAATCCTGGTGCAAAAGTACGTCATTCAACATTGATGCAGCGCGCCTGTACATCATGGCATTTTGTTCGAACCCGGCCTCAATCCGCTGTTCGGTCGGCAGGACGAATTTGTTCACCGCCGTGTTCCAAAGCCACGCCTCCATTTCTGTTAGCGCAAAGGACGTCCACTGGTCATGCAGCGCACGTCCCCAACTGCCGGGGGCGGCGATAAGATCAACATCTGGTGTATGATCCGCAAGATAGGTACAGATGGCGGCCGACTCGAAAAGTGCCTCGTTGTCTATAACCGCGACCGGAAGCTTGCCGAGTGGGTGCAATATTTTGACTTTATCACTTTTCGATAAATTCGGCCTCGCCACTGAATTGAACGTGATCCCGGCTTCTAGAAGCGTCCAGCGACAACGAGAGGAACGAGAAGTTCCCGATTCATACAATGTTACATCCACAGCATTTCTCCCCATGAATTCGTTCGCGGTCGTAGGCTCAGAAATTGGATTAGTTGAAGGCTGCTGGGGTTTATGAAGGTAGCCTCGATCATCGCGGAACCAGTATCGGACGTCTGTTCCACCGCAACAAGGGGTTTGCATGAGCGGTTATGGCATCGGGGGCGCATTCCGCTTATTCCTTGTGGCCGTCTTGATTTGCTGCATTTCAAAGGCAAACAGCGGTTAGCCAAGAGGGCGTTTCGCATCGTATCTTGCAATGTTGTCAGCGGATCGAACGGCATTGCGGTCCATGGCACCTTCAAACATAGGCACGCCATCGGGCAGGTTAAACATGAATGTTTGCTGCGCACGAAGATGTGCGCTGCGGATTTTATCATGCTGATATAAACCGGGCGTTGAGTGCAGTGGGCAGATAGAAGGAAGGCTCTACTATTCAGGTCAAACTCAATGTTGAGGAACTCCCAGATAGGGTGTCGTTTGTTCGATATCGACCGTCGCATTGCTCAATCTGCTCTCCAGATTACGCATGTAACTCATAGGGTAGACCGCCTCAAGTTCTGCCAGCAGGCCTTCGCCATAGAAGAAGAGGAAGACCCGTTGCGCTCTGCGCTTCGGATGGGAACGGGTCACATGGCCATCATATGTTTTCCTCCTGGAGTTAACCTGGACCAGAGATGCCGGATCTCGCTTGCCCAGGTCCGTCGGGTATTACGTATCGAATTTCCATAGGTCGCAAGCCCAGTTGGGAATGGTGGTTCCGGCATCTCGAAAGATTGAATTGTCGACCTTCTTCCTCCAGAGGGGGCATTCGACGTTCGTGCGTTCGGCCTTAGATGTTGTTCGATTGGCCATGTTAATTTCCATTCTCCGCTGATCGACGCAACGCTAAGCGCAGTATATCTTGCATGAATGATCGCAATCCTTCTTGTCTTTTTGCTCCTTCCATTGGGCGCACTAGCTGACCCATCAGGCCCTGCTAGGGTCATCGACGGGGACACCATCGATATCTCTGGCCAGCGGATTAGGCTTCACGGCATCGACACTCCTGAGGCCAAGCAGATATGCCAACGTGAGGCCCTTGTTTGGCTGTGCGGCGCGGTGGCAACCAAGGCCCTCCGAGAAATGATCGGCGGTGCGTGGGTCGCCTGTTCCCAACGCGACAAGGACCGCTATGGCCGCGTCGTCGCCGTCTGCCGTGCCAACGGCGTCAATCTGAATGCGGCCATGGTGCAGTCCGGGATGGCCCTGGCCTATAGGAAGTACAGCGACGATTACACAGGCCAGGAGGGGGCGGCGAAGGCCGCAAGGCAAGGGCTATGGGCCGGACAGTTCATTCCCCCTTGGGAATGGCGGCGTGGCAAACGGTTGGCCTCCGAGACCGCCGCCAATGGCAATTCGCCGGGCTGTTGGATCAAGGGTAACATCGGCTCCAAGGGCGACCGCATCTACCACATGCCGGGTGGCCGCTGGTACGACAGGGCGGTGATCACGGCATCAAAGGGGGAGCGGTGGTTCTGTTCTGAGGACGAGGCCAAGGCCGCTGGATGGCGGCGGGCCGGGATGCCCGCGTTCACGATGCCACGGCGGAACACCGGGAAGTCACCAGCTATGCCGGAACCTGCCAAGGCGTGCTGCAAGGTCTGTCGGAAGGGACAGGCGTGTGGGAACTCCTGCATCAGTCGCCAGTATACCTGCCGTAAGCCGGTGGGATGTGCGTGCAATGGCTAGGCCTCGTCCGCTAAGATGCCATAGATGCCGCATCCTTGCGCGGGCTTAGCCCGCTCTCCTATTCCCGAAATTGCTCTCGACTGATGATCGTCCGCAGTTTTTGGATCACAGTGTGGGACTGAGCAGAAGGTGGTCCGGAATATCTCATTCAAATCAATAAATTAGTAGATGTAAGTGGCGGAGGGGGTGGGATTCGAACCCACGGTACCTGCAAAGGTACACCGGTTTTCGAGACCGGCACAATCGACCACTCTGTCACCCCTCCGCGGGGATAGCGCCGTAATCTAGGCGATCATATTGGGCGGGGACGGTTATAAAGAGAGCCAGTGCTTTAGCGCAAGGGATTATGCGTCTCCGGGAAACCAATTTTCCTGTGCAGCGACCTTGTTTTGCGGCTCTGGACCGTTGACAAAGGGCCGTGCGGGGCGTATATCCGCGCCGACCTGGGCGGCGTTTGCGCCGCCTGAACTGTTGTGCGTGGATGAGCGTCGCCGGCCGTCGTATTCGGTCGTTGTATCCGGCCATTGTGCCCGGCCATTATATCCGGGTGCCGTGCACGCAAGACCAAAACGATGGGCTGAAGTGATGTTCGCTGTAATCAAGACGGGCGGGAAACAATACCGCGTAGAGCCGGATGACGTGATCCGGATTGAACGCATCGCCGGCGAGGCCGGGGATGAGGTGGCTTTCGAAAACGTGCTGATGATGAGCGCGGATGGCGACACCACCGTTGGCGCCCCCCTGGTGGATGGCGCCAAGGTGGTCGGCACACTGGTTGAACAGGCCCGCGACAAGAAGATCATTGTCTTCAAGAAAAAGCGGCGGAAAAATTATCGTCGCCGCAACGGCCACCGCCAGGACCTGAGCATCGTGCGAATTACCGAATTCTCGGGCCCCGGCGCCGCAAAGGCCGCGCCGAAGAAGGTCGCCGCCAAGGCAAAGGCGGCACCCAAAAAGACGGCGGCCAAGGCAAAGGCCAAAGAAAAAGTAGCGGATAAACCTGCCGAGACGGCGGTCGCTACCGCTGTCGAGAGCAGCGAAAGTTAGGGAGCGGCAAGATGGCGCATAAAAAGGCAGGTGGTAGTTCACGCAACGGCCGCGATACAGCGGGCCGGCGTTTGGGCATTAAGAAATACGGCGGCGAACAAGTCATTCCCGGCAACATCATCGTCCGTCAGCGCGGCACCAAGTGGAAGCTGGGCGACAATGTCGGCCTGGGCAAAGACCATACGATTTTTGCGCTGATCGAAGGCAAGGTCTCTTTCAGGACCCGGGCTGGTGGCCGGACCTACGTATCGGTGCAGCCGCCGGAATAGGCGCGCCCGCAAGCGCAGTTACAAGCGGGGGATGGCTTTCCATCCCCCGTTTTTTATTTTCTGAACACAGGCTTCCGAACCAAAGAACGATCGTCATGAAATTCCTTGATCAAGCCAAGATCTACATATTTAGCGGCAAGGGCGGGCATGGCTGTGTCAGCTTCCGGCGTGAGAAATTTGTCGAGTACGGCGGACCCAATGGCGGCAACGGCGGTAAGGGCGGCGACGTGGTGGTCGAGGCGGTGGAAAATCTCAACACCCTGATTGATTACCGCTACCAACAACACATAAAGGCCAAGAACGGCCGCCCCGGCATGGGCACCTCGCGCACCGGCGCGGGCGGCGATGACGCGGTGGTCAAAGTGCCCGTGGGCACCCAGATCCTGGACGAGGAGCGGGAGCATATTCTAGCCG
This sequence comes from Rhodospirillaceae bacterium, assembly GCA_002731375.1. GTDB lineage: Bacteria > Pseudomonadota > Alphaproteobacteria. The sequence continues at coordinate 9,574 of PCBT01000047.1, read as the reverse complement.
ACCTGACCGAGCCTGGGCAAAACATTATCCTGGCCAGGGGCGGACATGGGGGCCGGGGCAATGAAAGTTTCAAATCCTCCACCAATCGGGCGCCTAGGCAGTTTGAGCAAGGCGGCGAGGCCGAGGAAATGACCGTCTGGCTGCGTCTGAAACTAATAGCCGACGCGGGTCTGATCGGCCTGCCTAACGCGGGTAAATCTACCTTTCTGACCACGGTAAGCCGTGCCCGGCCCAAGATTGGCGCCTACCCCTTCACGACGCTGTATCCCAATCTGGGCGTGGCCCAGGCCGGCGACCGTGAAGTCATCCTGGCCGATATTCCGGGCCTGATCGAGGGCGCCCATGAAGGTGCTGGCCTGGGCGACCGCTTTTTGGGCCATGTGGAACGCTGCCGCGTCTTGATCCATTTGGTTGACGGCACGGCGGATGATATCGCCGCCGACTACCGCACCGTACGTGGCGAGTTGGACGCCTACGATGCGGGCCTGCCCAAGAAACTGGAACTGGTTTGTCTGAATAAATGCGATGCCCTGAGCGATGATCTGATCGCCGAACGCAAGGCGGAACTGGCGGCGGAAGCTGGCCGGGATGTTCATGTTATCTCGGGCGTCGCTGGAAAGGGTTTGCCGCGGCTGTTGTTGGAATTGGCTCAGGCCATGGATCGGGACGCCATCATATCCGATAAGGCTCCCGAAGCCGGCACAACCTCTGGCGCGGCAAGCTGGCAGCCATGAGCGAGCGCCTGCTTCAAGCCAAGCGGCTGGTCATCAAGATCGGCTCGTCCCTGTTGGTGGATCAGAAGACGGGCGCCCTGCGCCGGGATTGGCTGGACGCCCTGGCCGACGATGTCGCCGCCTGTCGCAAACGCGGCCAGGATGTTCTGCTGGTGTCCTCCGGTGCCATTGCCTTGGGCCGGCGCAGTCTGGATCTGGGTACGCGGGTCCTGCGCCTGGAGGACAGCCAGGCCGCGGCGGCGGCGGGTCAGATCCGCCTGGCGCATGCCTATCAGGAAAGCCTGGTCCGCCACGAGGTTCCGGTGGCGCAAATCCTTTTGACCGGCGACGATACCGAACGGCGGCGGCGCTATTTAAATGCCCGCAACACCTTGCTGGCATTGCTGGCCCATGGCTCGGTGCCGGTGGTCAATGAAAACGACACCGTGGCCACGGAAGAAATACGCTTCGGCGACAACGACCGCCTGGCGGCTCGTGTGGCTGCCATGATCGGGGCTGATTGTCTTGTTCTGCTCTCGGATATCGATGGTCTTTTCAGTGAGGATCCGCGCAGCAATGGCGGTGCTGAGTTCGTCGCCGAGGTGGCGGAGATCACGCCGGAAATTGAGGCCATGGCGGGTGCTACAGGCAGCCATGACGGCAGCGGCGGCATGGTGACCAAGCTGCAGGCTGCACGCATGGCGGCCCAGGCCGGCTGCGCCATGGTCATTACCGACGGCAGCAGGCCCCACCCCCTTGCCCGGCTTGAGAACGGCGGCCGGGGCACCTGGTTTACCACCTCAGCCACGCCGGCCAGTGCGCGCAAGCGCTGGATCGCGGCCAGTTTGCACGCCAGGGGCTCCATTACCATCGATGCTGGAGCCGCGCGGGCCTTGAGCCAGGGTAAAAGCTTGCTGCCGGCTGGGGTGACGGCGGTGGAAGGTGATTTTCAGCGCGGCGACGCGGTGGTGGTGCGCGGTCCCGACAGTGCCGCCCTGGGACGCGGCCTGACCGCCTATTCGATGGCGGATGCGGGGCGTATCAAAGGTCGCCGCAGCAGTGAAATTCAGGCTATTCTCGGCTTTCTGGGCCGGGAAGAAATGATCCATCGCGATGATCTGGTGCTAGGTTAGAATTAGAGGAACTGGGACAATGAGTACGGCGGAAAACACCGTAGAATCTGGGCCGGATAATCTGCAACAACAGATGCTGGATCTGGGTGCCGGCGCCCGCGCGGCGGCGATGCTTCTGGCCAAGGTCCCAGCCGAGGCCAAGAACCGCGCCCTATCGGAGGCCGCCAATGCTATGCGGGATGGCGCGGCGGCAATCCAGGAAGCCAACGCCACCGATATGGCGGCGGCGGAAAAGCGTGACCTGACACCAGCCTTGTTGGATCGGCTGTTGCTGACAGGGGAACGTATCGAGGCCATGGCCAAGGGCCTGGACGCCATAGCTGAACTGGCCGATCCCGTGGGCGATACCATGGCGGAATGGGACCGGCCCAACGGTCTGCGCATTTCCCGGGTACGGGTGCCCCTGGGCGTGATAGGCGTCATCTATGAATCCCGCCCCAACGTGACGGCGGACGCGGGCGCGCTGTGTTTGAAATCAGGTAACGCGGCCATTCTGCGTGGGGGCTCGGAAAGTTTACATTCTTCCCGCGCCATTCACGCTTGCCTGGTGGCGGGGTTGCGGGCGGCCGGTTTGCCTGAGGCGGCAATCCAGCTAGTGCCGACCGCGGACCGGGCAGCGGTGGGCATGATGCTGACCATGCCCCAGCATATCGACATTATCGTGCCCCGTGGTGGCCGTGGCCTGATCGAACGGGTGCAGAATGAAAGTCGGGTGGCAGTGATCGCCCATCTGGATGGCAATTGCCATGTCTACGTGGATGGCTCGGCTGATCTAGCCATGGCGCGGGAGATATCCCTGAACGCCAAGCTGCGCCGCACCGGTATCTGCGGCGCCTCGGAAACCTTGTTGGTAGACCAGCAATGCGCCGCCTCGCATCTGGCGCCGTTGGTCAAGGATCTGCTGGATGCGGGCTGTGAAGTGCGTGGTGATGGCGATACTCAGGGTGCCGATAGCCGCGTGGTGCCGGCCACGGCGGCAGATTGGGATACGGAATATCTCGACAGCATCATCGCGGTGAAAATCGTGGACGGGGTTGGGGACGCTATCGCCCATATTGATGATCACGGCTCCCACCACACCGACAGCATCATCGCCGAGGATACGGAGACGGCAGAGCGCTTCCTGGCCGAAGTCGACAGCGCCATCGTGCTGCACAACGCCTCGACACAATTCGCCGACGGCGGCGAATTCGGCATGGGCGCGGAAATCGGCATCTCTACCAACCGCCTGCACGCCCGCGGCCCGGTTGGCGTTGAACAGCTGACCTCGTTCAAATACGTCGTCCACGGCCAGGGCCAGGTGCGGCCTTAGAGCGTTTCATGGCGAGCTTAAAAATAGGTTTGCTGGGCGGGTCGTTTAACCCCCCACACGACGGTCATCGGCATATTTCCCTGCTGGCCCTGAAGCAGTTGCAACTGGACCAGGTCTGGTGGCTGGTCTCGCCGCAGAACCCGCTCAAGGCTATGGCCGAAATGGCGCCTCTGGAGCAGCGCCTGGCCTTGGCCCGGGCCATGGCCCGGCACCCGCGCATTCGGGTCAATGATCTGGAAAGCCGGCTGGGCACCCGCTATACCGCCGATACCCTTGCTCTCATGCGGCTGCGTTGGCCGGCGCATGCGTTCGTCTGGTTGATGGGGGCCGACAACTTGGTGCAAATGCCACGCTGGCACCGCTGGCGCGAGATCGTCGAGATGATGCCCATGGCGGTTTTCAACCGGTCCGGTGAGAGCCACCGTGCCCTGGCCGGCCCGGCGGCGGCGCGTTATGCCCGCTATCGTGTCGCAAGACCGGCGGAACTGCCGCTAGCCACCGCGCCCGCCTGGTGTTTCCTGTTTTCCCGCCTGCATTTGGCCTCAAGCACGGCGATCAGGGCAGCGCACTTGGATTCCGTGGAAGGATTACGGTGATCTCTGTGCGGTAATAAGATTTTTGTATATACCGTTATACTTGTAAAAGGTCGAGGCCCAGTGACATGGGTAACCTGCCGTCCTTTTAGCGCCGGTCAGAAATCTAGCCGGCCACTACACATGTGATTTTTGCACCCTAAAGGCCGGGCCGCTGAATGAGGCGCCTCCGGGAACCGATGCGGGCAAGGTGATTTCCTGTGCGACTTAAAACTCATCCTTGAGCGTTTGCCTTGGCAAGCCAAGGGCAGACGTATTTCGAAATTGCCGAGTTTCTCATGCATCTGGGAATTCGCCTTATTCTCGGAGACGATTTATGAGCATACCCTATAACCTGAGAAGGCCCATTGGAATTGACTACTATGCCGACCTTGACTATTTTTGGGCCGCGAAGAAAAACATGCATTTGGCCGGATATTATTGCTCGCCCCCGTCGGGGATGGCGCCACTATTGGATCATCATCTCATTAATTCGATCAAGCGGTTCCAAGAGTATAATTCGTTGCAGGTCGACGGAACCATGATGCCTTGCGGCGAAACCGAGAGGCGCATTCACCGCAAGGGCGATGTCGCCTAGATTTACAGGTGTACACATTGTGGCGGTCCCCACGCTGGCGTCCACTCACCTACAGTTTTCAGGCAGTTTTGGAACAAGGGTTTGCGGTAATTATTTAGCTGTAACATGAGGGGCTATGCTCCCTCCTGCTACAGCCGCTGAGCCTGTCTCCAGCACAAAAAAACTTTTACTTGTTCTTCGCTGTAACCCAATAATCGGCCAGTCTTGAGCTCATCTTCGTCGGTTGCTTTTCGTTCTCCGCAGTGGATCGCCTTGTTAATGGCATGCAGCTTTTCAATTCGCCACACCTCCTGTGGCAAGACGTAGTAGATGAATCTTGGCGCATAGGGATTGTTGGGTTCTTGATATACCGCTTCCCGTTTAACGAATGTTCCGGCCCATAAATGAGGTTCAAAATCGTCTTCCGGGATGATGAAATTCCCTGGATCTCCATCGATAAAGATGGCTAAAGGTTTTTTCCGACGAGCATTAATTCAAGCTCCCGGAATTCATGGGGGCCAATGCCGTCGGGTAAGCCTGGTCCGTCATCCATGGCCCGGATTATCCTGACTTTGCGCCCGTCATGCAATGGAGCCGTATCAGCGAAAGAAGCATGACATTTCAGTAAAATTTTGCCATAATTGGACACCGTCCCAGAACATAAAGGTCAATATGCAGACCATTCGTAAAGTCAGGAGCTGTTCACCATAGCAAGCGCAAGGCAAACGCCAGCTTATAGCCAAGAATTGCTGGCACTCGTGAATAGTTCTCTCGATGAGGACCAGGCGGAAGAGCTCGTCGTCATCGACCTGCAGGGTAAATCCAGCATAGCTGATTACATGGTGATCGCGAACGGTCGTTCGGNCCGTCACGTGGGCGCCATGGCGGACCATTTGCTGCGCCGGGCCAAGGAAGAAGGCCTGGGCCGTTGTAAGGTCGAAGGCCTGAGCAAGCGCGACTGGGTGTTGATCGATATGGGCGACATCATCGTGCATCTGTTCCACCCGGAAGTACGGGAGTTCTATAATCTGGAAAAGATGTGGTCGATTGAGATGGCGGAGCCCGAGCGCGCCGCTCTCTAGACGTGCTTGACCGTGTCTTGAACCATGCGAGTAAGCATCTGCGCCGTGGGCCGTGCCAAAGGCAGCCCGGCGGCTGAAATCTGCCAAACGTACCTGAAACGGCTGCCCTGGACGGTGGATATCCGCGAGGTTGAGGTCCGTAAGGATCTAAGCGGCGCGAAACTAGTCCTGGCTGAAGCTGAATTGTTACGCGGCGCGGTGCCGGATCGGGCTACCTTGGTGGCCATGGATAGCAAGGGCAAACCGCTGTCCAGCGAGGGATTCGCGCAAGCCTTGGGCCGTTGGCGGGATGATGGCGTTGGGGACCTGGCTTTCATCATCGGCGGCGCTGATGGCCTGCACCCCGACCTGCTGCGTCAGGCCGATTTGGCCCTGTCCCTGGGCGCCATGACATGGCCGCATATGCTGGCTCGCGCGATGTTGATGGAGCAATTGTACCGCGCCCATACCATATTGACGGGGCATCCTTATCACAGGGCATAGTGATAGCGGTTGCATTCGCCGCAGGCTACGCCATATTGGCGTTGAATCAGTGAGTAACTACTAGATTTTGAGGTTTAACGTGAAGGTTCAGCGCCGCCCCGCCGTACTTTGCATCTTGGATGGCTGGGGCTACCGGAGCGAGGAAACGGACAACGGCATCGCCCTTGCCCGGACCCCGGTCTATGACCAATTGCTGGCGGAGGTACCGCAAGCCCTGTTGCAGACCTCCGGCTTGGCCGTCGGCTTGCCCGATGGGCAGATGGGCAACTCCGAAGTCGGGCATCAAAACATCGGTGCTGGTCGCATTGTACTTCAGGATCTACCCCGTATCGACAAGGCGGTGGTGGACGGCGGCTTAGCCAAGAATCCACGCTTGGCTGAATTCATCACCAACATGCGGGCCAGCGGCGGCGCCTGTCATCTCATGGGCCTGTTATCGCCGGGTGGTGTTCATTCCCATCAGGATCATATGCTGGCCCTGGCCCGTATTATCGCCGATGCGGGTGTCATGGTCCGGTTGCATTGTTTCATGGATGGCCGGGATACGCCGCCAACCTCGGGCGCGGGCTATCTTGGGCAGGTGCAAGACGCAATTGCCGGACAAGACAACATTTGCATCGCTACCGTTTGCGGTCGCTATTACGCCATGGACCGGGACAATCGTTGGAACCGGGTAGTGCTGGCCTATGGGTTGCTGCTTGAAGGCACAGGCGCTGCTGCCAATGACTCGGTTGCTGCCGTGCAAGCGTCCTATGATCAGGACATCAGCGACGAATTCATTCTGCCCACGGCTATCGCCGGCTATGCGGGCATGGCGGATGGGGACGGCTTGTTGCTGGCCAATTTCCGTGCTGACCGGGCCCGAGAAATTCTCACCGCGCTAATTGATCCGGACTTCACCGGCTTTGCCCGTGGCCGTGTGGTTTCGTTTGCCGACCAGCTTGGCATGGTCAGCTATTCGACCGACCTGGATGCCAGGATCGATGCCTTGTTTCCCTTAATCCGGTTGCGCCGGACGCTAGGCGAGGTTGTGGCGGAGGCTGGCCTGCGCCAACTGCGTATAGCCGAGACTGAGAAATATGCCCATGTGACGTTCTTTCTGAATGGTGGCGAGGAGGCGGTTTTTGCGGGCGAGGACCGCATTCTGGTGCCTTCTCCGAAAGTTGCAACCTATGATTTGCAGCCCGAAATGTCCGCGGCGGAGGTCACGGACAAGCTGGTCGCCGCCATTGCGTCGGTGAAATACGACCTGATCGTGGTCAACTATGCTAATTCCGATATGGTGGGCCATACCGGTAAGCTGGAGGCGGCGGTGCTGGCAGTGCAGATGATCGACCGCTGTCTGGGCCGTTTGTGCGCCGCCTTGGATGCTGTCGGCGGTTGCATGTTGATTACCGCAGATCATGGCAATATCGAAATGATGCGCGATCCTGAAAGCGATGGCGCCCATACGGCACATACCACGGGACCGGTGCCGGTACTGTTGGTCAATGCGCCTGATGAACAAGCGCAATTGCGGGATGGCAGCCTAGCAGATTTGGCGCCCACGCTGTTGGCAATAATGGGGCTGAAGCCACCAGCTCAAATGACGGGCCGTTCCTTGCTCGCGCCTCCGGACCAGGCCATGCGGCACCATGGTTAGGGTAAGCTTCATCGCATTGGCATTACCGGCGCTGTTGCTGTGTGGGCTCGGCGCCTCCGGCGCGGTTGCCGCCGAACGTAATGAAGTGCGGCGCGATATAGAGGCGACGAAGGAATCGATTGCCGCCGGGCGGAAACAACAACGCGCCCTGGCCCATCAGGCCCGGGCAATCCGCGACCAGGTCGATGGCCTGCGTATCCGCGTCGCTTTGGCGGCGAATCGGGTGCAGCAGGAAGAGGTCGCATTGGGCGAGATCGAAGAGCGTTTGGCACTGTTGCGGCGCCGCAACGCGGAACATCATCGCCAGCGTGGTCTGATGCGTGAAGGCCTGGCGCGTTCCGTCAGCGCCCTGGCCCGGTTGGAGCGGCAACCCGCGGCGGCGCTTTTGGCCGCGCCGGGGAGCATGCTGGATGCGGCCCGTGCCGGCCGCCTACTGGCGGCCGCTCTGCCGGCCCTGCATCGGGACGCGGCCAAGGTTGGTGAATTACTTGTGGCCGCCGATACGGTGCGCCGCCGGCTGGATAGCGAACAACGGCGCCGGGTGGCCAAGGTGGCTGCCTTGTCCGGCCGCCGCCAGGAACTGCAATCCCTGTTACAGGAGCGGGTATTGGTGGAACGGCAGTTGCAGCAGGCAGGAACTGCGGAGGGTGAGCGTCTGGCCGCATTGGTAGGCAAGGCACAGGATTTGCAAGGCCTGCTACGGCGCCTGGATGCGGCGGAGCGATCGCGCGCTGCGCGGCAAACCGGTGTCGCGGCCGACCGGAAGGAGCATGAGGCCGCGGTGCGCCAGGCCGAGGATCTGGCTAAGCAACTGGCCGAGCGCCGCCGCTACAAGTTGGCCGCCGAAATGGCTCGGGCCTTGGCCGACCCAAAGGCAAAAAACGGCACCGAAGGNAAAGCACAAGATGCGGTATCGCCAGCCAGGCAACGTCTGGCCTTGGCGCCGCGGCAATTGCCGTTTTCCAAGATCCGCGGCCGTCTGCGCCTGCCCTCCAAGGGCCGACGGGTCGGACACTTTGGGGAAAGTACTGGATTTGGTTCACGGGCCCAGGGTGTCACACTACGAACGGCTGATCAGGCGCAGGTTGTCGCGCCCTATGACGGCCGGGTGGTTTACGCTGGTACGTTTCGGAAATACGGTCTGATCTTGATCATCTCGCATGGTGAGGGATACCATACTCTGCTGGCCGGTCTGTCGCGGCTGCAGGCGGTGGTCGGGCAGTCATTACTTACGGGCGAACCGGTGGGTCGCATGGGTGGGGATGGCAAGCGGTCTCTATATATAGAATTACGGCGCAAGGGGACGGCGATAAATCCGACCTCCTGGTGGTCGAGCAGCCGTGAAAGGGCGAGTGGATGATGAAGATTTTGATCGGTGGCCGGGCCGCGAAAAGCATGCTGGCGCTGTACACGCTCGTCATCCTGCTGGCGCTGCTCCTGGTAACCTTGCCGGGACCGGTGCGGGCGGCTAATGATGGTATCTATCGTCAACTGAACCTGTTCGGCGATGTCTTGGAGCGAATNCGCGCCGACTATGTCGAGGAGGTGGATGACCCTGAACTGATCGAGGCCGCGATCACGGGTATGTTGCGCTCTCTCGATCCGCATTCTTCCTACATGCCGCCCAGGGCGTATCGCGATATGCGGGAACAGATCAAAGGTGAATTTGGCGGTCTTGGTATTGAAGTGACCATGGAAAACGGCCTGGTCAAGGTGGTCTCACCCATTGACGACACGCCGGCGGCGCGCGCCGGTATGAAGGCAGGGGATTATATTACTCAGCTTGACGATACCCCGGTGATGGGCTTGACCTTGTCTGAGGCGGTGAAGAAAATGCGCGGCCCGGTGAACTCGGAAATCCGCCTGTTGGTGGCCCGGCAAGGCGTGGAAAAACCATTCGAGGTAAAGATCATCCGCGACGTCATCCGCGTGCAGTCTGTTCGCTCCCGCCTGGAAGGCGATATGGTCTATCTCCGCATCACTTCGTTCACGGAGCAGACCGACAGTGGCCTGGAAAAAGCCATGGTCAGGCGTAAGGCTGAATTAGGCAATAAATTCAA
>PCBT01000046.1 GCA_002731375.1 Rhodospirillaceae bacterium | reverse complement strand
ATTCTGGGCGCTCGACCGCGCCAAGGAACCATCCACCTGGGCCGGTCTAGCTGGGCTAGCCATGGTGTTCGGCATCAGCGCAGAGCAATGGTCGACAATCGGCACCGCCGTTGCCGCCGTGGCCGCCGCTATTGCCATGTTCGTCAGCGAGGCCATATGCTTAGTCTTCAGTTGCTGGTGTTCTGCGTCGAGGTAATGGGCATTCATGCTCTTGTTGCACCTCTCGTCGTGCTGGGCGTGTTCACACCGATTAATTTTTTCTGCTCGAAATTGGCGCTGACCGGGCAGTGGTGGCGCCAAGATTAGGCGCCCTGAATGACCGGTACGCCGAATTGCTTTGCGCCCCCCTGACGATGTAGACGTTACATCGACCGTGTCATCAATTTCAGGACAACCATCACGATTGGCCCACATGCCTGACGGACACCGGAACGCCGCGCCGCCGTCGATATTCTGGACATGGAGGACAAATTCCCGCCTGGTTTCCGTCTACTGGTGGACACCCGCACGTTTAATTGCCGACTATTGGAAAAGCACTTCAAACGCCGCTATCAGCGTCACCACCAGAGAATTTTAAAAAGCACAACCTACGACCTGCTGCCGGACTAGCGGAATTTGCTGTTTTTTCATATGGCACATAGGGCTGAATCATTCCCGATTTGGAGCAGCTTTATAACTGAGAAGCAAGAAAACCGTCTAGGCTATGGTGACAATTTAACTATCTGATCTATATTGCGATAGCGCCCATGACGGGCGGCGGCAAGATATCGATTTAAGATTTAAGGCCGCGACGGCGGCCTGGCGCCCCTGCGCCGCACCTAGTGGAGCCGTTCACGTAGCACGCTGCGTGAACGACAAGATTTAATAGGCCCGTTCGATACAGAAATCGACGACGTCCGCCAATGCGCGCTTGGCCTCTCCACCGGGAAAAATGCCCAGGCCGTCGCGGGCCATGGCGCCGTAGTGCCGCGCTCGTTCGATGGAATCCTGCAAGGCATCGTTGCGTTGCAATAGTTCTATGGCGTGTTCCAGATCGCCATCCCTTTGCTCGCAATCGCCAATGCAGCGGACCCAAAAGACGCGCTCTTTCTCGTCACCCCGGCGATAGGCCAGCAATACCGGCAAGGTCACCTTGCCCTCGCGGAAATCATCGCCCACGGTCTTCCCCAAGGTGCCCTGTTGCGCGGAATAGTCCAAGGTATCGTCAACCAGTTGAAAGGCAATGCCAAGGTTGCGGCCAAAGGCTTCCAAAGCATCTTCCTCGACCGCGGCGCGGCCAGCGATAACGGCGCCAATGCGGCAAGCGGCGGCGAACAGCGCGGCAGTCTTAGCGGCCACCACGTCGAGGTACTTTTCCTCGGGGATCTCGACATTGTTAAGAGTTTCCAGCTGCATCACCTCGCCCTCCGAGATGGTGGTCGAGGCATTGGCGAGGACGTGCAGCACTTCCAAGCTGCCGTCGGCGACCATGATCTGAAAGGCGCGGGAGAACAGAAAGTCACCGACCAGGACGCTGGGCTGATTGCCCCACAGCACATTGGCCGTGGCATGGCCCCGGCGCAGATCGCTTTCGTCAACCACATCGTCATGCAGCAGCGAAGCGGTATGAATGAATTCTACCGCCGCCGCCAGGCCGATCTGACGCTCGCCCGTATAGCCGCAAAGGCGGGCGCTGGCCAGGGTCAGCATGGGGCGCAGGCGCTTGCCGCCCGATGCGATGATGTGTCCGGCCAATTGCGGGATCAACGGCGCCCGGCTGTGCATGTGGTCCAGGATGGTATGGTTGACCTTGATCAAATCATCGCGAATCAACTGCATCAACGGCTCCATCGAGGGCCGCCGGGGCGTCGCCCCTTCCAATTGTATTACGTCCGCCACCAAAACGTCCCTCTGGTTACCCACGACTTTGCGCCGCCTACTCTATAGACTGCATTCATGGGTCATAATGCAAGAAGACATTCACGGGCATGACAGCGGTCAATTTAACGGGAGGAGCCAATGACCAAATTGCTGCGCAGTAATGACATGGTATTGCTGTCATGGGTCGAGGTCTATTTGCGCGATGCTGGTATTGAAAGCGTGCTGCTGGATCAGAATATTTCGGTCCTGGAAGGCTCCATCGGCGCCTTCAACCGCCGCCTGATGGTGCTGGACGATGACGAGGCGCGGGCCCGCGCGCTGTTGCAGGAAGCGGATATCGAAATCTATGCCCCCTAATATTACGGAAGATGGCCTGCTCGACCGGCGCATCGCCTTGCGACAGCCACGCCACGGCTACCGCGCTGGGGATGACGCGGTACTATTGGCGGCGGCGCTGCGGGCCAAACCGGGACAAACGGTATTGGATGCAGGCGCCGGTGTCGGCGCGGTCTCCCTGTGCCTGGCCTGGCGCTGCCACGAATTAACCGTACGCGGTTTGGAATTGCTGCCTGAATTGGCAACCTTGGCCCGGAACAACATCACCGCTAACGGCATGGCGGAGAGGGTCGACATCCAGCAGGGAGATATCCGCCAACCGCCGCCGGAAATCGGCCAAGAGGTCTTCGATCACACGGCCTGCAACCCGCCATTTCATGTGGCAGGCCGGACCTCCACCCCGCCCGACACCAGCAAGGCCATCGCCCATGGCGAGGGTGAAACGCGCCTGGACGACTGGCTGGCATTTTGCCTGCGCCGCACGGTATCGGGCGGCACCGTCACCATTATCCACCGCAGCGAGCGCCTGGGGGCATTGTTGTCGGGCCTGCGCCAGGGTGCGGGCGATATCGTGGTTTTTCCCCTATGGGCCCGGCCCGACAGGCCGGCCAAGCGAGTGATCGTGCAGGCCCGCGTGGGCGGACGGGGCCCGGATGTCGTGCACCCAGGACTATGCCTGCTTGACGTGACTGGCAATGACAGCGAACAGGCCCGCGCCGTGCTGCGCGATGGCGCGGCGCTTGATCTGACTAGCTGACGGTTATAACCGGCTCACCCGCATCACATTTACCGATGATGGCGGCGCGGTCATAAGCACGGGCATGGAACAGCGCCAGGACCTCGTCCGCGCCTGATGGATCAACCGCCACCAGCAAGGGCCCAGCGGTTTGCGGATCGTAGAGCATGTTATCCCACCAACCCGGTAGATCGTTGGGCAAAACTACGCCGCCAGCGAAGGCCATGCGGTTACGGCCCGCAGCCCCGATAATCAGGCCGGCCTGCGCCAGCTCCCGTCCCGCCGCCAGTATGGGCACCGCATCCAGATCAATCCGCACCCCAACGCCGGAGCCCTGGCAAACCTCGCTCAAATGGCCAAGCAGGCCAAACCCGGTAATATCCGTCACCGCATGGACGTCCGCCCTTTCACCCAGCTCGACGCCGATATCGTTCAGCCGTGTGGTGCAGTCGATCATTTCCCTGTAACCGGCGTCGGACAAGGTGCCTTTTTTCATAGCCGAGGTCAGAAAACCGGTGCCAATGCCCTTGCCCAAAATCAACACGTCGCCGGGCACGGCGCCGATATTGCGCTTGATATTGGCTATATCCACCATGCCAATTACGGCGAGGCCGTAAATCGGTTCCAACGTATCAATGGAATGGCCGCCCGCGATAGACACACCAGCGTCATTGCAGACGGCGGCGCCGCCTGCCAAAACCTGTCCGATCGTGGCCGTCGCGACTTTGTCCACGGGCATGCCGACAATGGCCAGGGCCAATACCGGCCGCCCACCCACGGCATAGACGTCGGAAAGAGCATTGGTCGCGGAAATACGGCCAAAATCGTACGGATCGTCAACAACAGGCATGAAAAAGTCCGTCGTCGCCACCATCGCCCGGCTTTCGTCGATACGATAGATAGCGGCGTCATCACCGGTCTCGTTGCCGACCAGCAGATCGGCATTCGGGTCAGGCTTTGGCAGAGTCGCGAGCAGCTCCCGCAACACGGCGGGGGCAATCTTACAACCTCAACCGCCGCCGTGGGCCAGGGCGGTTAGCCGTGGCTCACCCTCCATGTTGTCTTTGCTCATTTCTACCTCGTTTACAGGAACCATTCACACGTTCATGAGCACGACGATATACGGTCGCCGCACCCAATCGCGATCAATTTATGTTGATCCACAATCTCAGCCCTGGCCCAAACCTTAGGCGTTAACGTCAATCACCGTGCGCCCGCGCACCTGGCCTTCCAGGATATCGGCGGTGACGGCGGGAACATCGGCCATGGCCTTGACCTCTGTCATCGCATCCAGCTTGTCCAAAGGCAGGTCCGTGGCCAGACGGGCCCAGGCTTGCGCCCGCCGCTCAGCCGGGCAATAGACAGAATCGATACCCCAAATCCGTACGCCGCGCAGGATGAACGGCAACACCGTGCCCGGCAAGTCGGCCCCCGCCGCCAGCCCGCATACCGCGACCGTACCCAATGATTTTGTCGCCGCCAGGACATTGACCAGGATTTGGCTGCCCACCGTGTCGATACCACCGGCCCAGGTCTCACGGCCCAGGGGGCGGCCCGGCCCGCTCAAGTCCGAGCGCAGCACGATAGAACTGGCGCCCAGGCCTTGCAGATAGTCATGTTCGCTCTCGCGCCCCGTGGAGGCGGCAACGCTGTAGCCAAGATTAGCCAACACCGCCACCGCGACGGAGCCGACACCACCGGCGGCACCGGTTACGATGACATCGCCGTCGCCGGGTTTGACGCCAGCATCTTCCAGGGCCAGCACAGACATCATGGCGGTAAAACCGGCGGTGCCGATGGCCATGGTCTGTTGCAGGCTCAAGCCTTTGGGCTTCTTCACCAGCCAGTCAGCCTTGGCCCGGGCCCTTTGTGACAGACCGCCCGAGACGGCCTCGCCCACGCCCCAGCCGGTCAGCACGACTTCATCGCCGACGGCGAATTTGCCTGAATCGGACGCCTCCACCAAACCGGCGTAATCAATACCCGGCGCCATGGGCAGGCCGCGCATGATCTTGGATTTGTTACCCTGAACCGCCAAGCCATCCTTGTAGTTGATGGTGGAGTATTTCACCCCAACGGTGACTTCATCTGCCGGCAGATCCCCGTCCACCACATCGCACAATTCTACCTGCGCCTTGCCATCGACGTCCGTTGCCCACCAAGCCTTGAAGGTACCGCTCATAATCATTTCCTATCGCGTTGAACTGAAAAAATCTAGCCGGATCATAGCGCCTGTTATTGCCCCGGCAAGGTCTCGGCGAAACTTAAAGGCTGCCCACCAGCCTGGCCGATCAATTGGCCATCACGCACAACCACATGGCCCCGGATAATCGTCGCCATGGGCCAACCGGTAACCTCGCGGCCATGGAACGGCGTCCAGCCCGAGATATTAGCCATGTCCTGATCTAGGATGGTGCGTTTGGCGCTTAAGTCCACCAGGGTAAAGTCGCCATCATAACCAACCGCGATGCGCCCCTTGCGGGCGATGCCGAATAATCTCACCGGGCCGGCACAAACCAAATCCATCAGGCGCAACAAGCTCAAACGGCCATTCGCCACATGGTCCAGCATGATCGGCAAAAGGGTCTGCACACCGGGCATGCCGGAGGGAGAGGACGGATAGGTTTCCGCCTTTTCTTTCTGGGTATGAGGCGCATGGTCGGAGCCGATGATATCCACCACGCCCTGATCCAAACCCCACCACAGGCCCTGGCGGTGGCCCTCATCGCGGATCGGCGGATTCATCTGGGCCCGTGTGCCCATCTGGTCATAGCAATCAGGCGCGGCCAGGGTCAGATGCTGGGGCGTCGCCTCCACCGAGGCAACATCCTTGTTCTCGGCCAGAAAGTACATTTCCTCCGCCGTGGTAATGTGCAGCACATGCACCCGGGCGCCGGTTTCCCGGACAATGGCGATCAGTCGTTTGGTGGCGCGCAAGGCCGTCTCCGGGTCTCGCCACAATGGGTGCGCGGCGGGATTGGCGGCTTCCTCGGCTAGGTGCTGGCGCTCCTTCAGGCGCGGTTCGTCCTCGGCATGCACAGCGCAACGGCGGTTAATGGCGCCCAGGATCCGGCGTAAGGTGGGATCGTCCTCGGTCAGCAGATTGCCAGTGGACGAGCCCATGAAGATCTTCACCCCGCAGCAGCCCGGCAGCCGCTCCAGTTCCGGCAGTTGCTCAGCGTTCTCGCTGGTGCCGCCCATATAGAAGGCATGCTCGCACCACATGCGATCCTTGGCGCTGGACAATTTATCCGCAAGAGCCTCGGGGTTTGTGGTCAAGGGAGAGGTATTCGGCATCTCGAACACGGCGGTGACACCACCCAGGACGGCGCCGCGGGAACCAGCTTCAAGGTTCTCCTTATGCTCGTTACCCGGCTCTCGGAAATGCACCTGGGTATCGATCACGCCGGGCAGAACGTGCAACCCCGTGGCATCAACGACTTCGCCGGCGGCGGCGGCGGCCAAATCGCCAATGGACATAATTCGGCCATCCCGTACACCAACGTCACCGAGGGCAATACCATTGTGGGTGACGAGGGTGCCGCCGCGCAGCAACAAATCAAACGTTTCGGCCATAATATTCTCCTAGAGCATTTCCGGGCTATTGTGACGCATTTGATGGCATCCACAAGCCATTCGGGTAGGCGCGTTGCGCCGCGCGATGCGGGACATCGTTCAAGAACTGCAATGCCGCCGCGGAGCCTGGGAAGCCGGTCAAATGGGCCAGAATAGCCCGGAAATGCTCTAGACGGCTGTCGATAGGGTTTCGAAAACGTCGCCCTGGGGCTTGGCACCCAAGATATGGCGCCGGTGCCACAAGGCATAAAACAACAGGGACCAGGCGGCAAAACCCCGACGCTTACCGCCATTTTGAAACAAGGCCGCAACCCTGTCGGGGCGGGCGATGGCATTGATACCCGGCTGCGCCGCCACCAGCGGTCCCAATTCATTGCCCCGGCCCCTGATCCATTCCGCCACGGGCACCGTAAAACCATGCTTGCGGTCGAATGGATTGGCCATGGGCGTGGCATTGGCCAACCAACGGCGCAGCAGATATTTGCCCTTGCCGTCCCGCACTTTCAGATCATCGGGCAGGCGGTAGGCGAAATCGGCGACCTTTTGATCCAGGAACGGCGTCCGCCCCTCCACGCCATGGGCCATCAGACAGCGATCCAGTTTAATCAACAGATCATTGGGCAGCCAGTCCGCGCAATCTATCGCCTGGGCCAACTGCAATCGGCTCAAATCGCTGGCACCCAAGGTGCTTTCCGCCGCCAGGATGCCATCCCGCCAGGTATCCGACGGCTGACGCAGAACGCCAAGACGGTCAAAGCGCCCGGTCCGGCGCATGGTGCGCGGCCCACCCACCCACCAGGAGCGCTGCGCGTCCCGATAGCGGCCATAGCCGGCAAATAGCTCGTCCGCACCCTCGCCGGACAGCACTACCTTCAGACCCTCGGCCTTGGCCGCCGCCGCTAATTTATAGGTTGGCAATACGGCATAATCCGCCGCCGGGTCATCAATAGCGGCGGCAACCTGAGGCAGCAGGGACCAGAAATCGTTTTCACCAAAATCAACCTCGTGATGCTCTGCCCCCAGCTGCCGCGCCAGGGCGCGGGCCCGATCCCGTTCATCGTGGGCCTTGGTGCCGGTGAAGCCGGCGGTAAAGGCGCGCACGGGCTGTTCATTCAACCGGGCCATCAAGGTCAGCAGGGCGGCACTATCGATGCCGCCGGAAAGAAACATGCCAAAAGGCACGTCGGAGCGTTGATGGATTTCGACACTATCGAGAAGGATCTGCTCCAACTCCTTCAAGGCGGCGCTTTCTTCAAGCCGTCTAGGGCGTTCGAGCAGCAGAGCGCCACGCCGGCGGCGGTCGACAATGCGGCCCTGGGCTATTACCAGGGTCTCGCCCGGCAGAACCCGATGGATCTGGGGGTGGATACAACGCCGGCCGGTGGTGAACTGCATCTGCAACAGCTCGTGCATGGGCTGTTCAAGCATGCCGGAACTGGCCAGCCCGGCCGCGATCAGTGCCGTTGGTTCCGAAGCAAAGGCAAAGCCAAAATCGCCTTCCATGTAGTAAATCGGCTTGATGCCAAAAGGATCGCGGCTCAGCAGCAATTGCCCTTCGCCCGGATCATAAATGGCGATGGCATACATACCGCGCAGCTGATCGGCGAAGCCGACGCCATCCCGGCGGTACAGGTACAGCGCCGGCTCGCAATCGGATTTGGTTTTCAGCGGTGCCTCCGCCAGGGTCTCGCGCAATTCCAAGTAATTGTAAATCTCGGCATTGGCGATCAAGGCAGCACCATCGGGAGCTACAATGGGCTGTTCACCGGTTTCCAGATCAATAATGGCCAGGCGCGTATGAACCAGGCCAATACCATCGCCAAGATGCCGCCCAGTGCCATCGGGTCCGCGATGGCGCAACGCATCCTGCAATGCGTCAAGGGTGGCCGGGCCGGGCGCCGTGCCGTCCGCCATCATGATGCCCGCTATACCGCACATTAGCCGGTCACCTCATTACCCGCCACCTTGGCGAAAAAATCCAAATAGCGTTGCACCACCACCGCCTCACTATAGTCCGCCAGATAATCGTCATGACCAGCCTGGGCCAGGGCCAATGCGGTTTCCCGACTGACCAGCACCCGATTGATGGCAGCGGCCAGTGCCTCGGCATCGTCAATAGGCGCCAACAGGCCGTTTTCACCATCCCGGATCAGCTCCACCGGTCCGGCGGCGGCAGCGGCAACAATAGGCCGACGGCGGGCCCAGGCCTCCAATACCACATTACCCAAAGGTTCGGCCCGCGACGGACAGGCGACTACATCCGCGGCGGCGTAGAATGGTCCCGGATCCTCCTGCCAGCCCAGGAAGCGTATACGCGGCGCGACCCCAAAATGTACCGCCTGGTTATACAACTCAGCTTCCAGCGGCCCCTGGCCCGCCAGCCATAAATATACGTCCGGTAGCCCGCGCATGGCTTGGATCAGGACATCGAAAGCCTTATTCTGATGTAGCCGCCCCAGGGCCAACACCACCGCCACATCATCCGGCGTGGAAAGTTTCCGGCGCGATACGGGCGCCACCGGCGCGGCGGAGACGAAATTCGGCACGTAATGCGCCCGCTCCTCCGGCCAGCCATGTTCGGCCAGATAGTTGACGATACCCTTGGTATTGCCAACCAGATGATCGCAGGTGCGATAATATTTCAGGTCATAGTAACCACCCAGACGGGCGCAGTGCACGAACCGTCCCGCCGGTTTAGGACAGAACGAGGCGGCCCGATTCATCCAGCTCAGCACCACATCGGGTTTATAACTGCGCAACTCGCGGCGCAAGCCAAGCCGGGTAGCTATATCCAGCTTACCGCCAAAGGGCAGGGTCACCGCCGCGATGCCGCCGTCAGCCAATTGCCGCTCACGGTTTTCCTCCCCCCGCAGCAGCACCCGCTGATCCAGGCCAGCATGGTGCAGCGCCAGCACCAGACGGGTGAAGAAAGCCTCAGCCCCGCCATGCCGGGCCCCTGCCATGCAATGCATTACCCGCATTATCTAGTTGTCCTCCAGCCTGGCTTTAAGATGCGAGAGGATCGGGTAGAGCCCAGCCATCAAGGCGATCAGAAAGCCATAGGCGCCTTCGCGGTAACCCTTGCGGGAGAGATAGCATTTGATGAAGCGGGAGAACATTCGCCGGATGTTGCTGGCCAGATTGCCAACATCACCCGAGGCCCTCAAATCAGCCGCCCGGGCGCTGCTATAGCGGTCCAAGCGCCGCAACATATCGGAAATATCATTATCCACGTTATGGCGGATCGGCGTCTTTAACCACCGCCGCGGGCCGTTCAGGCTCAGGGATGGATGGATGCGTTGCTCGCCCCAGCGCTTGGCACCCCTGGCGGACAGCCGAGGCGCCGCCGACACGCCCCATGAACCGCCCCAACCATGGCGCACCAGACGCTCGCCAATATAATTGTCGAACGGCAACAGAAAATAGCCATCCGACAGGCCGTCTATGGCGCTTCGAATCTCAGCGCCCAACGCCGCATTGGCCCGTTCGTCCGCATCCACTTCCAGGATCCAGGCACCAATACAGGCGTCCAAGCCTTCGTTGCGGCGATGGCCCTCGATCTCCCAGGCGCCTTCCACCAGGATTGCATCAAATCTTTCGGCAATGGCCTTGCTGCCATCAGTGCATTTGTCCAGCACCACCACCAGTTCGTCGGCGAAACCCAATTGCGCCAGGCAATCAGCCAACTGTGCCTCTTCATTATGGGCGACCACCAGCGCAGACAGGATGGGCTTCGTCATTCCGCCGTCTCACGAGCTCTGGTCAACAGGGCGTGCACCGCCGTTTCCACCTTTTCAATCGACAAAGTATCCATCCAACTATCCTGGCAGCAGTAATCGTAAGCCGGATTGTTGCGAATGTCGTCAAAACCAAGGTCGGTACGTACAAAGGCCGCCTTGTCGCCCCAGGGAGCGTACAATTCCTCACGGCTGGGACCGAACAGACCAAGCGTCGGAACCTGGACGGCGGCGGCCATGTGCATCAGGCCCGAATCGTTGCCGATAAAACAATCGGCGCGTGCCAGGCAAGCCAGCACCACGGGCAGATCAATCCGGCCAATCAGATCAATCAATTGATCGCCCGGCAGGCCGTTCAACAGAGGCTGTGCCGCCGTCCGTTCGTTCAGCCCACCAAACACCGCGACACGCCCCCCCGGCAGCAGACCGCCCGGGCTAATCAGGCGCCGGGCCAAGTGCAAAAACCGCTCTATGGGCCACTGCTTGCCGCCCCAATTGGCCGTGGGGCCCAAAGCCAGAATTGGCCCGCCCGCCGGCAGATGTTCGCCCGCCGCCTGCTCGTGTTCCGGGCGCAGCCACAGCTCGGGCGCCGGCGGCGGTTCGGGCAGGTTCAAGACGCCCGCGACATGGCGCACCCGGTGCAGGCTAACCGCGTTTGGCCGCAGGACCTTACGCTGCCTGGACCACAGCAGCCAAGCTAGCAACGAGGCGCGCAGATCCACCACCAAGTCCCAGCGTTGCGTGACAGCCTGTTGCCATAAACGGCGCCAATGGCCGGCTAGGGGCGCTTTTTCCATCACGAACACCGTGTCCACATTCGGCGCCAACCGCAACAAGGGTGCGGGCGCCGGACCACAGGCGATGGTCAGACGGGCCTCGGGATATGCGCGTACCAAGTGCGCCAGCAGTCCGGTCGAAAGGACGGCGTCGCCAAGACGATTATGCGAGATAAACAGGATTTTCATCGCCGCACCGGCGGGTCCCTGTTGGTTGGCGGCTAACCTGGGTTAAGGGGTGCTCATGAGGTCTTGCCAAGGCCTCATGACAAGGTGCATGTATAACCAGTGGGGTGGGAATGATGGAAGCAAATTATTGTCTATTACCTGGGCGCGGCGTGTTGCGTTTGTCTGGCGCGGATGCACATCCGTTCCTGCAAGCGCTGATAACCCGCGATCTGGATAGTCTGTCACCGGAATGCGCCGTCTATGGCGCGCTACTGACGCCACAGGGTAAGTATCTGTTTGATTTCTTCCTGTGCCTCAAAGGTGATGATCTGTTACTGGAGACGGAGGCCGGGCGCCTGGAAACATTGACCAAACGGCTGAACACGTACCGCCTGCGCGCCGACGTGACAATCGAACAGGAGACATGGGAAGTTGCCGCCGCCTTTGGCGCGGATGTAGACGGCGCACTTGGACTGACGGGACTAGGCGCCGCCAGAGCCCTTGGCGATGGCATAGCCTTTCTGGACCCGCGCCTGGACGGCGCCGGCGCGCGTATCGTTGCACCAAGTGGTCAGGCAGAAGCGCTGCTGGCGGCTGTCGGCCTTGATCCGTCAGAGGCTGCGGATTACGACTATTTCCGACTTGGTCTGGCGCTGCCCGATGGTAGCAAGGACATGGTGGTGGATAAATCCCTGATGCTGGAAAGCAATTTCGAGGCATTGCACGGTGTTGATTTCGACAAAGGCTGTTTCGTGGGCCAGGAATTGACGGCGCGCACGAAATACCGGGCCCTGGTGCGTAAACGTCTTTTGCCCGTACACATTTATGGCCCGGTACCAGAACCAGATTCGCCCCTGATGGCGGGAAAGTGGGAAATCGGCAACATGCGGTCTGGCCAGAATGACCGCGGCCTGGCCCTGGTTAGACTGGACCGCCTGGCGGCATCGGGCGGGCTTGAGCAAACCCTACGTGCGGGGGATGCGACAGTGGCGCTACAACTCCCCGCCTGGGCGGATTTCGAATTGCCGGAGGCCGAGGCATGACAATCCACCACGAGGACGGCTTGATCCGTTGTGCCTGGTGCGGCGACAAGGACCCGGTTTATATCGCCTATCATGACCAGGAATGGGGCGTGCCCGAGTGGGACGACCGCGCCTTGTTCGAAAAATTGATCCTAGATGGTTTTCAGGCCGGACTGTCCTGGATCACCATATTGCGTAAACGGGACAATTTCCGTGCCGCCTTTGATGGCTTTGAGCCCGAACTGATCGCCACTTATGATGATGCCAAGGTGGAAGCCTTGATGGCCGATGCAGGTATTGTGCGCAACCGGGCAAAAATCATGGGCACCATCACCGGCGCGAACCTGTGGCGGGATATAATGGGTTCGGGCAGAGGGGCGTTCGCCGATTATTTGTGGTCCTTTGTCGATGGCCAGCCCATCGTGAACCAAGCATGGGGCATGGGCGAACTGCCCACCACCAGCCCCGAGGGCGATGCCATGTCGAAGGATCTGAAAAAACGCGGCTTTAAATTCTGCGGCCCGACGATTTGCTACGCTTTCATGGAAGCGGTGGGCATGGTCAACGACCATGTGGTTGATTGCCACCGCCACGGCCAGGTCTGATCCATCCGATGCAGCCGCGCCTCGCCACCGAATTATGGGTCAAGGCACATATCCGCAAATGCGGCCTGCAGGCCATTCCGGCCATGGTGGTCCGCCACGGCGACAACACCGCCGGCGCCATCTTTATCAAGGTCAATCATCTGGGTCCCGGTTGCATGGTGCTGGCACCCGCCTCAAGCATGGACAGCAGCAATCTTGATGGCGGGCGGAAATGGCGCCGGGCCCTGGGTGATGAACGAGGTGATGAACGGGGCGATGCCCTGGTGGCGGAGGTAGAGGCCGATGCCTATATGGCGCGGCAATTGAACATGGACCCGGACTTGTGGCTGCTGGAGATCGAGGACCGCGAAGGCCGCCATTTGCTTGAGGACATTCTCGATTGACCGATGCATTTCCCATCATTGATTGCCATCAGCATTTTTGGCGTCTGGGCCAGGGCAATTATCCCTGGCTGGAAAACGCCGACGCGCCGCCGCACCGCTATGGCCCGGTAGCGCCGCTGTCGCGGGATTATCTACCTAGCGATTACCGCCAAGACACAGCGGAATTCCAGATCGCAGGCAGCGTCCATATGGAAGCGGAGCGGCGCTCCGACGACCCCGTGGGAGAGACCCGCTGGCTGCATGACCTGGCCGAGGCCGAGGGATTGCCCAGCGCCATCATTGGCCAAGCCTGGTTCGACCGGGACGATATCCACGATGTGCTGGCCGGCCATGCAGCCTATCCCCTAGTCCGCGCAGTACGGCAAAAACCCAGCTCCGCACCCAGTCCTGAGCAAATGCAAGTAGGGCTTCCAGGCTCCATGTCCGATCCCATCTGGCGGGCCGGCTATGGGCTGTTGGTCAAATATGGCCTGCATTATGAATTGCAGACCCGATATTGGCATCTGGGCGAGGCCGCCGCCCTGGCGCGGGACTTCCCCGACATCACGATCGTCCTGAACCATGCCGGAGTTCCAGAGGATCGCTCCACATCCGGCTTGAGCGCCTGGCGAGCCGGCATGGTGGAGCTGGCCGAACAGCCAAACGTCAAGGTCAAAATTTCCGGCATCGGCGAGGCCGGCCATGCCTGGAACGTTGCGCGGCAGCGGGGCGTGGTGCGCGATGTCATTCGGATCTTTGGCGTCGGACGCTGCATGTTCGCTTCGAACTTTCCGGTCGACAGCATGGTTGGTGGCTTTGCCACCATCTTCGGTGGTTTCTTGGAGATCACGAAGGATCTATCGGACAGCCACCAGCGCAAGCTGTTTCACGACAACGCCGCCGAAACCTATAGGCTGTAGCAATGGTCCGTCTGACAGATATTCATTCTGCCTCCGCTCAGCATTTGCTGGACAAGGACTGCCCGCCCTTTGAAAGCCAGCCCTGAGTCTCGGGCTCGCCCCTGAAGGAGCGCCGGGTTGCCATCGTGACCACCGCCGGTCTGCATCGCCGAGATGACAAGAATTTCGACCTTGGCGATCTTAGTTATCGGCTGATCCCCGGCGATGTGGAACTGAATGATCTGGTCATGACCCAGGCCTCGGTTAATTACGACCGCACGGGATTTCAGCAGGATGTCAACGTGGTCTTCCCCCTGGATCGATTGCGGGAAATGGAACAGCGGGGCGAAATCGGAGGCATCGCCAACTTTCACTACGCCTTCAACGGCGCCGGCCAGTTGGTCCATGCCTTCGAGCCGACGGCGCGCGAGGTAGGACGGATGTTAAAGGAGGACGGGGTTAACGCCGCCTTGCTTGTCCCGGTCTGACCCAACTGCACCCGCGCCGTGGGCGCGCTGGCCCACTACATTGAAGACGAAGGCGTGGCGACGGCGGGAATCAGCCTGGTACGTAACAACACCGAACGCTTGCGGCCGCCACGCTTCCTTTGGGTGCCGTTTGAACTTGGCCGTCCATTCGGGGCGCCTGATGAACCGGAATTCCAAACAAAGGTCCTGCGCGCCACCTTGGCCCTGCTCGAGCGTCAGGACGGCCCACCAATCCTCGATGATTTTCCCGATGAGGCGCCCGGCAGTGCCGAGGTAGACATGACCGGGTGGACTTGTCCCATCCCCTTGCCGCCGCCGGAGACATCGGATATCCCGGCGCTGCTTGCCAGTATTTTGGCGGAGATTTCGAGCCTCGCACCATGGCAGAAACTTGCCGCCGAGACACGGGGCCGCACGGCTGTTGGGGCGGCCAGAATGGACATTGAAGCATCTGCGCGGTTTCTCCATGTCTTGTTGATCGACAATGGTGCCGCCGACAGTCCATCGACGGAGCTCAGCCTGGGGCAAGCTTTTCGCGGTGCTTCGGAAGATATGAAAAGCTTTTATATGGAGGCCGCGACGGCGCAGCCGGGCCGCGCCAGCAGTCACGCACTTGCCGATTGGTTCTGGGGTGGCACCGCCGCTGGGCGCCTGCTGTTGGCGCTGCATCCTGTTTGCCTGGATGCCACCGATGCGGGCGTCAAACGTGTCGCCCTGGGACAGCTTGTGCCCAGGCAACAAATGCATAGACTTGAATAAAGAACGGCAACAAATGGGGAAAGACAAAGCTATGGGGGAAATAATGGAACGGCCGCTGGCCAGCCCAATGACCTGGGCGGCCGAAACAATGTTCGAAAATGATGGCTTGATCGAACTGGGTAGTGATTGCATCGCCGAGCTGGAGGCGACGGCGGCTATAATCGAGGCCAATCCGCTACCGGCGGAGGCGTTGAGTCCACAAGACTTCGAGATGCCCGCCTGCCAGGCCGCCATGATCCGGGTCCATGAACAAATCCACAATAGTGTTGGTTTCGCGATCATCGACCGTGTGCCCGTGGACCACCTGAAAAGCGATATCGCGACAAAGCTCTATTGGTTGCTGATGTCCATGATCAGCCGCCCCGTCGCCCAGAAATGGGATGGAACGATGCTATACGATATCGTCGACACGGGGCAAAAGGCGCTGGCCGGCAACGGGGTGCGCTCATCGAAGACCAACGGTGGACAGGGCTATCACACCGACAACGCATTTAACCTGCCGCCCGATTTTGTTGCCTTGTTCTGCTTGCAAACCGCCAAGGAAGGCGGCGTCAGCGGGCTGGTCAGTTTCGAGACGGTGCATAATTTGTTGTTGGAGGAATACCCCGACATCCTGCCGCGCCTGTACGAACCATTTTATTTCGACCGGCAGATGGAGCATGCGCCAAACGACGAACGCCTGTCCTTTACACCAGTCTTCGAATCCGATGGGGAAAAGCTGTTCGCCAATTTCTCGCCCCGCCTGGTCGAGCAGGGCTATGACATGTGCAAAGAGGACATGGATGCCCGTGGCCGCGAGGCCGTCAAGGTATTGGAGGAGGTCTCAGAGCGCGGCGGCCTGGGCAAAACCTTTGGCTTTCAGCGCGGCCAGATCCAAATCGTCAACAACAAGCAATTGGGCCACCGACGCACCGAATTTCAGGACTGGCCGGAGCCTGAACGCCGCCGCCACCTGGTACGCATCTGGCTGCGCGAGGCGGGCCGGCCATTCTACCTCGGTTAAAAGGGTCTAACCCTCTACATCCCGAATATCGCTGTCCACGCCAGTGCTGCCGTGGGTGACGCCGGATTTGCGCAGTATGGGACTGTCGGGACCATAACCCCACAAATTCGGCCCCGCCGCCGTGACGCCGCCGTCCACCACCATGTTCTGGCCGGTAACGTACTCAGACTCGTCGGATGCAAGATACACCGCCATGGCGGCAATATCCTCGCCCGTTCCCAGGCGCGGCCAGGGCACGATCCGCGTCGCCATGGCCTCGGCCTTTTCCGCGTGCCCGGCATGGAACAATGGCGTGGTGATCACCCCCGGAGCAATGGCGTTGACCCGGATACGGTAGTTGGCCAGCTCGCCCGAAACGGCACGGGTTAGATTGGCCACCGCCGCCTTCGCCGCCGAATATGCGTGCGGCCCGCCGCCGCCGCCCAGACCCGCGACGGAAGAGGTCGAGATGATGCTGCCCCCCTCGCCCTGGTCTTGCAGGACGCGCGCCGCATGTTTCATGCCCAGGAAGACACTACGCACCAGAACATTGAAGGTGAAATCCCATTCCTCGACCCTGGTTTCCGAAATGGGGCCGATCGCACCGCCAACGCCGGCGTTGTTGTAGATGCAATCCAGGCGGCCAAATTTCCCGGCCGCGCAGGCCACCAGGGCCTCGACATCAGCTTCCTCGGCAACATCCGTGACCATGAAAGCGGCACGGTCAGCCGCGCCTTGTTTCTCAATCTCGGCCATGGTCGCCGCACCTGTCTCGACATTCAGATCGCCGATCACAACCGATGCCCCCTCGGCCAGGAAACGGTACACCGTGGCCTGCCCCATACCGCTGGCTCCACCCGTTATCACCGCCACCTTGTCCTGCAATCGCCCACTCATGATACAAACCTTTCAAAATCGAATTAATCCAACTTCAAACCCAGCGCGCCAACCGCACGCGACGTCACAGCGCCACAATTGTCGCAGGCCACATTCTCCACGGGCACGGATGCGCCCTCGACTTCCACGCCATCCCGAAAATTCGACTGCAGGATAAAATTCGTGAAACCGTTCAAGACGGTAAAGCCAAACTGGCCGCAACGGTGACAAGGCTGCGTCGCACCCTTTTGCTGCAGCAAAAGTCCAATCTTGTTGGTACCCATGAAATGCCCCTCTCCGTTTACGTCTTCTTGTCCCAACCTCCAGCCTCGGTCTGTTGCCAGTAGGTCAGATCAAGACCTTGGTCCAGATAGCCGCGCCAGCGCTGCCGGGCGGCGGCGACCATGGCCTCGTCGCGGCCATCGAACATGTCGATGATGCGGGCAAAACCCTCGGTGCCGGCTGGCGCACGGCCATCCACCGTGACCAGCACATCGGCGCCATTGGGATTTTCATCTTCCGCCGTTAGAAAGATCGGCTGCTCCGATGCCTCACCGTCACCGGCACCGCCATGGGGTAGCCAGGAGCGTTCCTCGTAGGTCCACAGAACGCTGTTCAGATCCTCCACCCGCTGTTTCGATCCGGCCAGGACGATGGCCCGATGGCCGCGTTCCAGGGCTTTCTCCAGCAGTTTCGGCAAGGCGCGCTCCAACGGCCAATGCAGCAGATGGTAAAACCCGACATCGGTCATGCGTCGAACCTAATCCGTGGACTACTTCCCATCTTCGTAATGCTTTGCCACCAGCCGGTCCAACAAACGCACGCCCCAACCGACGCCGCCCTTCGGCACGGTTGGCTTACCCCTGTCGGCCCAGGCCACGCCGGCGATGTCCAAATGGGCCCAGGGCACCTTGTTGACGAACCGTTGCAGGAACTGCGCCGCAGTGATGGAGCCGGCGTCCCGGCCGCCGATATTCTTCATGTCGGCGATGGCGCAATTGAGTTTCTTGTCATAGGCAGTCGATAGCGGCATGCGCCAGACGCCTTCACCCACATCCTGCCCGGCATCGTGGAGCTGCTGGGCTAGCTTGTCGTTGTTGGAAAACATGCCGGCATTTTCATGGCCCAGGGCGATGATCATAGCCCCGGTCAAGGTCGCCAGATTGACCATGAATTGCGGCTTGAAACGCTTTTGCGTGTACCAAAGCACGTCAGCGAGGACCAAACGACCCTCGGCATCCGTATTCAGGACCTCGAT
This sequence comes from Rhodospirillaceae bacterium, assembly GCA_002731375.1. Lineage (GTDB taxonomy): Bacteria > Pseudomonadota > Alphaproteobacteria. The sequence goes on along the minus strand of PCBT01000046.1, from coordinate 32,562 downwards.
TGTCTGGCCCGACATGGAGGTGACGATATCGCCGGGCCGCTGGGCATTGCCGTCGGGCATGTTTTCCACCAGGCCGACAACACCAATGGCATTGACCTTGGCCTTACGCCCGGCCAGGGCCTTCATCAGGCCAACAACGGTGCCGGCGCCACCCATGTCCCACTTCATCATTTCCATGCCCGGACCGGGTTTCAGCGAAATACCGCCCGTATCAAAGGTCACACCCTTGCCCACGAAAGCAACCGGCTGTGCCTTGGCACCGGCGCCCTGCCAGCTCATCACCACCATGCGACTTTCCCTGGGGCTGCCCTGGCCAACGCCCAGCAGGGAGCCCATGCCCAGTTTCGCCATGCGCGCCTCGCCCAACACCTCAACCTTGACGTCCAGCTTAGACAAGGTCTTGCACTGCTGCGCCATGCTGTCGGGATAGAGCACGTTGGCCGGCTCGCTAACCAGGTCGCGGGTCATGAAGACACCGCCGGCGACCGCGTCCAGGGCCTTGAAATGTTTGCGCGCCGCCGCCGGGCCTTCCACCAGAACCGATAACGCGGTCACGCTTGGCTTGTCCTTTGCCTTCAAGGTGGTGCGGTATTTATCAAAGCGGTAGCTGGCTAAGCGGGCGCCGTAAGCGATTGCCGCCGCGCCCATGTCCAGCTCCACTTTGGCGCCGGGAATGGGATCGTAGACGATGGCGATACTCTTCAGGCCGCAATTGCCCAGGCGCTGCCAAGTGGTTCCGCCAAAATTCTCCACCGCCATCTGGTCGACTTTCTTGCCATCACCCAAGCCGCCCAGCAAGACCCGGTCGGCGCCAACGCCCGCCGGGGCCAGCACGTCCAGCCATTGCCCCTTGTCGCCCTCGAAGCGGGAGGCCTTGATTGCCTTGGAAATCGCGCCCTTGGAGGCCTTGTCAAGGGCCTTGCCGGTGGCCAACAATTTGCCGCCCTTCAGAACGCCGACAACAAGCGCGCCGGAGGTGGGTAATTTTGCTTCCGCGATAGTGATCTTCATGAACGTCCCCAGAATGAGCGGTGATTGAGCTGAACGTATCTTACGGCTGATCGCCGCCAGTGCAAGTCGCGGCAAGAATTCTGTGCGAGAAAACAGTCCCAGGAAATCAGTCGTGGCGCGCGGCGCCGATGCCGTGCAGGATGGCAGTGTTGGTATTCTAGTATGTGGAGGGCGGCATGCGTGAATTGCTTGAGGATCTGCAGCGACGGCAGGACGACAGTCTGCTGCTGGGGGGCGAACGGCGGATCGAGAGGCAACGCAGCGCCGGCAAGCTGACGGTGCGCGAACGGGTCGATCTTCTGCTTGATCCCGGCAGCTTCGAGGAAATCGGCCAATTGGCTTCCCACGCGCATACGCCCGTGCCAAAGGTCGCGGGCAAGCGCACCCCAGCCGATGGCGTGGTCACGGGATTTGGCCGGATTGATAGGCGCATAGTCAGCGTCGTCGCCGAGGATTTCACGGTGTTGGGCGGCTCGGTCGGCACCAACAATCTGATCAAGAAACGTAGAATGGTGGAGCTGGCGGGCCGTGACCAGGTGCCGCTGGTCTGGCTGTTCGACGGCGCCGGCGCGCGTACCGATGAATCCGTTGGCGAGGGCTTGGTGCCCATGCATCATTTCATGGAAATCGCCAAGCTTTCAGGCACCGTGCCGCAAGTCTGCGCGGTCATGGGCCCGGTGGCAGGCGATTCCGCTCTAATCGCGGCGATGATGGAATTCATTGTCATGGTCGAGGACACCGCCATGCTGGCCGCCGGTGGGCCGCCATTGGTGGAAAGCGCGACCGGCGAGACAGTGGGCAAGGAGGAGCTTGGCGGTGCCGATCTGCATTGTCGCATATCCGGTGTCGGCGATAATCGGGCAGAGAACGATGCCGACGCCATCACTCAGATCAAACGGTTCCTGTCCTACCTGCCCACCAACGCCTATCAATATCCCCCGGCGCTGCCCCGCGACGCCGATGTTCAGGCCCAGGCGCAGGAAGTGCTGCGTGAGATCATTCCGGAGAACAGGCGCCGGCCCTATGATATGTACCGGGTGATCGAGTTGATCGCCGATCAGGATAGCTTTTTCGAGATAAAGCCCGATTTCGCCAAGATGATGATCACAGGCTTCGCCCGCCTGAACGGCCAAGCGGTCGGCATCATCGCCAATCAGCCCAAGGTAATGTCCGGCGCCATCACAGCCGCCGCCGGCACCAAGCACCGCCACTTCATGGACCTGTGCAATGCCTATCATATTCCAATCATCTTCTTGATGGACACGCCCGGCGTTATGACCGGGCCGAAATCCGAGCAGGAGGCGGCGCTGCGCGTCGGTATGACCATCGCGCATTCCTTTGCCTATGCTCAGGTGCCCCTGTTCACGCTTGTGCTGCACAAGGGCTTTGGCTATGGCGCCTGCGCCATGGGCGGATACGGTGCCGGGCAATCCGCGGTTCTGGCCTGGCCGACTGCGGACTTCAACGCCATTCCCCTGGAAAGCGGCATCAAGGCCGCGTATCGCGCGGATCTGGAGGCGGCGGCGGATCCGGCGGCCCTGCAGGCAGAGTTGGAAAGCAAATTCACCGATCTTTGCGGCGCCTTTCCGGCCGCCGAACAAGCCAAGATCGACGACATCATCGACCCGGCGGAAACCCGGCCACGTCTGATCGCTGCTCTCGAGCGTGTCCTCATGCGCCGCCACAAACCAGCCGGACCGGTGGCCCGATTTGGCGTCATGCCCTAGCTAACCGAACCAGAAAGTAACAAAATACATGGGACGCAAAATTCTACTGATTACCACGGACCAGCAGCGCCATGATGCCTTGGGCTGTACCGGCGGAGGGGTAGCGCGGACGCCGGCCATCGACGCCCTGGCCAGCAGCGGCCTGAACTTTCGCCGGGCGCGTAACCAGTGCACGGTCTGCATGCCGGGACGGGCCACCATTTTGACCGGGCAATATATCGGCAGCCATGGCGTCACCTCGAACGGGATTCCCTTGCCCGTGGATGCGCCCAATCTGGCCGCCTATCTGAACCAGAATGGCTATCGCACCGCTTTGTTGGGCAAGGCACATTTCGAGCCGGCCTCGCATACGGACTATTTCGAGAACTGGGCCGCGACAAAGGGCGAGACCGGGCCGCATCGTGGCTTCGATCATATGGAACTATGCGGCCACACGGGGCGGGCCGGGCGCAGTCTGACCCACTATCCCCGCTGGCTGCGGGATAATTTTCCCGGCGAGGTCGAGGGCTTTCACGAATACACCTCGCAAAGCGGACCCAGCGGACTGGGCGGCGGCGACACATTGGCGCCTCAGGTTTGGCACAATCCCATCCCAAGAGAGCATTACCACACGGACTGGACGGCGGATCGGACCATCGCCTTTCTGGATAGCCTGAATGAAGACGAAGACTGGTTCGTCTGGATGAGCTTCCCCGATCCCCATCACCCTTGGGACCCGCCGCAAAGCGAGCTACACCGCGTCGACTGGCGCGATCTGGAATTGCCAGCGGGCTATCCCGGTTCGCCCGAAAAGGTGGCGGAGATCTTGGCCGATAAACCGCGTCATTGGCTGGAATGGTACGAGGGGCGCGGCCAGTTCAATTACGAGGTTCCCGCCGATCTGGTGAATGCCCGCCTGACGGCGGATCAGATCCGCGAAGTCAACGCCATGGTCCATATTTCCAACGAGCTGATTGACGAGGCCGTGGGCCGCGTTGTCAGCCATATCGACAACCTCGGTTGGGGTGGCGATACGGATGTCTTTTACACCACGGACCATGGCGAGTTTCAGGGTGATTTTGGCATGCTGTTCAAGGGTCCGTTTCATGTGGATGGCCTGATGCGGCTGCCTTTCATCTGGCGCCCGGCGCCCGGCACCGGTATCGCCCCGGCGGTGATCGAGGCACCAGTCGGCCATGTGGATCTAGCGCCGACGATTTGCCATCTGGCGGGACTGGCCGTTCCGGATTGGATGCAGGGCACGGCCCTGCCGACCACGCCCGGCGATACCGCCACACATGAACGCACCATCACGGAATGGCAGGATAGGTTTGACGGCAATGATAACACCATGCGCACCCTTTACCGCGACGGGCATATTTGCACGGCTTACGAAAAAACCTCTTATTACGATAGCGGTGATGTGGGGGAGTTGTACGATCTGACCGATGATCCCCTGCAATGGCGCAATCTATGGGATGATCCGGCGCGTCAATCGTTGAAGTCCGCCCTGATCGCGGACCTTTATGATAACCTGCCCGAAGGCCGGTCCGAGCCTTTGGAAAAGGTGGCCCAGGTATAGAAGGACCTGACATGGAACCGCTTTTTCATTTGTCCATACCGGTCGACGATCTTGACCGGGCCAAGGCGTTTTATGTTGATATGCTTGGCTGTGAATTGGGGCGCAAGGCCAGCAGCCGTTTCGATATTGATTTCTTCGGCCACCATGTAGTCGCCCATCTTGCCCCAGCCGAGGCCAGCAAGGTCAATGGTGTAATTGAATCCGATGGAGACACGGCGCCATTGCGCCATTTTGGCGTTATCCTGCCGCTGAAAGAATGGAAGGAAATGGAGCGGCGGCTGACCATCCGGCGGGTCGAATTCACCTTGCCGCCACGGCTGTCCTTCAAGGGCAAGCCAGCGGAACAGCACATCATGATGCTATCGGATGGCTGCGGTAATATTGTCGAGTTCAAATCACAGTCCCACGAGCGCGTCTTCGCCACGGACCCGCCATAGGACATTGGCGAATTTATTCGAACCGCCGGGTCTATTCTATTGATCCACGGCCTTTCCCGTATGGGGCCTTCGCTGTATGGTTCACGGCGTGCGCAGATTGCAAAAATATATCCTTCGGCAGTTGGCCGGACCGTTCGTTTTCTTCCTATTATCGCTGACTGGCGTGATTTGGTTGACGCAATCCCTGCGCTTTGTCGATCTGATCATCAACAAAGGGCTTTCCGCGTCATACTTCAGCCAGTTGACCTTGTTGATCCTGCCCAGCGTGCTGACCATTATCCTGCCCATCGCCCTGTTCGCAGCTGTATTGTACGTATACAACAACCTGGACGGAGACAGCGAAATCGTCGTCATGCGAGCCTTGGGTCTGGGTAATCTGTCCCTGGCGCGGCCGGCCCTGTTGCTAGCCCTGGCAACCACCTTGGCGGGCTATTTCCTTTCCCTCTATATAATGCCCACAGGCCAGCGCGCCTTCAAGGACATGAAAACCTCGCTGCGTACCAATCTCTCGTATGTGCTGTTGCAGGAGGGTACTTTCAACACCATTGGCGACAGCTTGACGGTTTATATCCGGGCCCGGCAGTCTGGTGGCGAGATGTTGGGCATTCTGGTCCATGACAGCCGCGAAAAGCAGCGCCCCGTTACCATGATCGCGGAGAAAGGCGCCATGGTCCGGACCAAGGGAGGGCCCCGCTTTATCATGGTCAATGGCAACCGCCAGCAGATTGATCATGGTGCCGGACAATTGTCATTGCTGCAGTTCGACCGATATGCCTTGGATCTGAGCCAGTTTGTGCAGCGCGATGAAGACCGCTGGCTGGAACCGGGTGAACGCTATTTGCACGAATTGTTCTGGCCCGGAACTGGCGCCGACGACGTAGCCAATGCGGCCCGTATGCGGGCCGAGGGTCATGACCGTCTGGCTTCGCCCCTCTATAGCCTGGCCTTTACCCTAATTGCCCTGGCGGCAGTGCTGTCGGGAGAATTCAACCGCCGCGGCCGGCGCTGGCGCATAGTGGCGGCGGTGGGCTGCATCACCTTGTTACGGGCGGTGGGATTGGGCCTAGTCAGTCTCCCGGCCAAGGTTCCGGCCCTGATCCCATTGTTGTACCTGAATATCGTTCTCGCCATGGCAATCTGCCTTTATACCCTATTGAACGGCAGGGTCTGGCGCCGCCGCCGGCAAGCGCAACAGGACATGCCACAGACGGACGCGGGCCCGCTCTGATGAGACTTTCGCCAACATTCTCCCTTTACCTGGGCCGGCAATTTCTGCTCGGTATCGGTTTTGTTCTGGGTATTCTGCTGGCGTTGATTTTTCTGATTGATGTGGTCGAACTGTTGCGCCGCGCCGCCGGCCATGATGCGGCGGGCTTTAGCTTGATTTTAGGCATGGCAGCACTGAACCTGCCATCCCTAGCGCAAAAAGTGTTGCCGGTGGCGACCTTGTTTGGCGCCATCGTGACCTTTTCCCGCCTGACGCGCAGCCACGAGTTGATCGTTGCCCGTGCCGCCGGCATATCGGTTTGGCAATTCTTGGCCCCCGCCCTGGTCATCGCCCTGCTGTTGGGTACCTTCATGGTGACGTTTTTCAATCCCCTGGCCGCCATCATGTCTTCGCGCTATGAACAGCTGGAAGGGCGCTTTCTCGAAGGCCGGCAAAGTCTTCTCACGGTCTCAGCCACGGGACTATGGTTGCGCCAGGCGGACGAATTCGGACAATCGGTGATCCATGCCCGGCATGTTTCCTCCGCTGGTACGGAGCTGCGGGATGTCATCGTTTTTCTATACAAGGGCACGGACAAATTCACCGGACGGATCGATGCCAAGGGAGCGATTTTACTGGATGGCCGTTGGCGCCTGTCCGACGCCCTGCTGACCCGTGCCGGGAGACCGGCGCTACGGCTGCCGGAGTACGAGATCAAAACCACGCTGACCCTGGCCCAGATACAGGAAGGCTTCGCCTCGCCCCAGACCCTGTCGTTCTGGTCCTTGCCCGGCTTTATCCGAACCCTGGAACTCGCTGGTTTTTCTGCCACCCGGCATCGCCTGCATTGGCACAGTGTTTTGTCCACGCCATTGCTGTTGGCGGCCATGATCCTGCTAGCCGCGACATTTTCCCTGCGCCTGACCAGATCCGGCCACACGGGGCTGTTGCTGGGGGCGGGTGTGTTGACGGGTTTCCTGCTGTATTTCGTGTCAGACGTGGTGCATGCCTTTGGTATTGCCGGCAATCTACCCATTATCCTAGCTGCCTGGACGCCAACGGGGGTTTGCACCTTGTTGGGCCTGTCTCTGTTACTGCACCTTGAGGACGGTTAGCGCAATGGCCTGGTTATGCCGCATGGCACTCATACCTTTGCTGCTGTTCGCGGCCCTAACGCCGGCCCTGGCGCAGAACGCGGGGAAAGTGGGCGAGGCGCCGTTCCTGTTGTCGGCGGACCGGATGATCCATGATAGTGAACTGGGCCAGGTCACCGCCAGGGGCAATGTGGAAATCAGCAGCGCCGGCCGGGTCCTTCTTGCCGACAGCGTAAGTTACAATCAACAAGATGGCGTGGTCACCGCGTCAGGCAATCTGACCCTGATGGAGCCAAGCGGGGAGGTCATTTTCGCCGAACACCTGCGATTGTCGGAAGACCTGACGCAAGGCTTTATCGAGAGCGTCCGCATTCTATTGACCGATAAATCCCGCTTTGCCGCCAATTGGGCACGGCGCCATAACGCCAACCGTCTGGAAATGGCCAAAGCGGTCTATTCACCATGCGAGGTCTGCCGCGAACATCCCGAGCGGGCACCATTGTGGCAGCTAAAGGCGGTGCGGGTGATCCACCACCGTGACGCCCACGAGATCGAGTACCGCGACGCGGTGTTGGAAATCTACGGCGTGCCTATCGCCTATACGCCGTATTTTCGTCATGTTGATCCGCTGACGCCACGCAAAAGCGGATTTCTGGCGCCAGAATTCAGTTCGTCTTCGGAGATGGGAACAATGATCCGCGTGCCCTATTTCTGGGCGATTGACGACGAACGGGATCTTACCTTCGCACCCATCGTGAGCACGGAAGAAGGCGCCATTTTGACGGGCGAATACAGGGCCTTGACTGAAAATGGTGGTTACGAAGGCAAGGCCAGCCTGACCTATACGGACGAGCGCAATGACAATAACGAAAAACTGAACGACAAGGAGTTTCGCGGCCATATCAACGCCCTGGGCCGTTTTGGCATTGATGAAACGTGGCGCTGGGGTTTTGATCTATCCCGGGCCACGGATGATACCTACCTGAACCGTTATGGTTTCGACGATGAAGATACCTTGACGACCGATCTGTTCTTAGAGGGTTTCCGCGACCGGAATTATATCGCCGCGTCGACCTATGCCTTTCAGGGCCTGGAGGCCGAGGATGATGCCGGCACAACGCCCTATGTGGCGCCCCTCATGCAATATGCCGTGACAGTGGCGCCCGAGCGCCTGCCGGGACGTTTGTATTTCGATGCCTCCGCCGTCTCCCTTTACCGCAAAGACGGCTTTGACAGCCGGCGGCTCAGCACACATGGCAGCTGGCAAATGCCCTTTGTCGGGCCCGCCGGCGATTTATACACGCTTACAACCAAGCTTGATCTGGATCTTTACTGGTTGAACGGTTTTGTCGAACCTGGCCAGTCCGCCAACACGCCCAGCAACAACGGTCTGCAGGCGCGCCTGCATCCCTTGATGGCCTTGGAATGGCGCTTTCCCTTTGTGCGCCGCGATGGCAGCGTGCGCCAGGTAATCGAGCCGGTGGCGCAATTCATTCTCGCACCCTACGGCGGCAATCCGAAGGAAATCCCAAACGAAGACAGCCGCAGTCTGGAGTTCGATGACACCAATTTGTTCAGCCTGAACCGCTTTCCCGGCCATGACCGGGTTGAAAGTGGCCCACGCGCCAATCTGGGTGCGAGAGCCTCATTGCTTGGTGCTTCAGGCGGCTACACGACCCTGACCGTGGGCCAAGTATTTCGGGCACGTGACGATGACACCTTCGCCGAACAGTCCGGTCTGGACGATCATCGCTCGGACTATGTCATGGCCTTGACCCTGGCACCCTCGCCGTATTTTGACCTGACGAACAGACTTCGCCTGGACCGCAACAGTTTCTCTCTGCGCCGCAATGAAGTTTATTTTTCCACCGGGCCCAAATTTCTGCGCTTTAACACTTCCTATGTTTCGCTGGAGCGGGAGCAGACCTCCGATGAACTAGAGGCGCGCGAAGAACTGTACAACTCCCTGCGCTGGCAAATCAGCGAACGTTGGATCGCCACGATGGAAAGCCGCCGAGACCTACGCGACGATGGCGGTCAAATCCGTGCCAGCGCGGGGGTGCAATATTTGGATGAATGCATCGGCTTTGGTATCACGGTGGAGCGGAATTTCACCCGCGACCGCGACGTCGAGCCATCGACCTCGATCAAATTCCGCTTCCTGCTGCAAAATTTGGGATAGAGCAATTTTCAATCAATCGGAATCACTGAGGACGGTTCAGGCGCGACTTCAATGATTGCCACAATTGCTTGATTCTTAAAGGTCTGGGCGCCGTTTCAGGCAATTCCGCCGGCTTTAATCTTTCGGGCTGGCAGCCAGGCTTTGCCGTACCGCATCGGGGATGACGGCGGTGTCGGGACCGTTCAGGAAAACCATGGTGGAATGCCCGGTGGCAAGGCATCGGTCCGCCATGAAGATGCCCGCGCCCAGGGTCACGGACTTGGTGCCCAGGAGCATCAGCCGAGTGCCGATGCGGACCTGACCGGGCGGTTGCGCTTCGGCCCGGAAGTCAATATCCACATGGGCAATGACCCAACGTTCGCCATCGCTGCGTTGCTCCATGGCGGTGCGCAGGCGAGCCACCCGGCCGCTTTCCACATAGGCTGCGATGGCAGTGTTGTTGATATGGCCGCCCATATCCGTATCAGCGATGCGGACGTTCTCGACAATCCAGTATTCGAAACTCGCCGGATCAGTCAGATCCACGTCACTATCACTCATTTTTTGAACGCTCCCGGTACCAGGCTATGACCAACAACAACGCGGCGGCGGCAGTGCAGCCAAGACCGGCAAGGGCCGGCGCCACGGTCTCGGTGAAGATGAACAGGGCACCGCCACCAATTAGCAACAAGGCCGCCAAGCCGTGTAGATGCGCCCGTGTCATCGCCTAGCCGATTTGTGCGCGGTGGCGCAGCATATGATCGGCAAGCACACAGGCCATCATGGCCTCGCCCACGGGTACGGCGCGGATGCCGACGCAGGGATCATGGCGGCCCTTGGTCTGAACCTCGGTCGCCGCGCCGCTTTGATCGAGACTGCGCCGAGGTATAAGAATTGATGATGTCGGTTTGACCACGAACCGCACCGCGACGTCCTGACCCGACGAGATGCCGCCCAGAATGCCGCCGTTATGGTTGGCGCTAAACGTAGGGCCATCATTGCCCGGCAGCATTTCGTCCGCCGCATCCTCGCCCCGCAAGGTGGCGGCGGCAAAGCCAGCGCCGATCTCCACGCCCTTGACCGCGTTGATGCTCATCATGCCGGCAGCCAGATCCGTATCCAGCTTACCATGAACCGGTGCGCCCCAGCCCGCCGGCACGCCAGAGGCATGCACCTCCACCACCGCACCGATGGACGAGCCCGCCTTGCGGATCTCGTCCAGATAATTCTCCCAGACCGCCGCCATGGCCGCATCGGGGCAATTGAAGGCGTTGTTGCCCACCGCCGCCCAGTCCCAGTTTTCATCCGCAACCGCATGTTCGCCGATCTGCCGCAGGGCACCGCGGATCACGATGCCGCTCCCCAGCACCTTACGCGCCACGGCGCCGGCGGCGACCCGGCAGGCGGTCTCCCTGGCAGAGGCGCGACCTCCGCCGCGGGGATCGCGAATGCCGTATTTGGCGTGATAGGCGTAATCAGCATGGCCCGGCCGGAAGGTGTCGGCAATGGCGCCGTAATCTTTGGAGCGTTGATCAACATTTTCGATCAGTAGACTGATCGGCGCACCCGTGGTCTTGCCCTCGTAGGTACCGGAGAGGATACGTACCTGGTCCGTCTCCTGGCGTTGGGTGACAAAGCGCGAGGTGCCAGGCCGGCGGAGGTCCAGCCAGGGTTGGATATCTTCCTCGGTCAGCGGCAACAGCGGCGGCGTGCCATCGATGATACAGCCAATGGCCGGTCCGTGGCTTTCACCCCAGGTGGTAACCCGAAATAATTGGCCGAAGGAATTATGCGACATGATTTATCTATGTACTAAACGGTGCTGATATCTGGTGCATCCACGGCCTTCATACCAACCACATTGTAGCCGCAGTCCACATGATGGGTTTCGCCCGTGACGGCGCTGCCCAGATCGCTTAACAAATACATCGCCGCACCGCCAACCTCGTCAATACCAACATTGCGGCGCATGGGCGAATTGTATTCGTTCCATTTTAGGATATAGCGGAAATCGCCAATGCCCGATGCGGCCAGGGTCTTGATAGGCCCGGAGGAAATGGCATTGACGCGAATTTTATTGGGCCCCAGATCGACCGCCAGATACCGCACGCTAGCCTCCAGCGCCGCCTTGGCCACGCCCATGACGTTATAATGAGGCATTACCCGCTCAGCGCCATAATAGGTTAAGGTCACAATGGAACCACCGTTGGGCATTAGCTTTTCCGCCCGCTGGCACAGAGTAGTGAAGGAATAGCAAGAGATATCGACCGAGCGGGCGAAATTGCCCGCCGTAGTATCCACATAACGGCCATCCAGTTCGTCCTTGTCAGCGTAGGCGATGGCGTGAACCATGAAATCCAGGTCGCCCCATTTGTCCGCGATTTGCGCAAACACCGCATCCATGCTGCCATCGTCGGTAACATCGCAAGGCATGACGAACTCCGATCCAACAGAGCCCGCCAGAGGCCTCACCCGTTTTTCGAGTGCCTCGCCCTGAAAGGTAAAGGCCAGCTCCGCACCCTGTTCGGCTGCCGCGTTGGCCACGCCCCAGGCGATCGAGCGGTTATTTGCCACACCCATTATCAGCCCACGCCGGCCCGCCAACAATCCTGCCCCAGACATCGTTCGCCCCACTAAAACCGCCACATTCTCTATTGCTAGCCCATCCTACACCAACCCATCCGTGGAGCAAATCATCAAAATTCAGAGCACTAGCAACCCATTTCCGCTAAGCGCATGGCTAGCAAAACTCGTTTTGGATTCGAAACAGTATCTGTTTTGTGGGTGTTTACTCGTACACTGGTACAGGTGCCTAATACCGCACATCAAAATGAGGCAAGGGTGGGATTTCTCATGTAAAATGTATCCTTAGTAAGCGTAGCGGCAGGATTTTCCCATGACCAGACCTTAGCGGATTGCAATTTATTTTTAGCCAAAATTTCAGCCGAGCCAGGTCATCAAACTAATGCAGAAAATGTCCCCAGTGTGTCCCCAGCAAAATTTTCAACCAACAAAGGCGTAACCGATCCCAGCTAAGCGTTTGAATTAATTAGCGACGGCAATAGGATTTGAACCCGTGGCCTACTGACTACAAATCGGTGGGTTGGAATTATTTAAACACGACATTAAACGGTGCGAGTCTTCACCACCTGGTCGAGCCAGTCCGGACTCATTTCCGGAACCGACGAGAGCAGCAGTTCAGTGTATTCTGGATGCGGCGGCGAGAGGATATCGCTTTTTAGACCCTGTTCCACCACTTTGCCCTGGAACATCACCACGATCTCATCGGAAATTGCGCGCACCACGGCGATATCGTGGCTGATGAAGAGGTAGGTTATATCGAATTCCTGTTGCAACCGTAGCAAGAGTTGCAGAATACCTTCTTGCACAATCTGATCGAGAGCTGAGGTGACTTCATCGCAGATGATGATTTCCGGATTGGCCGCCAGCGCCCGGGCAATGCAGATCCGTTGTTTTTGACCACCGGAAAGTTCGTCGGGCAGACGATCAATGAAGCCTTCATCCAATTCTATCATTTCCAGTAATTCGACCACGCGCTGATCGCGCTGGCGGCTGCGGAGGCCGTGATAGAATTCCAATGGCCGACCAATAATTTCACCAACCGTTTGCTTTGGATTCATTGCCGTATCAGCCATCTGGTAGATCATCTGAATGCGTCGCAACTGGTCCTTGCTCCGGTCCTTCAGAGCCAACGGCAAAGCTTCGCCATTAAAATCTACGACGCCTTTTGACGGCGGCAATAGTCCAGTTATAACACGCGCCAAGGTTGATTTACCCGACCCGGATTCCCCCACTACCGCCACGGTTCGGCCACGTGGTAATTTAATAGAAACGTTGTTTAGAACCCTGACGCCGCCGCCATACGCGGCATCGACACCATCAATAAATAATGAGATGTTTTCGCTCTTATTCTCGGGTTTTTCCAAAGCGCGCACGGACCAGAGCGATTTAGTGTAATCCATCTCTGGTTCCGCCAACATCTTACGAGTGTCGGCTTCCTCCACTTCCAAACCGTAGCGCAAAACCTTGATGACATCAGCCATCTGCGCCACTACGGCTAAATCGTGGGTAATGTAAATGGCGGCAGTGTGGAATTTGTCAACGATGTCGCGCATCGCCACCAGCACTTCGACCTGGGTGGTAACATCCAGAGCAGTGGTTGGTTCATCGAAAATTATCAAATCCGGACGCGGTGACATGGCCATCGCCGTCATCACTCGTTGTAATTGGCCGCCGGAGACTTGATGCGGGTAACGAAAGCCAATGTTATCTGGATCCGGCAATTGCAAGTTACCAAAGAGATCGACCGCGTCGGCTTTGGCTTCGCGATGGCTCATCTTGCCTTGGTTTACTACTGCTTCGATTGTTTGATCCATCAACCGGTGTGCTGGATTAAACGCAGCGGCGGCGGACTGCGCCACATAAGCAATACGGTTACCCCACAATCGTCGCCGTTCGCCTTCCGGCATACCCATCAATTCGATGCCGTCAAATCTAATGCTACCGCCAGTAAGGCGACAGCCCGGACGGGCGAACCCCATAGCCGCCAGACCTAGCGTCGACTTTCCAGCACCAGATTCGCCGATCAATCCCAACACTTGGCCTCGCCGCAGAGTCAGATTGATGCCCTTAATGATTTCATGCCAGCGCTCATCGCTGAAGCCATCGATCACGATCTCCCTCATCTCCAACAGGATATCGCCCTTTCGCCCTCTGCCCTGATCAATGTTCATCGCGCAGTCCACTCGTCTTATGCAAGAACCAGTCAACCACAAAATTGACGGCAATGGTCAATAGGGCAATGGCGGAGGCCGGTAATAGCGGAGTTAGGGCCGCGGTAATGTCATATTGTGCGAATTGAATAAGCGAGGCATTGTCTCGCACCATAGATCCCCAATCAGCGGTGGGCGGCTGGATACCGACACCGAGGAACGACAAAGCTGCAATCGACAAGAACACGAAACAAAATCGCAAGCCAAATTCTGCTACCAGTGGCGGCATAATATTAGGCAAGATTTCACGTCTCATAATACGACCCAACTTTTCTCCACGCAGATGCGCCGCTTCGACATAATCCATCACGACCACATTCATTGCGACCGCCCGGGTTAAACGAAACACCCGCGTGGAATCAAGAACGGCGATGATTATGATCAGGTTCACAATCGTCGAGCCGAAGATAGCTATTAGCATAAGGGCGAAAATTAGACTTGGGATCGCCATCAACACATCAACTACCCGGCTCAAACCCTGGTCAAGCCAAGAACGGTTGATTGCCGCAACCAGACCCAAGCAGCCACCGATGACGAAGGACAATAGTGTCGTCGCCAGGGCGAAACCGATGGTGTTACGAGCACCAAATATTAGACGGCTTAAGACATCGCGACCTATCTGGTCCGTGCCGAAAAGAAATTCTCCACCCCAAGGCTCAAACGGTTTCTTAAACACCTGCGCTTCGCCATGCGGTGCGAGCACTGGAGCGAATATTGCCACAAACAAGTAGGCAATAATGACAATAATGCCAAACCAAGCGGTCGGCGGGGCATTTTTCAGGCTGATCCAAATGCGCTTAGCGCGGGTGCGACGTTGAAGGACGAGAGCAACTTCCCCGGAAGCCGAGTAGGTTTCATTGTCCCCGCTCATCGTGGATGTAACAATCTCGGATTGGTGACGATGCCGATAATATCGGCGATCAAATTCAATAAGATATAGGTGCCGGCAAAAATTAAAGCGCAGGCCTGTACCACTGGAATATCACGGCTAGAAACCGCATCGACCATCAATTGCCCGACGCCGGGGTAGACGAACACCACTTCGACCACGACAACGCCAACAACTAGATAGGCCAGATTGAACGCGATCACTGTGGCGATTGGTGCCCAAGCATTGGGCAATGCATGTTTGATAATTACCATAGACCTGGATAGGCCCTTCAAACGCGCCGTTTCGATGTATGCGCTGGCCATTAGGTTGATGATGGCGGCTCGGGTCATACGCATCATATGCGCGACAATAACCAATGTCAGCGTGATCGCTGGTAGCGAGGCCTTGTATATTCTCTCGCCCAGTGGCGTTGCCTCCGTCACATTTGCGAGCGATGGTAATATCGGCCATACCGACGCAAACAAGACAATTAGAATATAGGCGACAAAAAACTCCGGAAAAGAAATTGTTGTCAGTGTTGACGAGTTGATCACTCGATCATAAATGGAATTACGGTAAAGCGCTGTGGTAATGCCAAGAAATAGCGACAACGGTACGGCTATCACCGCTGTCATGCCCGCAAGAAAAAGTGTATTCCATAATCTTGGCGCTACTAAATCGGCAACTGGTCGTGATCGATCGATACCAGATGCGGCCCGACCAGAAAACGATGTGCCGAGGTCCCCCTGCGTCACTGAAGCGACCCAGTTGAGATAACGCTGCCATGCCGGCTTATCCAAGCCCAATTCCTCGCGGAAGGCTTTCACCGTCTCAGGTAGAGCCGCCTGCCCCAGAACCGCTTCGCCGAAATCTCCGGGCAGCATTTGAATGGAACTGAAAATAATCAACGAAACCAAAAACAGCGTCATCACGCCCAAAACAAAGCGCTTCAGTACCGTGGAAACGATGGGGTGCAAATTTACCCCCTTCCATATTTTCTCAAACACCCAGGTCAAGCTTGCAACGTCTGTTAACCTGGCTAGAACATCTGGCTTCGCCTACAGTGAAGCTACCTACCCAGAGACTTGCTGTCGACATTTGCTTATATGCAACAAATCACGATAACATTAGGCGAAAGTCTCCAACTTCGTCTAGGAGCTATTCAAATCGGCGGAGACAGCTTTTTTTCTAACAGGGAAAAATACAATGGACACCATGAATACGATTTACCTTGACCAGCAAACCAAAAAGCTTACGACGCGGCAAATCGATCGACGGCAGTTCATCTTATCGATGCTGGCGGCGGGGATCACCCTACCCACAGCTATTTCGATGGCGGGCGACGCCATGGCCGCCACGCCAAAGAAGGGTGGTAAAATTAGGTTTGGCTTGGGGCACGGCTCAACCACGGATTCACTAGACCCCGCGACGTTCGAAAATGGCTTTATGACTGGCGTCGGTTTTCTATACGGAAACCATCTGACCGAAGTGGACAACAAGGGCGATTTGGTTCCGGATCTAGCGGCAAATTTTAGTCCCAGTGACGACGGCAAAGTTTGGTTTTTTGAATTGCGAAATGGTGTTGAATTCCACAATGGCAAAACCCTATCGGCCGATGACGTCATCACCTCACTCAACTATCACCGGGGCGAAAAATCAAAATCTGCGGCCAAAGGTCTTTTGACGGCTGTAAAAAATATCCGTAAAGACGGCAATAATAAGGTGGCCTTCGAGCTAGAATCAGCGAACGCTGATTTTCCTTATATAATGTCCGATTACCACTTGGTGATCATGCCCTCCAAGGATGGTAAGGTTGATCCGAATGCGGGGATCGGTACCGGCCCCTATAAGCTTACGAAATACGAGGCAGGTGTTCGGGCAGAGGCCAAACGCAATCCAAATTATTTTAAGTCCGGGCGGGCTCATTTCGATGAAGTGTTGTTCCTGTCTTTGATTGACGTTACAGCGCGGCAAAATGCGCTAATGAGCGGCAATGTTGACGTTATTGATCGGGTCGATCCTAAAACGGTGGACTTGCTGGCGCGCAACCCCAATATCAAAATCTTGGAAAATACTGGCACGCTGCACTACACCTTTCCAATGCGTTTGGATGTTGAACCGTTTGGAAATTACGATCTACGCATGGCTTTGAAGTTGTCGCTGAAACGTCAGGAAATGGTTGATAAAATTCTACTCGGTCATGGTGCCTTGGGTAATGATCATCCGATTTCGACAGCAAACCGTTACCATGCTTCGGACCTACCCCAGCGCGAGTTCGATAAGGACAAAGCAGCCTACCACTACAAAAAGTCGGGTCACTCTGGTAAGATTAAACTCTCGGCTGCAGACGCCGCGTTTGCCGGAGCCGTCGACGCCGCGCAATTGATCGCTGCTTCTGCTAAGGAAGTTGGCATCGATATAGAAGTCGTACGGGAGCCAAAAGACGGTTATTGGTCTAACGTTTGGAACAAAAAAGGCTGGTGTGCCTGTTATTGGGGCGGTCGTCCAACCGAAGACTGGATGTTCAGCTCGGCCTATGTAGATTCCACCAAATGGAACGACACCGCTTGGAAAACCACAGACGGCGCAAAAAAATTCAATAAACTAGCCATCCAAGCTCGTGGCGAACTGGATGAAAGTAAACGCCGCACTATGTATGCGGAATGCCAACGTCTAATTAATGACGACGGTGGCGCCATTGTCGCCATGTTTGCCAACTATATTGAAGGTCTCTCGAAGAAGGTCGCTCATGACAAGGACGTCGCAGCCAATTGGCAACTCGACGGTAGTAAGGCGGCAGAACGTTGGTGGTTCGCTTAAGAGTAGGTAACAGGCAATCCTTCCAACCATAATCGGCGGCGGCGGGCTTCTCCGCCGCCGATTTATTGTCTTAGCGAGATTTGAATTGCCAGTCTAACGCCATTGGCGAGTACTAAATAGCCCACCGGCCATAGGGCAGACGAACACCGTGAAATATCTTGATAATTTTGACCACAAAGTGGTGGAGAATCCGGATTTAGGCGTCGTCTTGCCCGACAGATGCCGCTTGTCGGCACGAGTGTGGATGCCCGAAAGCGCCATTACGAAACCAGTTCCGGCTATTCTCGAATATATCCCTTATCGAAAACGCGACGGCACTGCGCCCAGGGACGCGGTGACCCATCCCTGGTTCGCCGGGAATGGCTATGCCTGCGTGCGCGTCGATATGCGTGGTAGCGGTGAATCGGACGGCCTATTATTGGATGAATACACCGCTCAAGAATTGCAAGATGCCTGTGACGTTATAGCTTGGCTGGCAGAGCAGCCCTGGTGCGATGGCAATATCGGCATGATGGGTATTTCCTGGGGCGGTTTCAACGCTTTGCAAGTCGCAGCCCTCAATCCGCCGGCCTTGAAGGCGGTGATCTCCATCTGCTCGTCGGTGGATCGCTACGCCGATGACATCCACTACAAAGGTGGCTGTCTGCTGATCGAGAATTTTGGTTGGTCTATGACCATGCTAGCCTATTCAGCGCGGCCACCAGACCGCGCATTAGTTGGCAACAATTGGCATCAAATTTGGCGGGAGCGACTAACTCGTCAACCGCTCCACCTGTCGACATGGCTACGCCATCAGCATCGGGACGATTATTGGAAGCACGGTTCAGTTTGTGAGGACTATGGCGCTATCAAGGTGGCGGTTCTATCGATCGGTGGCTGGCATGATGGTTATCGTAATACCGTCAGCCATCTAGTGGAAAATCTTGAAGCGCCCGTCAAGGGCATTGTCGGCCCGTGGATTCATAAATATCCTCACATCGCCGGCCCGGCACCGGCTATCGGTTTCCTACAGGAAGCTAAGCGCTGGTGGGACCGCTGGCTCAGAGGAGAGGCGACTGGCGTTGAACAAGACCCGGCCTATCGGGCCTATGTGATGGATTCTTCGAAGCCGAAACGCTGGCACCCCTTCCGGACCGGCCGTTGGATTGCCGAGCCGGAATGGCCGGCAGCGGGTATTTTGCCGCATTTCCTCCATTTCGCCGATAAAGGGTCATTGAGCGAAGTACCGACGAGGATCGACGCGAGAATCTGCTCGGTACAGGATTGCGGCGCGCAATCTGGGGAATATTTTCCGTTTGCCTGTGGAGATGAGCTCCCAGACGACCAGAGCGTCGACGATGACAAGTCATTATGTTTTGACAGCCCGGCCCTGGAACTGGATTGGGACATCGTTGGCGCTCCAATTGTTTGTTTCACTGGCAGCAGCGACAAATCCACCGGTCAAGTGGCGGTGCGGTTATGCGACCTGCGACCCGACGGAACTTCCGCACATATCACCTTCGGCGTATTGAACCTGACCCATCGGCAATCTCACGAAACGCCGATGCCACTGGTACCAGGTGAGGACTTTCAAGTCATTTTGACCTTGGATCAAATCGCCTATCGCCTACCGGCCGGGCATCGCCTCCGTGTGGCGGTTTCGACGGCCTATTGGCCCTTTATCTGGCCGTCGCCAGAACCGATGACCTTGCGTCTGCGGGCCGGTCGGGTGGGACTGCCCGTGCGCTCGTTAGCCACGAGCGACGAGTGGTGTTTCGAAGCGGCCGAGGGCTCATCAGCGCAACAGGTCGAAGTTATGCGGCCGGCTTCCTATGCCCGCGAAACAACACAGAACCCCGTTAGCGGCCAAACCATTACCCGCGTTGATTGCGATTTCGGGCAGGTCCGCGATCTCGACATCGACATGATCGCTGGTCATCGTATGGTGGAAACTTGGACTATCCTGCCGCAAGACCCGACCACAGCTCGGGGCGAAGCAGTATGGGAGCATGTAGGGGGCCGCGAGGACGGACTGTGGCGCATTCTGGCGCGCGGTGAGATCCACTGCGATAGGGAGTTTTTCTACATTTCCGCAGAACTGCAGTGTTGGGACAATGATGAGTTGTTTTTTGAAAAGAGGTTTGACGACACGGTACCGCGGAGATTGGTGTGAGATGCAGAATTCCGACATAGATTACAGGTGCAATGCGCGCGGGCCTCAATGAGACCGCTCATTCTTGGCGACCTGTTTTGGCTTTTCCGCCCAGAAGATGGCAAATTTTCCGTCTACAACGTAATTTGCATAAACCTAGCAGTCGTCTAGGTCTTCGCCTCTTATGCCAAAGGGAAAACACGCTTAGCCCGCGTTGTTACCTTCCATGGGCATTCCACTGCAACGCGCCAAAGCAGCCCGAGAAGATTGAGACATGACGCAGGTATACCTGCTTTTTTTATTTTGGGAACACCTGTCCGAAAATGACCCGTTCAGACTGGCCCCGATAGCACATTGGTCCTATCCTCATATCCGCGCCGTGGACCGGAGGAAAATACATGCTGGATAGCGCCATTGCCGGGCGGATCAAGGATGCCGTCGATGCTGGCTTTGATGAACAGGTGGATTTTACCGCCGAACTGGTGAAGTTCCCGTCGCGCCGAGGCCAGGAGCATACAGCCCAGGATTTCATGGCCCAGGCCATGCGCGAACATGGCCTGGGTGTTGACCGTTGGCAGATTGACGTTGATCAGATCAGCCATCTGCCGGGCTTTTCCCCGGTCTATGCTGACTATGACAATGTCTTCAACGTGGTCGGCGCTCATCGTAGCGAGGTGCCCAGGGGCCGATCGCTGATCCTGAACGGCCATATCGACGTGGTGCCCGAAGGGCCGCCCGAGATGTGGACATCACCCCCTTACGAGCCGCGGATCGACGACGGTTGGATGTATGGCCGGGGCTCGGGCGATATGAAAGCCGGGCTTGTCGGCACCTTGTATGCGCTGAAGGCCTTGAAAGGTCAGGGCTGGCACCCGGGCGCCGACGTCTTTCTGCAATCCGTGGTCGAGGAGGAATGCACCGGCAACGGCGCGCTCGCCTGTTTGGCGCGCGGCTACCGGGCCGAGGCGGCCTTGATTCCGGAACCTCTTGGCGATTGTCTGATCCGGGCTCAGCTTGGCGTTATGTGGTTGCAGATCAAGGTTCAAGGCATCCCGGTGCATGTGGCCTACGCGGGCACTGGCTCGAACGCCATTGATGCGGCATTCGTATTGATCCAGGGTCTGAAGAAGCTTGAGGTGAAATGGAACGAGCAGCGGGTCGATCAGCCTCATTATGCCGACCATGACCATCCCCTCAATTTCAATGTGGGCAAGATCGAGGGTGGCGACTGGGCCTCGTCCGTACCGTCGTGGTGCGTGTTCGATTTGCGCGTGGCGGTTTATCCGGGCGATGATCTGGCGGCGCGGCGGGCGGAACTGGAGGATTGCATCCGCGATGCGGCCAGCCAGGACGCGTTTCTGCGCAACGCACCGCCCCAGATCACCTATCATGGCCTAATGGCCGAGGGGTATACTCTGCAAGGCGCCGATGAGGCGGAGGCGATCCTGGGCCGGGCGCATGAGGCAGCCTATGGCAAGCCGTTGCAGGTAACCGCCACCACGGCCACCACGGATGCACGATTCTTTGGACTATATGCGGATATTCCGGGCCTGGTTTACGGACCTTTATCGGATGCCATTCATGGCTTTGACGAACGAGTCAATCTGGAATCCGTGCGTCAGAACACCCAGGCCATGGCATTATTCATTGCCGAATGGTGCGGCCTGGAAGAAATTTAGAGACCTTTTTGTTGACGTTGGATAGGGGACAACCAAAAAAATGCAACCAGATATCGAAATCGCCCGGCAGGCGGCCACGTTGCCGATCGAACAGATCGCCGAGAAACTCTCGATCCCATCCCAGCACCTGTACCGTTATGGCGCCGACAAGGCGAAGGTGGCTTCCGACTATATCGCTTCGTTGAATGACCGTCCCGACGGCAAGCTGATCCTGGTCACCGCCATCACGCCAACACCGGCAGGCGAGGGCAAGACCACGACCACCGTGGGCCTGGGTGACGCCATGAACCGGATCGGCAAACAAGCCATGATCTGTCTGCGTGAGCCCAGCCTGGGCCCCTGTTTTGGCATGAAAGGCGGCGCCGCGGGCGGCGGCTTTGCCCAGGTCGTGCCCATGGAAGATATCAATCTGCATTTCACCGGTGATTTCCACGCCATTGGCGCAGCCAACAACCTGCTCGCCGCGATGCTGGACAATCATATCTATTGGGGCAACAAGCTGGACATCGATGCCCGACGGATTTCGTGGCGGCGGGTGGTCGATATGAACGACCGGGCGTTGCGTTCCATCGTCGCCAACCTGGGCGGCATCGCCAATGGTTTCCCGCGCGAGGACGGCTTTGACATCACCGTTGCCTCGGAAGTCATGGCGGTGTTCTGCCTGGCCTCGGACAGCGACGATCTGCGCCGCCGCCTGGGCAACATCGTGGTGGCGCAAAATGGCAAGCGCGAAGTCGTTACGGCGCGGGAGCTGGAAGCCGACGGCGCCATGGCCGCGTTGCTGAAAGACGCCATCCAGCCCAATCTGGCACAAAGCCTGGAAAACAATCCTGCCTTTATCCACGGCGGCCCGTTCGCCAACATCGCACACGGCTGCAATTCCGTGATCGCCACCAAGGCGGCCCTGAAGATGGCCGATTTCGTTGTCACCGAGGCCGGCTTCGGCGCTGATCTGGGGGCGGAGAAATTCCTCGACATCAAGTGCCGCAAGGCCGGTTTGCGGCCCGATGCGGTGGTACTGGTGGCCACGGTGCGGGCCCTGAAGATGCATGGCGGCGTGGCCAAGGATGATCTGGGCAAGGAAGACGTGGCCGCTTTGCAAAAGGGATTGGAAAACCTGGGCAAGCATCTGGACAATCTGGCGCAATTCGGCGTCGGGGCGGTGGTTGCCATCAACCAGTTCACCGCGGATACGGAAGCGGAAATGGCGGCCATCAGCACCTATTGCCAGGACCGTGGCGTGGAAGCGCATGTCTGTAGCCATTGGGCCAATGGCGGCGCGGGCGCAGAAAGCCTCGCCCATAAGGTGGTCGAGCTGGCGCAATCCGGCAAGTCNGACTTCCACACCCTGTACGGCGACGAATTGCCATTATGGGAGAAAATGCAGACCGTGGCCCNGCGCATCTACGGTGCCGATGATATCAGCGCCAACCGAACGGTCAGGGCGCGCTTTCAACAACTGCAGGATCAAGGCTATGGCCATCTGCCGATCTGCGTGGCCAAGACGCAATACAGTTTCTCCACCGATCCTTCGCGCAAGGGCGCGCCCACAGGCCANGAGGTTTCCGTACGCGAGGTCCGCCTGGCGGCGGGCGCCGAATTCCTGGTCGTGGTCTGCGGCGACATCATGACCATGCCCGGCCTACCCCGCCGGCCGGCGGCGGAAGCCATCGGCCTGGACGACGACGGCCAGATCACGGGACTTTTTTAGCTCAATATTCATTTAATCTGGGTTGCCCCTGAACTTATTTGGCGCGACTTAGATGATTGATTCAATTGCCCTTTTCTTAAGAATCCAAGCATGTTTTGAAGAAACATGCTCTTTAGGGTTTTTTGGGGCGCGCTCAGGCTTCGGTCGCGAAACCGGCTTCCTTCCAGGCGAACAGACCGCCGTCGAGTTGAAAAGCCTGGGCATGCCCGGCGGCGATCAATTGTTCCGCCGCCTGCGCCGAGCGGCCACCGATAAAACAGGTCAGCACGGTCTTCTTGCCCGGCTCTCCCGGCAATCCATGGGGATCAAACCGCGATAGAGGATAGGGCAAGGTGCCGGGGATGCGTTCCTCGGCATACTCTTCCGCTTCCCGCACATCCACCAAAACAGCCTCGCCCCGCTGCAGCCAGTCGCGCACGGTGCGGGCATCTATATCTATTAATTGGCCATTGCTCATGGCCGTTATATACAGTTGTATGTATGATTTTTCAATGAATAACATTATAAAAAGATATAATTTTTTAATATACATTATTATTTAGTATTTTAATTTTCACTGCCATGCTCTAACCGTGGGGCGCCCGCTACCAATCCAACCAGGAGGCCAGCTGCCATGCGCATCGGCGTTTCACTACCCGTTCGGGAACTGCAAAATGATATCGGCGCCCTCAAGGCCTTCGCCCAGGCGGCCGAGGAGCTTGGCCTGAACCATCTGCGGGTGCCCGATCAGGTAATTCGCCCCGGCGAAGGCGAACTGCACGAACCCCTGACCATGCTGGCCCTGATCGCCGGCATCACAGACAAGATCGAGCTGGTGCCCTCCTGCATCATGCTGCCGCAACGGCAAACGGTGCTAGTGGCGAAACAGGTGGCGACACTGGACGTTTTGTCCGGCGGGCGGGTGCGCTTTGGCATCGGCATTGGCAAGAATGAGGTGGAGTATGCTTCGCTTGGCGCCGACTTCCACACGCGCGGCGCCCGCTGCGAGGAACAGATAGAGCTGCTGCGCCAGCTCTGGACCCAGGAGAGCGTGGATTTTCAGGGCAAGTGGGACCAGGTCTCCGGCGCCGGCATCCTACCATTGCCGGTCCAGCGCCCTATTCCGATGTGGATCGGCGCCGCCGCCAACATGATACCCAGAATTCGTCGACGCATCGGACGCCAGGCGGACGGCTGGTTCGTCCTGGCCTCGCCCGAGGACTTCCCCGCCATCCGCGACGACATCTATCGTGAAGCAGAGGCCGCGGGCCGCGACCCCGCCGCCCTAGGCATGGAAGCCGGCGTCGCCGTGGTCGGGCCCCGCGAACACGAATGGAAATCCCGTGTCGCCGGGTGGCGCGACATGGGCCTGACGCATTTGTGCCTACGAACCTTGCAGGGTGGCCTGGAGCCCCACGAACATATCCCACGCCTGCAACAGGCGGTGGCGGAATTGCCCGGGGTGTAATCACGACGCACTAGCCTGGGCAACAGCCTGCGTTTCCATGACCCAGCGCCGGATCAGCCCGCCGTCAGAAGGGATTGCCGACAATGCCACCGTCGACACGTAGGGCGGCGCCGTTGGTGGCGCTGGAGGCCTTGGAGCAGAGGTAGCAGATCAGATTGGCGACCTCTTCAGCGGTGGCATAACGCTGGATCAGGGAGGTCGGGCGCCGTTCGGTGAAGGCGCGGGCCATAGCATCCTCCACCGTGGTGCCCATCAGGCGGGCCCGTTCCGCCAGATTCGCTGGCGTGGCCTCGACCCAGGTGGGGCCCGGCAAAACCGAATTGATGGTGACGTTGGTGCCCTTGGTTGCCTCCGCCGCGCCGCGCGCGATCACCAGCTGGGCGCCCTTGGAGAAGCCATAATGGACCATTTCCACCGGCACCACGGTGCCGGCCTCGGAAGAAACGAAGATCACCCGGCCCCAATCATCAGCATTATCGCCAGCCGCCAGCATGGCCTTTAGATAATGCCGAGTTAGCCGCACGCCGCTCATGACGTTGATATCAAAAATTTCCTGCCAGTCCTCGTCGGCGATCTCAAAAAACGGTTTCGGTCCGTAGACACCGGTGTTGTTGACCAGAATATCGACCGCCGGGAAAGCGGCGGTGAGCAAATCACAGCCGGGCGCATCGGAAATATCCGCCGCCACGCCGTGCAGAACTGCGCCTTCGACAGTCCCACCAATCTCGGTCATGGCCTTATCGATCGCCGCCTGGGTGCGGCCATTGACGATGACCTCGGCACCCATGCCGGCCAGGCCCTTGGCCGCCGCCAGTCCAATGCCCCGGGTTGAGCCGGTTACCAGGGCCAGTTTTCCCGATAGATCCAAATCCATGATGGCGTCTCCTTTTTATGATATTTATGCTGATAATAGCGATTTAGCGTGGGGTATCTAATTTAACAGGTGATGAGTATGGCAAAGGCACAGGTAAACGGTATCGAGATTGAGTATGAAATTTGGGGCGAGGACAATGCGCGGTCATTGCTGTTGGTCGGCGGCCTGGGCGTGCAATTGACCAAATGGTCCAAGCCGCTTTGCGACGCGATGATCGCGCGGGGTTTCAAGGTCATTGTCTATGATAACCGCGACGTGGGCCTGTCCACAAAACATGATGACTGGGGCCCGGCGGATACCAAGGCAGCCTTTGCCCAGGCCCGAGCCAAGGAAAAGGTGTCCGCGCCCTATACCCTGGAAGACATGGCCGATGATGCCGCCGGCCTGCTGGATGCGCTGGGCATCGAAGCGGCACATGTCATCGGCAGTTCGAACGGCGGCGCCATTGCCCAGATCCTGGCGATCGCTGCGCCAGAGAAAGTCGCGACGTTGACCTGTGTCATGGCCACCTCGGGCCGCCGTGGTTTGCAACGCCCCGAAGGCGCCGCCGCCGAATGGCTGACCCGTCCGCGCAATCCCTCGGGCACCCGCGAGGGCGCCATGGATGAAGCGGTGGAAACCGCCCGCATCAATGGCAGCCCAGGATTTCCCCGCGACGAAGCCGCTCTGCGCCGGGAAGCGGGGGAACAGTACGACCGCAGTTTCTATCCCGACGGCAATGGCCGGCATCTATTGGCCTCCATCGCGTCGGGAGACAGCCGGGTTGCGCGGCTGGTGGAGATCGTCGCGCCGACCCTGGTCATTCATGGCCGTGACGATCCGCTGATCCCCCTGCCCGGCGGCGAAGACATCAAGAACTCGATCCCCGGCGCC
The DNA here is from genome assembly GCA_002731375.1 of Rhodospirillaceae bacterium. Taxonomy (GTDB): domain Bacteria; phylum Pseudomonadota; class Alphaproteobacteria. Next base: position 6,165 of record PCBT01000046.1, on the reverse strand, counting down.
GAACTGTTGGTCGTCGACGGCATGGGCCATGACTTCCCGGAACCGTTCATCCCCGAGATAGCCGACGCAATCGAGAAGAATGCCAATAAAGGCCCTGCCTAACGTCACAAGGGCGCGCGGTCGGCCTCGCCGATTTCGATCACCGCCTTGCCAAGCACCTGTCGGTTCAACAACGCTTTCATGGCGGGCAGAAATTGGTCCAGGCCATTGTACAGAGCGGTGGCGGGATGCAACTTGCCGGCTTCGTATAGCGCGCGCAGGGCGTCGTGAATTTCGAAGATTTTCCGGGTGTAAACGTCGCGGTTGCCGCCCGGGCTCCAGCCCAGATACGTGCCGATGTTAAGGCCTATCAAAGAGGCGTTCTTGACCATGAAAATGTTGCTGGGCAGCTCCGGTATATCGCCGCTGGTATAGCCGATGGTCAGCAGACGGCCCTCGATCGCCAGACAGCGTAACGAGCGCTGAGCCACATCACCACCCACTGAATCGAAGATCAAATCCGCGCCCCGGCCATCCGTCAACTCCTTGACCGCTAGCGCGAAGTCATTTTCCGTATAATTGATCATATGATCGGCGCCATGGGCCTTGGCAAAGGCCAGGCGTTCCGCGCTACCGGCGGTCGCGATCACCGTCGCGCCTAGGGCTTTGGCGATTTCCACCGCCGCCGAACCAATGGCGCCGGCGGCGCTATGCACCAGCNCCACTTCGCCCGCCGCCAAGCCGCCCTTCCAGACCAGGCCGGCATAGCTGGTGGCATAGCTGTTGACCACCATGGCTGCTTGGGCAAAGGACATTTCCTTGGGCACCTTGTGGGTGCAAAGCTGATGCGCCAGGCAATAGCCCCCATGACCACCCCAATCAACGCTGGCCATGACCCGGTCGCCAACCGCCACCCGGTCGACGCCGGGCCCGACCGCATGAACAATACCGGCAACCTCCGTGCCCGGCGTATAGGGCAAAGGCAGCTGGCGTTGATAACGGCCCTCGATATACAGGCTGGCGGAAAAACTGAGGCCGGCCGCATGGGTTTCGATGCAAGCCCAATCCTCCGTGACCTCCGGCAACGGGACTTGCTCCACCGCCAGATTATCGATGTTCCCCAATTCCCGGTACAGAACCGCGCGCATGTTTCCTCCTTTGCCCTGTCCAATACCTATTCAGGCGGCGCGACGCGGGCGAGAAACTCAATCACCGAACCAGCAAAAATATCGTTGCGGTCGCCGGCGACCATGTGGGCCGCGTCCTTGACCGAGACATATTCGGCGTGGGGGCATTGTTCCAGGAAGCTTTGCGCGCCCTCTTCGCTCAACACATCCGAAAGGCCGCCACGCACCAACAGGGTCGGCAGGGTCAGGTTGTCTGCGCTTTCGTGCAGGCGCTCCCGATAGCCTGGCATGCCTGCGTTAAGGGCCCTGCGCCGCGCCGGGTCCCAATGCCAGCGGTATTTACCGTTGGCTCCAAGGCGGACGTTTTTGGCCAGACCGTCCAGGTTTCGCGGCCGTTTGCGGTGCGGTTGATAGTTGGCGATGGCCTCGGCAANTTCTTCCAGGGTATCGAAACCATCGGGCTTTTGGCTCATGAATTCCTTGATTTTTTTCTGCCCTTCAGGCTCGATCTTGGGCGCCATGTCGACCAGCACCAAGGCCTTGGCATCGACCTTGCCCGTGCCGATNGACAACAGGCTGACCCCACCACCCATGGAGGCGCCGACCAGAATTGGNTTTTNGCTGCCCAGTGCCTCNACGACGCATTTCAAATCCTCGACCATGATGTCCGGATCGTAGTTGCCCGCTTTTGCCCAATCCGAATCCCCATGCCCCCGCGCATCGTAAGCCACCGCGTGATAGCCCGATGCACCCAGGGTCTCCCCCGCGCCCTTCCAGGCGTGGCGGGTCTGGCCGCCGCCATGCTGCAGCACCACTAAGGGGCCACCGGGATCACCCCAGCTATCGCCGGCGATCATGACTCCGTCCTCACCGGGCCATTTATGCATTGGATCCGGCGTTCCAGGCAGACGTTCTCCCGCACTCATGCCAACTATTATCCTTTTGCTGAATGCCACCCGTCGAACGGAGGGTGACCGGTATAGAAGTGTGGCCAGCATTATTCGGGGGCAGGGCGATAAATACAACACCAGCTTGCCAAATGATCCACCCTGGCCAAAAATGCGTATAACAATTATTCAAGATCAGGGATGACGCATGGCTGATACAAAAGCTGACGAAAGCATTTCCGCCGCCGAACATGCCCAGGCGATGGCAAGCTATATCCGCGAAGGCAACGAGCGAGCCCGCGCTTTAGGTAACCGCGGTCCCATTCGGCTTGGCGGCGATGGCAAGCTGGCGGGCGATATTATCGAAGCTTATTGGCAGCATGGCTTTTATGTATTCGAGAACGTCATCAGCAACGAGGAACTGGCCGAGCTGCGCGCGGATGTGGAGCGTATACTTGCCGGCGCACCGGCCTCGCCCGAAGGCGACACCCAATTTGCCCTGCCATCATTCCGCTTTGAAAAACCATTGAGCGATCCCTATGGCGGCACCACTAAGAACAAGGGCCGTCATCCGGTCAAGATGCTTGGACCAAAGCCGGGAGATGACGCGCCGGATTTGACTGTGGCGAATTTTCTGGGCAACCTGCAGCTGATGCCATCTTGTTTGAACCTTTATGGCCACCACGGGCTATTGACGGCGGCGGAGAGCATCATGGGCGCTGATTTCGTGCCCTATAACGAGGTCACCTTCGTCAAAGAACCGGCCCTGGGGCCTTCCGTCGCCTGGCATCAAGACGGCACCACCCATTGGGATGCCCCTGATTGGGACCAGGGCGCCCATGGTTACAATTCCATGGCGCAGCTATACCCCAGCACGGCAGGCAACTGCGTCTGGGTGCTGCCCGGCACTCACAAACTGGGTAAGGTCGATATCAAACAATTGATGGCGGACAGCGGCTCCGAACGCCTGGAGGGCGCGGTGCCCATGCTGTGCGAGGCCGGCGATGTCTTCATCACCAACCGCCAACTGGTGCATGGTTCCTTTGCCAATTCCTCACCGGATCGGCGCATTACCTTGAACGCGGGCTTTTTCCCCCGGCGCAGGGTGCAGGACGTTACCACGTCAAAACTAGATGGCACCGTGGCGACCTACGATGGCGATTGGATCGACGCCCGTTGCCGCATGATTCCCATCGCGGTCGATGCCCGGCAACAGCGTTTTCCCGACGAACCGCGCTACACTTATCAGCCGCTGGCTGGGCAGACGGAACAAAACCGCTGGAATGAACAAACCCAACAGGAGCTGGTCAGGGACTATAACCTGTGGGATTTCTATATTTAGACGGTTTGCCAGCCTTAGCAGCCACGGCTGATCCGGATAGCAATGATGAAAATCATTGGCATACTTGGTGGGATGTCGGCGGCATCAACTCTGATCTATTACCGAGAGTTATGCGAAATGACGCGGGCGCATCTTGGCGGTCTGCATTCACCCGAATTGTTGATCCGGTCCCTTGATTTCGCCGCGATCGAGGCGCTTCAGGTGCAAGGTGATTGGCGGGCCGCCAGAGCTATTCTCGACAACGAGGCAAAGGCTCTGGAACGCGACGGCGCGGACGTGATCGTTCTGGCAACCAACACCATGCACAAATTGGCCAGCCAGATGATGCACGAGGTCAGCATCCCTTTTATTCATATTGGCGAGGCGACAGCGCGGGCAATCAGAGCCAAGAGGCTATGAAAGTCGGGCTTCATGGCCACGGCTTTCAACATGGAGTAGTCCTTTTATACCGATGAACCGAACGAAGTGGACCGAACGGAAACCCATCACATCATCTACGATGAATTGTGCAAAGACATCACAACCGCCGACAGCACCGCCGTCTACGTAACGATCGCGAAACGGCTGGCCGAAGCGGGCGCCGATTGCCTGATACTGGGCTGCAACGAAGTGGGCATGCTACTCAACCAAGGCAACGTTGACGTTCTTGTTAGTGATAACACGTTGATCCACTGTTCGACGGCATTGAACTGCACCTTCGAATAGATCAACTAGAAATGCCTACGTCAGCGCCACGCAGGCCTGTCGGATCAGGTCGCCACCGCATATCAGGTCTGCTTCCGGCGCCACGAAGCTGGCGCGGAAATAGGGCGCCAGGCCATAGGCCTCGCCCTGCACCACGGCAACGCCGACGGAATCCAGCAGATACATGGTGAAATCCGTGTCGTTTTCGATGATCTTGCCATCCGGCGTGCGCCTGCCGATGGTTCCGGCACAGGAGCAGAAAATATACATCGCCCCCTCCGGCAGATCGCAGCTCAGGCCTTCGGCGGCGTTCAGCTTTTCAAACAACATATCGCGCCGGCGCTGCAAATTCGCGGCCCGCTCCTTCAATAGATCCTGCGGACCGTTCAGGGCAGCGACCGCGCCGGCCTGACCCAGTGCGGAGACACCAGCCGTGCTTTGCGACTGCATGTTTGACATCTTGGCGATGATATCCTTGGGCCCGCCGGCATAGCCGCAGCGAAAACCAGTCATGGAATAGGCTTTCGAGACGCTGTTGGCCGTGACGGTGCGGTCGTATAGCTTGGGCTCCACCTGGGCCAGAGTGGCGAATTCATGATCGTCGAACAGTAAATGCTCATAAACGTCGTCGGTCAGCACATGCACATGGGGATGGCGCAACAAGACATCCGCCAAGGCGCGCAGCTCATCGTGGGAATAAGTGGCACCCGTCGGGTTGGAAGGGGAGCAGAACATCAGCCACTTGGTCTGGGGCGTGATCGCGGCCTCCAACTCCTCGGGCCGCATCTTGAATTTTTCATTTTGCCCGGCCAAAACGAAGATAGGCGTGCCGCCCGCCAGTTTCACCATATCCGGATACGAGGCCCAATAGGGACCGGGAATGATAACCTCGTCGCCTGACGAGACTGTCGCCATTAGGGCATTGAACAAGATCTGTTTCGAGCCCGAACCTACGGCGATCTGATCGAGATCATAATCAAGGCCGTTGTCACGCTTGAACTTGTTCTGCACCGCCTGACGCATTGCCAGGGTGCCGTTGATGGGCGTGTATTGGATTTCATTGCGCTCCATCAGCTCCATCACGGCCTGCTTGGCGTGTTCGGGCGCTGGAAAATCCGGCTCGCCGGCGGTCAGCTTGATGATGTCCCGGCCTTGCGCCTGCAGGTCCCGCACGCGGGCAGTGGCAATCTGAGAGGGGGATGGTTTGAAACGGCTCATACGCGGCGCAAAATCCACGGCACTACTCCTTGTTGTTGCGTGCATACATGACCCGTTGAGGGCCCCAATGTCCAGATCATCTGAGCACCAAAGTCGAAAAATCGTTTCTAGTGAGACAAAATTCGTTTACCTTCACCGCCGAGTTGACGACTGATCGGTCTGGAGAGTGCGGCGGCCAAGGCTTTAAGGAAACGGAGCCACCGCCCTGAGGGAGGCGTGAAATGAGTAATCCGACAGAACTTGGCAGCGAGGACGGTGCCAAGCTAGAAGCCTTGGTGGACGAAGCCACATCGGATCGTATATCTGGTCTGGTCTACTGGATCGCGTTATTTTATGGCGCTTTTGGCATCCTGGTTGCCATGAACCAGACCTTCAGCTGGGATGTTGGCGGATACGTTCTTGTCGATAACGCATATTATTATCTGTTGATCGCCATTTTCCTGCCATTGTCGTTTCTGATTTTCCCGGCCCGCGATGCCGACCGCTACCATGTCCCGATCTATGACTGGGCACTGGCCACGATCTGCCTCGTAGCCGCGATGTTCCTGTCATACAACGGCGGCGAAATGGTAGAACAGGGCTGGGATATCGTAGCTCCGCTGGAGCCGACCATAGCGGCGGCGGCGATTTGTTTTCTGTCCCTGGAAGCGGTGCGCCGGGCCGGCGGCAACGCCTTGTTCATCATCGCCACGATGTTTTTCTTATTCCCATTATGGGCCGATGTAGCCCCGGGCTTTCTTTGGGGTTTCTCGAAAGAGCCCGTCGAATTGGTCCGCGCCCATGCCATGGGCTTCGAAAGCATTATCGGCGTGCCCATGCGGGTGGCCGGCAACCTGCTGATCGGCTTCCTGATCTTCGGCTCGGCGCTGGTGGTCACAGGTGGCGGCGATTTCTTCATGGATTTTGCCTCCGCTCTGATGGGGCGCAG
>PCBT01000045.1 GCA_002731375.1 Rhodospirillaceae bacterium | reverse complement strand
ACCGGCGGAAATCGCTTCGGCCACGCCGACGATGACGCCGCCGACGACGACACCGATGATCGAATCCAGACCGCCCAGGATGACTACCGGGAAAACTTTCAGGCCAAGCTGTGCCAGTTGGGTATCTACGCCAATGGCATTGCCCCAGACAAGGCCGCCCAACAGAGCCACAAAACCTGCCAGCATCCAAGCAAAAGCGAAATAGCGTTCGACGTTGATGCCCATCGCCATCGAGATCTGGTGACTGTCGGCAACAGCCCGCATAGCCACACCCTTGCGGCTTTTCATGAAGAACAAGCCGAAAACCACCAGGAAAAGGATACTGATGCAGCCACCGAGCAGGTCGATGGGCGAAACGAAAAATGGCCCCCAGATGATCGGCCGATCGGGGATCGGCAAGGGAATCGGTTGGGTCTCAGCGCCGAATACCAGAGGGGCAAGGCCGCGGAACATCAATGCCAAGCCAATCGTTGCCATGATGATGGCGACGACAGGCCGGCCGATCATCGGCCGCAACACAACGCGTTCCAGTCCCCAGTTGAAGACCAGCATGAACAACAAACCGACCCCGATTGCGGCCCACAAGGGGAAACCATACAGCTTCACGAAGCCGGCCACGATAATCGCCGCCACCATGCAGAATTCGCCCTGGGCGAAGTTAATGGCATCCGTGGATTTGTAGATCAGCACGAAGCCGACCGCCACCAGTGCATACATCAGCCCGGTCAAGATCCCGTTGGTCACCAACTCGACAAAAAACTGCCACTCCATCTTGGGTCTCCCTAAGCCGCTTCCTGGATTGTCATCTGTGCGTCAACAAAAGATTCACTGCCATCCTCAAAGGTGACGGCCAGGCGAAGTTCCACCTTATTCTTGCCGCCGTAGAACGCCTCGATCACCGGGCCGTATTTTTCGGCGATGAAGCCGCGCCGCAGTTTTCGCGTGCGGGTGATCTCGTTGTCGTCGGCATCCAGATCCTTAGTCAGCAGCAGGAACCGTTTGACCCGCGAGACTTCCGGCAAGCTTTGGTTGATCTTTCGCACCTCCTCGGTGATCAGCTCAACCACCTCGGGCTTCTGGCTCAGATCCATGTAATTGGTGTAAGGCAACCCCTGAACTTCGGCCCATTTTCCCACGTTCTCGAAATCTATCGCCAGCATGGCAGAAATAAACGGGTGCCCGTCGCCGAACGAAACCGCTTCATTGATGTAGGGACTGAATTTCAACTTCAATTCCACGAATTGCGGCGCAAACGGCGTACCATCGCCCAGTTTTCCGACATCTTTGGCCCGGTCGATGATCACCAAATGACCGTTCTCGTTCAGCAGACCGGCGTCGCCGGTGCTGTACCAGCCATCTTCCGACATCACTTCGGCGGTCTTTTCCTCCTGCCGGAAATAGCCGGCAAAGACGCCATCGCCCTTGATCTTAACCTCACCGTCGTCGGCGACGCGCACTTCTATACCCGGACAAGGTTTGCCAACCGTATCGGGGCTGGGCTGGTCATCGGGTTGCAAACTAACCAGGCCGCTGACTTCCGTCATGCCGTAAACCTGCTTCAAGTTGATGCCTAAGCCACGGAAAAAACGGAAAGTATCCGGCCCCATCGGAGCACCTCCGGTCAGACACCAGCGCGCCCGGCGAAAGCCCAACTGATCGCGAACCGGGCCGTAAACCAACCACTCGCCCAGCATGCCGGCCAGGTTGAGACCGAAGGGGACCGGTTTGCCTTCAAACTTCAAATCCTCACTACGCCGCGAGACGCCGCAGAAATAGTCGTAGATCTTGCGCTTCAGGGGCGAGGCACTAAGGCCCTTCAGCTGTAGGTTCGACAGCATGCCCTCCCAGATACCCGGCGGNGCGATGATCCCNGTGGGCCCCAATTCGCGCAGATCGCGNAACACGGTNNCCGGTGATTCCGGNCAATTGTTGGTTGCGCCTACCAGTAANCCGATCACCATNCCATAGACCGTATCNCCGACCCAGGCCATAGGCAGGTAGGCAAGAAAGTCATCGTCGGGGCGAACGTCTTCGTTGGCAGCGAANATCCGGGCACAACTCAGNANATTGTTGTGTGACAGCATCACCCCTTTGGGGTCACCGGTGGTGCCCGAGGTATAGCAAATCAAAGCAATATCGCTGCCCTTGCCTTTGCCGATCTCAAGGTCAAAATAATTCGGATTGTCGCTACCGTAAGCCCGTCCGGCCTCCTGCACCGTCGCATAAGACTTCAGAAAATCCTCTTCATAGTCCGTCATGCCCCGCGGGTCGCTATAGATCAGCAATTGCAGGTTCGGCAATTCATCCTTGATCGAGAGGATCTTATCGACCTGCTCCTGGTCCTCGGCCACGATAACCTTGGACTCCGAATGGCGCAGCACGAAGGCCAATTCCTTGGCGATCGCGTCTTGATAAACAGGAACGGCCATACCGCCGAGGCTCTGCGCCGCCACTTGAGCCCAGTACAACCGCGGCAGGTTGTTGCCAATAATGCCCAGCTTGTCCTCGCGCCCAAAGCCCAGCGAGGCAAGACCAAGCGCGAAGGCTTGCACTTCGTCGGCGTAGTCAGACCAGGTGTAGGTTTTCCAAATCCCCAAATCCTTCGACCGCATCGCCGGCTGATCGGCCATCTCGCGGCTGTTCTTGAGCATGCATTCAGGTAGCGTTCCCACTTCCGCCATGGCTCAGGCTACCTCCTTGTGATCCGTACTGCCCAGATATGCCTCGATCACCTTCGGATCGGCACGCACCTCGTCCGGCGTGCCCTCGGAGATCTTGGTGCCCATGTCAAGCACGGCCACGCGGTCCGAGATATCCATCACGACGCCCATGTCATGTTCGATCAGGGCAATGGTGGTACCCCATTCATTGTTCACATCCAGGACGTAGCGCACCATGTCCTCTTTTTCTTCCTGGTTCATGCCTGCCATCGGTTCATCCAGCAGCAACAGGCGCGGCTCGGCGGCTAGAGCTCGCCCCAATTCGACGCGCTTTTGTAGGCCATAAGCCAACGCACCCGTCAGCTGCTTGCGCAGATCGTTCAGGTTTAGAAAATCGATGATCTCCTCAACCCTCTCGCGGTGCGCCACTTCCTCGCGCTGCGCCGGGCCCCAATACAAAAAGGCTGACAATACGCCGGTTTTCATCAAAACGTGCCGCCCCAGCATCATGTTTTCCAGCACCGTCATGCCGCGGAATAGCGCGATGTTCTGGAACGTCCGAGCGACGCCCAATTTAGCGATCTCCGCCGGCGCAGTATCGGTGATATCGTGGTCTTCGAATTGCAGCCTGCCTCCATCCGGGTGATAGAAGCCCGAGATCATATTCAATAATGTGGTCTTGCCGGCACCATTTGGGCCAATAATCGCGAAAATATCGCCTTCCTGAATTTCCGTGCTGACATCCGTGACAGCACGCACGCCGCCGAAGCTTTTCGCCGTACCCTCAATCTTCAATTTCACGCTCCGGCCGGAGCCAGCTTTATCAGTCATTCCGCCGTCCTAGTTTCTATCCATGCATGCAAAATCCGCCGTCGCTCGCATCCGGACACCCACCGAAGCATTTCGCCACGACCAATCACGGCCCAAGAAACCCAGAATCAAGGCAAATGGCAATTTTCATATTAGGAGACCCGCACCGCCCAACCCTGCATTAACCGACACACAAAGTGACCAAAACCATCAAGAAACAAAGCTTTACGCCGAGCCTCCGACTGATTTCCCAGTTTCTCGAGGCCTACCTTTGCATAGCCGGCGCACAGTAAAGCGGCTGAAGGCAACTTGGTCAAGTACCCTATTGTGCTTGACACGCCGCCACCAATAATGCTTGGCCCTACCCGCGGGCGCCAATGCCGCCGTCAATGGTTAGCACAACACCTGAGATATAGCTGGCCCGGGCAGAAGCCGCGAAGACCACCAAATCGGCACATTCCTCTGCTTTCGCGGCCCGGCCCATGGGCCAGATCTTGGTGAATTCCCGCCAGCGCGAAACATCGNCGAACTCGGCTTCGGCCCGCGCCTTCAACANCGTGGTGATGCGNTCGGTTTCCACNGGACCGGGATTGACNGCCAACACCCGCACNCCNTGATCCAGGGAGGCGCCGCCNANGGCGCGGGTAAATGCCATCAGGGAGGCATTGCCGGCNGAACCGGCGACATAGTTGGCGGCGGGCTTTTCGCCGGCCAGGCCAATGACATTAACGATGACGCCATTCCCCCGCGCGGTCATCTGAGCCAGATAATGCCGCGTCATGTTGATATAGCCGAATACTTTTAAATCCCAGGCTTCGCGCCATTGCGCCTCGTCGATGCTGGCCACGTCGCCGCCGGGAATCGCACCGGCGTTGTTGATCAGAATATCGACCTCGCCCACCGCCTCGGCCAGTTCCACGGCATTGCCTCGTGCGGCAATATCCACGGAGTGGGTAAAAACCTGCACATCGTGGGCTTGTTCAATGATGCCCTTGGCATTTTCCAGATCGGACGCCGTGCGCGACGCCAAGTGGACATTGCAGCCTTCCGCCGCCAGGCCCTTGGCCACGGCCAATCCGATGCCCTTTGATGCACCGGTTACCAGCGCGGTTTTACCTGTTATTTCCAGGTCCATTATCGTCCTCCCCAGGTTTTGTCGTCACAGCCTATGTCGTCAGATTGGCTTCGGCCAGAGAAGATCGCAAAAATTGCCCCTCGGGGTGGTGATTTCTAAAGAAAAAGGGTCTATGAAGCGCCTTGTTGGATATGACAGTGGCATGGGATTAGGTCGCGCCGCCGGCACACCGTGCCGCGCGCACCTCTAGACGCTGTCATTTCGCACCCATTTCGAGGCCCAGGCATTTTGGGGGCCGAATTGACGCCATATACCAAGAGGAGACTGCCCATGACCTCCGTCGGCAATGATTCCCTTAATACCCGCCGCATGCTGAACGTGGACGGGACCGATTATGATTATTTCTCGCTGCCCGCGGCCTCGGAAGGCGGCCTGGGTGATCTTTCCCGCCTGCCTTATTCCCTAAAGGTTCTTTTGGAGAACCTGCTGCGCCACGAAGATGGCCGCAGCGTCACCACCGATGACGTCAAGGCCGTGGCGGCCTGGCTGCAGGACCAGCGTTCGGATCAGGAAATCGCCTATCGACCAGCCCGTGTGCTGATGCAGGATTTTACGGGCGTTCCGGCAGTGGTCGATCTGGCCGCCATGCGCGAGGCCGTGGTCGCCATGGGCGGCGATCCAAAAAAGATCAATCCGCTGTCCCCCGTTGATCTGGTGATCGATCACTCGGTGATGGTTGACCATGCGGGAACAGCCGATTCCCTAGCCAAGAACATCGAGTTGGAGTTTGACCGCAACGGCGAACGCTATGCCTTTTTACGCTGGGGCCAGGGCGCCTTTGACAATTTCCGCGTGGTACCGCCAGGGACCGGCATCTGCCATCAGGTCAATGTGGAATATCTGGCCCAGGTGACCTGGACCTCGGAAAACAGAGGCAAGACCATCGCCTATCCCGATACCCTGGTCGGCACCGACAGCCACACCACCATGGTCAACGGCCTGGCCGTCCTGGGCTGGGGTGTCGGCGGCATTGAGGCCGAGGCGGCCATGTTGGGACAGCCTGTATCAATGCTGATCCCCGAAGTTATCGGCATGAAGCTGACCGGCACGCTGCCGGCAGGTACCACAGCCACCGATCTAGTACTGACCGTGACGGAAATGTTACGCGCCCAGGGCGTGGTGGGCAAGTTCGTTGAATTCTATGGTTCCGGCCTGGACAGCCTGCCCCTGACCGATCGGGCCACAATCGCCAACATGGCGCCGGAATACGGCGCCACCTGCGGCTTCTTCCCGGTTGATCAGGAAACTCTGCGCTATTTGGAGTTCACCTCCCGCGACCCGGCCCAGGTCAAGCTGGTCGAGGCCTATGCCAAGGCCCAGGGCATGTGGCGCGATGCCGCCAGCCCCGACCCGGTCTTCACAGAAACTCTGGAATTGGATATGGGTACCGTGGTGCCGTGCATCTCCGGCCCAAGACAGCCCAAGGACCGTGTCGATCTGGACAAGGCGAAAACCGCCTTTGCCGGCGAACTGCCCGGCTTGATGGCCGGTGCAGATACCGAAAAGGCGGTGTCGGTGGCTGGTACCGATTACAGTTTGCGCAGCGGCGACGTGGTGATCGCGGCGATTACATCCTGCACAAACACCTCCAACCCCTCGGTCCTGGTGGCCGCCGGGCTAGTGGCGCAAAAGGCCCATGCCAAGGGTTTGCAGACCAAACCCTGGGTCAAGACGTCCCTGGCNCCGGGCAGCCAGGTCGTTGCCGACTATCTGAATGCCGCCGGATTGCAGGGCGACTTGGATGCGCTGGGCTTCAACGTGGTCGGCTTTGGCTGCACTACCTGCATTGGCAATTCTGGCCCCCTGGGGGAGCCGATTTCGGATGCCATTACCGAAGGTGATCTGGTCGCCTGCGCCGTGCTTTCAGGCAACCGCAACTTCGAGGGCCGGATCAGCCCCCATGTCCGAGCCAACTATCTGGCCTCGCCGCCCCTAGTGGTGGCCTATGCCCTGGCCGGCAGCCTGAATAGAGATCTAACCACGGAACCCCTGGGCAAGAGCAGCGACGGCGAGCCGGTCTATTTAAAGGATATCTGGCCAACGCAGCAGGAAGTGGCCGATACGGTGGCCAAGGCCCTGACTCCGGCCATGTTCGGCAGCCGCTACAGCGATGTCTTCACCGGGCCCAAGGAGTGGCAGGCGGTCACCGCCAAGGAGACCCTGACCTATGACTGGGACGCGGTCTCCACCTACGTGCAATACCCCCCGTATTTCGAGGGCATGGCGGCGGATGCCGGTGGCTTNNCTGATCTGAACGGGGCCCGTGAATTAGCCGTGTTGGGCGACNCGGTGACCACNGATCATATCTCTCCCGCCGGCTCCATCGCCGGCGACAGCCCCGCGGCGACTTATCTCAATGACNGCCAGGTGCCGGCACGGGAGTTCAATTCCTACGGTTCACGCCGGGGCAATCACGAGGTCATGATGCGCGGTACCTTCGCCAATACGCGCATCCGCAACGAGATGGCCCCCGGCACCGAGGGTGGCGTTACCANGCACCAACCCAGTGGCGAGGAAATGCCCATTTACGATGCCGCCATGCGCTATCGTGAAGAGGGCGTGCCCCTGGTCATCGTGGCAGGCAAGGAATACGGCACCGGATCNTCGCGCGACTGGGCCGCCAAGGGCACCCAGCTGCTGGGCGTGGGCGCGGTGATCGTTGAGAGTTTCGAACGTATCCACCGCTCCAACCTGGTTGGCATGGGCGTTCTACCCCTGCAGTTCAAGGACGGCGACAGCCGAGGTTCCTTGAAGCTGGATGGCACGGAAACCTTTGACATCACGGGCATCGCGAGCGGCATCACGCCGCGTATGGATGTGACCTGCAAGATCAACTACTCCGACGGTAGCGCGCGCGAGATCATCCTGCTGTGCCGTATCGATACTTTGGACGAGGTGGAATACTACCGCCACGGCGGCATTCTGCAGTACGTACTGCGCAACCTGATGAACGACGCGGCCTGATCTTTCAGGCCATTCAAAACTGCGAACGGCCCGGCACATTCGTCATATGTGCCGGGCCGTTTGCGTTCAGCCAACATCGCGGTTACGGCGCGCGCTTACCGACAATTGATTTTCAGGTGAAGCGGACGATCACTAAGTTCCAGGCATGAAAATTTTNTCCCGAAAGACTCTGTCCCTATNAGCCGGTCTCTGCTTGCTGTCGTTCTTTCCGNTCCATGGCGCTCAGGCCGGGCCGGGCAATCAGGTGGTGGTGGAGCTGTATACTTCACAGGGCTGCAANTCCTGCCCGCCGGCGGACCGCCAGCGCCACTACGCCGCCGCATTGCGCAACCGCAGCGTCTATACCCCGCAGATGGTCATAGGCGGCCGGCAACACGCCGTGGGCTCGGACGCATCCGCCGTGGAAGCAGCAATCGAAGCCGAACGGCGCGACGGTAATGGCGCGCCCGGCCTGCGGCTGGCCCATTAGGATGGCCGCATAGTGGTCTCGTTGGCGGCAGCACCCGACAAGCCTGGCAAGCGGGCAGGTGCCGCCTTCTGGCTGGTGCGCTATGACCAGCGCAAGGACGTCCCCATCAAACGCNGTGAAAATACCGGCAACAAGCTGAGCTACTTCAATGTAGTGCGGGATATGCGTGCCTTGGGTCAGTGGCGTGGTGAAGCGATACAACTTGACCTTAGCCGCGAGGAGCTGGCCGAGGGCGGCCGGGACGGCTGCGCCATCATTGTACAAAAGGGGTCTGTGGGCCCATCCTCGCCGCCGCCCGCATCACCTTATAGACATTGGTGCCTATTCAGACGATACAGTCGGCAAAACTATCATGCTGTTTAGTCAGGAGAGTTCACCGTGGATCTAGTCGAAGCCATTGAATCGCGCCGTTCCGTGCGGGCATACCTGCCCACCCCCGTGCCCCAGAAAACCGTTGCCAAAATTCTGCAGCTGAGCCTGCGCTCCCCCAGCGGCACCAACATGCAGCCCTGGATCGTGCATGCGGTCTCAGGCGACGTGAGACAAGGCATCACCGACGATGTCATCGCCTCCCGCCTCCGCGTGCGCGAGACGGGCGTGGCGGAACACGAGGGCGAAAGAGTATTTTATCCCGACAATCTTGGCGAACCCTGGCGGGCCCGGCGGCGCGCAGTCGGCTGGGACTTGTATGGCTTGNTGGACATAAAGAAGGGTGATCGGGAGCGCACCTTCNAACAGCATANCCGCAATTACACCNTGTTCGATGCGCCCGTAGGTCTGTTCATCTTTATCGACAAATCCCTTGAGGTCGGTTCCTGGCTTGATCTGGGCATGTTGATGCAGACCATCATGCTGGTNGCCCGCCAACACGGCCTGCACACCTGCCCACAGGCAGCCTGGCACATNTATCACAAGATCGTGCGCAAATGGACCGGCGCCGGCGAAAACGAAGCCCTNGCCGCCGTCATCACNCTTGGCTACGAAGACACCTCGGCCATCGAAAACACCCTGCGCACGCCGCGCGCACCGTTGGAAAAAGTCGTTACCTTTTCAGGCTTTGATTAGATCGGATTGGGCCTACATCGAATCTCTGGACCGCCCGCTNCCCGTCCCGGCCACCCATTGAAATATGATCCTGGGGGCGGCCGGGAGGAGGAGCGGGCGGCATGGCGCTTCGGCCCTAGACAGATTCCCTGATCAACGGGCATGTTGAACAGTGAATTCCACCACCACCGAGCTGCATCTTGCCGTAGTCGACGGTGATGATTTCAATACCGTGTTTATCCAGTTCATCCGCCGTTCGGTTGGACGTACCCCCAGGCATGATGACGCGGCCGGGTCGCACGGCCAGCGCATTGACAATCCAGGCGTCGTCTTCCGGCGAAATCTCGATGGTGCGGATACCCATGGCCCGCAGATCCTCCAAAAAGGAATACGGCAAGCCTCGTGGGTCGAGCAGGCAAAGATCCACATCAATCATCAACATCCAGCCATCAATGTGAATGCTGTAGGCAGGCAAATCCACGACCAATAGGTCGACGCCTTGGCGCTTGAGCACCTCTGCCGTCTGCTCGATCGCCTCGTCGTTGACACGGATGCCGCGTCCGACAACCGCCGTCCGGCTNTTGAGCCAGGCAAAGCTGCCGCCTTCGATCATGCCNTTGCCACTGATGGTGCGAAGAATNGGCATGCCCAGATTGGCCAGGGTGCGTGCAACCGTCTGCTCCTCGCCCTGGCGCATACGGGGCGCCATGCGGGAGACGATGGCGCCGCCCTTGATGGCGAAAGCGCTATCGCGGGTGTAAACGGATTTGAACTGGTTTTCCTTGACCCCTTCGAGATAAACCACTTCCGCCCCTTCGGCCCGCAAGGTGTCGGCCAGGGCATCGTGCTGTGCCTGCATCTCATCGAACGGTGGGATTTCNTCGCTTTGCCAATACCAGCCGGCTTGTAGATCACCGAAGGAGCCGATCTCCTCAATGCGCTTGCTCGGGTCAATGATATCAAATTCATTGCCAGGCCGGTGCATCAGCACCAAGCGGATTTNGCCCACATCGTTGTCGCAGCCCCATTCCCGCCCCCAATCCTTNATTTGACGTTCACTGGCCTCGAACGGCGGCTCGGGTTCCGAGCCGAACATTTTGATGGTCGCGCCATAAATTTCACGGTTTTTGGGTATTGCCATGTGCCCATGTCTCCGAAGGAACCAAAATTCGGTGNATATCATAGACAGGTTTCACAGCTATCAGTACAAAACCTCTGTTCACAATGGCCGATTGGCATCATGTTTTCCTGCAAAATTGGATCTTTCGAGGCGCCCTCGTGTGGGCTATGGATTTATGCAATGCACAACGGAAAGAATAAGGGGTCGAGCGATGACCGAGACACTGGCGATATCTGAACGCACCCGATTACGGCGGGCGCGGGAACGCGGGTACTTCGACCGCGAGACCATTTACGGCATTCTTGACGCCATGCCGCTTTGCAATGTGGGCTATGTAATTGATGGTTCCCCCGTTGTGATGCCGACTTTTCAGTGGCGCGAAGGCGATCATGTCTATTGGCACGCCTCGAGTGGCGGCCGGGGCATAAAGGCGGCGGAAGGCAGCCAGGTTTGCCTGACAGTCGCGCTCCTTGATGGTTTGGTCCTGGCCCGAAGCGGTCTGCATCATTCCGCGAACTTTCGCTCCGTCATGGTGTTCGGCACTCCGGAAAAGATCACCGACCCAGAGCAGAAAGCGGCCAAGCTCGATGGCCTGATCGATCACCTTTATCCCGGCCGCAAAGAGACACTGCGCCCGATGACGGATGACGAGGCCAAGCAGACGGCCGTGCTATCCCTGCCGATCGAGGAAGCCTCGGCCAAGCTTCGCACCGGCGGTCCGGTGGATGACGAAGAAGATTATGCCCTGCCGATCTGGGCCGGCGTCATACCGGTCAAGATGCAGATCATGCCGCCCGAACCCGATCCCCGTAATCTTGACGGCGTGGAGGTACCTGACTTCGTTAAATCGATGACATTGGGATAGCCGACGAAAGGGCTGACCTAGGTCTCGCCCTTCAGCAGTTTGTCACGGTATTCCTGGCCAGTGATCAGACCGCCCGCTTTTTCAACCCGGTCTCGGTCATGTTCGGGCAATGCGTCCTGCATCTCATCAATCCGCTTCCAGGTCGCCAGCGGTGCGGGCACGCCATCGCGCGGCACATAGCGGGAGGTCTCAACGCGCTGATAGCGGTGCACGTAACGGGGGCAGTTGACCCAAACCCGCGCCACGGCAACGCGGACCACCAATTGCGCCTCCGCGTAGCTGGCCAACAGGGCGGGATCATCATCCAGCTTAGCGGTGCCTTCCAGTCGCAGACGGTGCGGTGTTTCAAAATCGATGAACAACAGGCCCAATTTGGCGTTGTTTGCGATGTTGCCCATGGAATAGTACATGCCGTTGCCGTCATAGCTGGGAAAGACAATCGTTTTGTCATCCAGCACCCGGACAAAGCCCGGATCGCCGCCCTTGTATGATGACGTTGGCTGGCCATCGCCGTTGACACTGGCCAGAAAGAACATATCCCGGCTTTCGATAAAGACCTTGTCAACACTGCCAACCCGATCTTTCATCGCGACATCCTCGATCACTTTGGCAATGTTTTCCGTGCCGAAACGCGCTTGCAGGGCCCGGTGCTCGTCACCCAGAAAATCGCTCATCCGCCCATTCTCATTTCATTGGCCTCCAGCCCTTCAATCCAGTGCCGCGTCAATCTCGGCGACAACATCCTCGATCTTCATATCAGCGGTAAAAATTCCCCACGCGCCGGCTTCGATCAACTTCGCATGATCATCCGCAGGAATGGTACCGCCGACGAACAAGGGTATAGCGCCGCCGTCCAGGGCCCTTAGCTGTCGTGCCGTTTCCGCCACCAGCTCCATATGGCTACCCGACAATATGGACAGACCCACCGCATCCACGTCCTCCTCCACCGCCACGTTGGCGATGAAATCAGGCGCCTTTCGCAGGCCGGTATAGATCACCTCGGCGCCGGCATCGCGCAGGGCCAAGGCAATCACCTTGGCGCCCACATCGTGGCCGTCCAGGCCCGGCTTGGCGATCAGAATGCGTTTTCCGTTCAAACTCATAACCCGCCCCTAATAGACACAGTCATAGTCCAACGGGCTCCTGGAATTCGCCCCAATGATCCTTCAAGGCGTCGACCATCTCGCCAATACTGACGTAGGCGTGACAGCAATCGATCATATGGGGGAGTAGATTTTCCGCATCTCCCGCCGCCGCCCGGGACAGCTTTTCCAGGGCCTTTGCCGCCGCCGCACCGTCCCGTTCGGCGCGAACCTTGTTGAAGTGGTCCACGGTCTGACCGACAATCTTGGTATCCAGCTTGAAGACTTCGCCAAAATCATTGGCGTCTTCATCCTCGCGGCGAAAATGGTTCTGCCCCACCACCACGCGCTCGCCCGCATCAGTCTGCAATTTTCGTTCCAGGGCGCGCTGGGCGATGCGGCTTTGTAGATAGCCGTCCTCGATAGCCTTCTCGGCGCCGCCATAGTCTTCGATCTCGGCGATCACCTTGGTGATCGCCGCATCCATTTCATCGGTCAGATATTCCACGTAGTAGCTACCGCCGAGGGGATCCACGGTCTTTGAAATACCGCTTTCATAGGCCACCATCTGCTGCGTGCGCAATGCCGTCTCGGCGCTGAATTCAGTAGGAATTTGGTAGGCCTCGTCATAGGCGGCTGTGAAGATCGATTGCGCCCCGCCGAATACCGCAGCCATGTTCTCGATGCCAACGCGGACAATATTATTGTAAGGCTGCGCTGCCGTCAGGGAGGAGCCGCCGCAGACCACGCCAAAGCGGAACATCAAGGCCTTGGGATCGGTCACGCCATAGCGTCCCTGCATCAGGCGGGCCCAGACCCGGCGCCCGGCACGGAATTTGCAAATCTCCTCGAAGAAATCCATATGGACATAAAAGAAGAAGCTGAGACGCTTGGCGAAATGGTTGACGTCACCGCCCCGGCGCAGCATTTCATCCACATAGGCCAGGCCATTGGCCAGGGTAAAGCCCATCTCCTCCACCGCCGTGGAGCCGGCGTCGCGAACGTGCGCGCCGGCGATTGAGATGGGGTTGAAGCGTGGCGTAGCTTCATTGGAAAAGAGGATCGAATCCGCTATTAGCCTTAACGAGGGACGAACCGGAAAGATCCAGGTTCCCCGCGCCACATATTCCTTGAGAATGTCGTTCTGAATGGTACCCGTCAGGCTTTCCCGGGGTACGCCTTTTTTGTCGGCGGCGGCCAGATACATGGCGTAAATCATCGGCGCCGTGCCGTTGATGGTGAACGAAGTGGAAATGGAAGCGAGGTCGATGCCATCCAGCAGGATCTCCATGTCCGCCAGGGTAGCAATGGAAACCCCGACCTTACCGACTTCTGAGCGGGCCATGGCGTCGGTGGGGTCATAACCGCACTGCGTGGGCAAATCCAGGGCCACGGACAGGCCGGTCTGGCCCTGATCGAGGAGAAAGCGGTAGCGTTGATTTGTTTCCTCGGCCGAGCCGAAACCGGAATACTGCCGGATGGTCCACAGTCGGCCTCGGTAGCCGTTGGGAAAGATGCCTCTAGTAAAAGGATATTCGCCAGGCTGGCCGGGATCGCTTTTGACCATATCGGCGGTCGCAACCTGGGGAATTTCAATGCCCGACGGTGTTGTGGACGATGGCATCGAAGGGGGCATGGCCTGGGCCGTAGTGACGCTGTCAATCATGTCCTAGTCTTCCTTTTTCAAAATGCCGTCAGCGGCGGACCAATGATCATCATGCACCCAGGCGGTGGCAAAATTTCTGGTTTCCAGGTCCAGCAATTCCTGCCGCGGGGCACCTCGGCGCTGCGCCAGATTCAATTCCTTGAAAGCGCGCATGACGTGAGGGGCTTGTCTTAGCATAGGCTTCACAAACGCCGCCACGGCAACGTCCAGATCTTCATCAGCAACTGCGTCGCCAAGACCAATCGCCATGGCGTCCTCACCGCCTAGCAACTCGGTCCGGCCCAGCATGCGCATGGCCCGAACCGGCCCGACCAGACGCATCAGATCAACGCCGCCGCCCCAGGCCGAAGTAATATTCAACCGTCCCTGGATAAAGCCGATACGAGCGTGCGCCGCGAAAATACGAAAATCGCAGGCGGCGGCCAATTCAGCCCCGCCGCCCAGGGCATCACCATTCAGGGCGGCGATCACCGGCACCGGAAACCGCCGGATCGCCTCCAGTGCCGCCCTGGCCTGCAAGGACATCTCGGTCGCCTCGGTTAGGGTTCGCACACTGGCCAAATCATGCAAATCGCCGCCAGCGGCGAAACTTTTATCGCCGGCACCGCGCAACACGGCGGCCAGCAAATCCCCATCCGCGGCAGCAGCGGTAAAGGCAGCGCCCAGTTGCTCCAACACGGACCGGCTCAAGGCATTGCGTTTAGCCGGCCGGTCGATCAGCACATAAAGCACCCGTTGCCGCGTTTCGATCCGCAAATCGCCGGTCGCCATGACTTCAGTTACTCCAGCATGCACCTTAACCAATCGGTATCCGGAAAATAGTAACCTATTAATGACATTGCAAAACCAATCTATCGTAATATATGAATTACAAACAGGCCGTTTTGGCTAGCTGGAACCGTGCAATCTTGACTGGATTTTGTACCTACCGCCGTGGGCGGCCAGCAACAGCCATGGCGCGAGACGTGTGATGCCTGACATCAGCGTCGAACAGATGCTTGATGCCTTGTCTCCAGTGGAGCATCCGCAACCAACAAGCGGTAAATTTCTTACCGCCGCCCGAGAGTTTTAAGCAAGGCCCTTGAATGTCCCTAGGTGGTCATTCTGCGCCATGGCGACACGGCGACGAACCGACCCGCCATTGCAAATGCGATCAGAACCTTAATGGAGACGTCCTCTCAAAATATTCGCCGCAATATGAAATACGGCATCATGCCTGACAAAAGACAAAGTGCTCATACCAAGCTGTGATGGAATAATTCCCGGCGAAGCCAAGAAAATAACTCCCCAACATGACGAGCATTTTCATCAGTTCGCCGTCGTGACAAATGCGACGCAGTAGAGGTGTGCACCAAAACAGCTTCGAGCCTATTAGGCCTGAAGCCAGTTTTCCCCAAATTCAATGACATACCGGCAGCCACCGTCCGCAATGTATCACGTGTGGTCATCGATGTTTTCAAATTTCTGGGCGATAATATCCTTGCAACTTGTGTGCCATTACTTGGCCTAGTCCCGTGAAGTTCCGGTCGGTATGTGCGCCTCCTTGTGTTCTGGTTCTGAACTGGTGGCGCCTGTAGCAAAATCTAATTTGGCCTATTGCGTCCCAAACGGTTATGGGCCCGGACAAACTGATCCGACGCAATGGCCGCGAGCACGGAAATCTCACCCGCCAAGCAGGTGGCGGCGAAAATCTCGGCCAGCTTCAGCGCTCCACCCGGCCCGGTGCAACCCAGCATCTCCAGGCAAGGCAGGTGGGTAGGCAGCCGCGTGCCGCCGCCAACCGTGCCAACATACAGCGAAGGTATGGTGACCTCGAACAGCAATTCATCGCCATGTTCTTCTATCGAGGTCAGGCCGTTGGCGCTTTCCCCCACATAGGCAACGTCCTGACCGGTCGCCAGGCCCAGGGCGGTGATGCCGTTGGCGATGTGCATGTTGAAACCAATGCCCCCCGTCAGATGGCCGATCTCCAGATTATTGCGGTAATAGCGCAGCATCATCTCCGCCGAGGAATGCAGCAGGTCCGAGATCGCCTCCCGTTGCAACAACAAGCGCGCTCGAACGCTGCGGCCACGGCCCTTGGTGAAGTTATGGAAGGTAGCCTTTTTATCTCCCTGAACGGAGGAAGGAAAATGGAAGGTCAGGCCACCGTGATGATCCGAGATCATGGTACAGATGGCATGGCTGACATGGGTGATCATGTTGATGCCCATGGCGTCGGCTGGATCATAGACGAAATTGACGATCAGACGGCTGCCTAAGGGAATATATTCACAGCGCAGCAGGCGACCGTGGCCGGTACTGTCATCGACCACGGCGGATATGGCGGCCTGGTTCCCTTCCATCCACTCCCGCAGCGTGCCGACAGCTTGGGGAGAAGGTGTTTCAAAGGTGGCGTTGGAATGGATTTCGTTCTGGTAGACCTCCGTCTCGGCCCCGCCCGAAAGCGTGATTGCCTTCATGCCCCGGTTATAGGAGGCAACAAGCGTCCCTTCCGTGGTGACCATGGGGACCAGAAATTCTCCCTTTGCGTGCTCACCCCGCAGCAACAGGGGTCCGGCGATGCCGATGGGCAGGCGCACATAACCGAACTGATTTTCGATATTGCCACGATAGGCTTCCGCCTCGCCCGCGTGGTGCAGGGCAGCAAGATCAATGCCACTTTCCGCCTCGACCCAGGCGCGGCGTTGATCAATGGCGCTGTCGCTATTTTCCTCCGTCGGCGAGAACCTTGGTAGCGTGGATTTCACCATGGCGCCCCTCCTGTTATTGATGAAAAAATCGACACGATTGTTTGCGAGCTGTACGGCTTGACACTCGGTGAGGTTGATCTAGTGCTTGGCGGTTCGGATGTCATTGATAATCACTGATCCATCCACTTTAAATAAACATAGGCAGAGAGTGCAGAAGATTTTCAAGCCTCTCGCGAAAACTAATCATGTAGACGTCTTTTTTCGTTCTGGCACGAATAAGGTTGCCATTGGACTGGGCCGCGATACTTATGGTTCCGATCTTAGTCGCGCTCGCCATCCATCGAGATATGATAGTATTTATGTGAACTATTTTGAAATATGGATTGCTCAAGAAGCTGGGGAGACATTCTTCTTAGAGAAATCTTGTATGCACCTTGATACGCCATATCCAGATGGAACTGGAGACGAAGAAGTTTTGGCACTTCACTGTGATCCTTCTCTAGATGGAAAAGGCTCAGAGTCAATTTTCAAACGTGGGCCACATCTGCATTTATCTGGAAATAGGCGCGATATAAAAAGAGCCATATTGCACTGTATTTAACGAACTTGGAGAGCTCTATTTCAAGCATCGGCAGTCTTTCGACCGCGTTAGACAAGATCGTTTCAATGATCGATAGCGAGCTATTACCTAGGTTGTCTTAACCTCGGAAAGGCTCGGGTCAAAGCGCCTACCTTAGTTATCCAGCATTTTGAATTTAGCCATCAGCTCGTCTTCGCTTTCGACGAAATCAGGATTCTGTTCGATGCAGTCAACCACCGGACAGACCAGACGGCATTGGGGTTCGTCTTCATGGCCGACGCATTCGGTGCATTTGAAGGCATCGATGGCATAGATTGGATCGCCGACCGATATGGCCTCGTTGGGGCAGACCGGTTCGCAGGCATCGCAGGCGGTGCAGGTCTCGTTGATCAATAGTGCCATGATTGCGCCTCCCTCTAATTTTGAACTAGCTTACGACGCTTTAGGCAGTGCTTCCAAGCCCGCCAGTTTCTGATGCCGGAAGGCGCCCCACAGAGCTGCGCCAATGGCGCCGGCGTAGATGGAATCGGGGTGGGCACGCAGATCCAAATCCGTCATTTTCTGTGCCACCATGCGCTCGGCCATGGTTGCCACCAAGCCGCTGTCATTTGCCAAGCCGCCGGTGACCAGCACCGTGCCTTCGCCCACCTTGGTGGATTTCAACAGTTTGACCAGACGGTCAGCCATGGAGGTATGGATGCCCTTCAGGATGTTCTGCGTCGAGATGCCCCGGCTGACCATGTTGATCACGTCCGTTTCCGCCAGCACGGCACAGATGGAACTAACCGCCTCCGGATCGTCGGCTTGTTGCGACAGCTCGCCAACCTCGTCCAGGGCCACGCCTAGATAGCGGGCGATGTTTTCCAAAAACTGCCCAGATCCCGAGGCGCATTGGGAGGTCATTTTGTAGGTCAGGACCTTGCCCCGGTCATCGACGCGGATTGCCCGGCCATGCAAGGCGCCCACGTCCATGGCCGCGCGGGTGTCGGGGTCCAGATAAATGGCGCCGCGAGCGTGCGTGGTCATGGAATAGAAATGCCCGGTGCGGAATTCGATATTCTCACCCTCGCCGGTGGTCGCTACATAATCGATATCGTCTTCCGTCAAACTGGCCTCGGCCAGCAATTCATCATAGCATTGCCAGGCCAGATCCATCGGCTCACGGCGGCGGATACGTTCCACACGCTTACCCAGCCATTCGGGGTTCTCGCCGCCCTCGCTCTTGAACAACACCGCCTTGACGGCGCCGGTGCCAATATCGATACCTGCTGAAATATGCATTTTGCCGCTTCCCCTCTAGTGCTCGACCTAGGCGACTTCGCCGTCAGCCACAGCCCGCTGCGCAAAAGTGGCCGCGCCCAGGGCCCCGGTGAAGATCGAATCCGGGTCGATGTTGATGGNCAATTCNCCATAGTTTTCCTGGATCAACTGCTTCAANGCCTTNACCGCCGCGCCGTTGTTGGCNACACCGCCCGTGAAGGTNAANTGATCGCGNATACCGCCNGAACGGGACAGGATCGACATGGCCCTCAGAATGATCGCNCGGTGCAGACCGGCCAGGATATCTTCCCGCGCCTCGCCCAGGGATAANCGGTCACGCAGCTCGGCCCCNGCGAAAACAGTGCAGGTGGAGTTGATGCGTACATTACGGGTCGACTTCAANGCCAAGGGGCCAAGTTCGTGTAGCCCTAGGTTCATCTCGTCGGCGATATAGCCCAGATAGCGGCCACAGCCGGCGGCGCAACGGTCATTCATCTGAAAGTTCTCGACAATGCCGGCGGGATCGACCTGGATCGCCTTGGTATCCTGGCCGCCGATATCCAGCACAGTGGAGGTGTCGGGATACATTACATGCGCGCCCAGGCCATGGCAGAGGATTTCCGAACGGATATGGTCCTTAGAAAACGGCAGCCGGGCCCGGCCATAACCGGTGCCGATGACAAATGTCTCCTCCAACGGCGTATTCAGCACCTCCCTGATGGGTTCATGCACCGCATCGGATGCCGCCGATAGATCGGCGTAGGCGGCGAAGGTACGGTCCAGGGCGCGGAGCAGCTTGTCCGACANGCTTTCCTCGGATATGCGGTTTTCCACGTCGATGATGGAACGGTCGTAGACGTTGAGGACATGGTCNAAGGATAGATTGCTTTCGTTCGCCACCGCTTCGCCCACCGCCANATAGCGGGAGCCGGCGATGTCGCGAAAGAAATCGGACTTGCGCTGTGCCCCCGGCGCGAACTGTTCCGGAGCCTCCTTATTCAGGCGGCGAAAGACTTCCGCCAGCGCTTCATGCAGGGCATCCGTCTCGCCGCCAAAGCGTTCCGGATCAGCATTGGCGATGCAGGTCTGTTCCAGATCCACAAGCTGCTCCAGAAACTGCTCCAGGCGGAAATCCCGCACCAGTTGGTCGAGAAAATCATCCAGACGTCCATCCAGGGCCGAAATCCCGTCCAGGGTCTGGCGAAACAGATGGAAGCGGGTGTTCAGCAGCGCCTCCTGTTTGGCGACCTCGGCCGCCACGTCGTAATTGGAGCGGGAATTGGTGATGCCCCGTCCCAGGACCTGTTGGCTTTCGTCCATCACCACCGCCTTGGTGGTGGTGGAACCCAGGTCGATACCGATAAAAGTTTCCATGACCGTATCTCCTAGGCCGCCTGGGTGGCGCTTTTTTGTTCCAGCATCTGGAAGTAGCTCTCCATTCGGTTCTTCACGTTGGCAGCGGAGAAATAGCGCGGGTCGACCAAATCGGTCTCGATAAAGGCGCCCGGCTTACCGGTACGTTTTTCAATCTCGCGCAGCATCAGCAGCTGTCCGGCGGAAAAACTGTTACAGCTCTTCACCGAATTAACCAGCAGGCCGTCGGCCTGATAGTCGTCGATGTAGTTGCACAACATCTTGATCCGCGCCGGCAGGCTGAGGTTGGTGTAGCAGCCGAGGCAATAGTCGGCCAAAGATTTCAGCGGATTGTCCGGATCATGCCGAAAGCCTAGGTCATAGACGCCGCCGACCTTGGTGTAAGTGGAGGCGACCACGACGGCGCCTTCGTCATAAAACATTTTCCAGAATTCACGAAAATTGGTGTAGTTCGGCGTGCCTTCGACGACCAGACGGAATTTCTCCTTGCCAAAATCACCTTCCGGCGTGACCGGGCCCAGGCCCTCGGCCAGGCGTTGTTCGATCTCGCCGCGCAGGGTCTGATAGTATTCCGTAGCCGCCTCGGTGCCGCGGAAGGCGGTGAAGATCGGTCCAATGTAATAGACGCCGCCAAAGAACGCGTCGATGGGTGAAGGTTTGTTCTTGGCCGCCTGAAGAATCCAGACCAGATCATCCTCAGCCTTCTGCGATTGCCTGAGGTACTGCCGCAAACGGTCGATATCGAACTTGACGCCGCTAACCCGCTCCAACGTCGGGATGACGTCGTCCTTGAGCTGCTTGACCACGTAGTCGCGCATGTTTTGGGTGATCGANCCNTCGGCCTGATAGGGCACGTGCAGCATNATTGTTTCGCAGTCGTAACGCTCCCGNACNAGCTCGAACCATTTCATGAAGGTGAAACAGCCGGTGTATGACAGCAGCAGGACATCAGGATCGGGCAGCTTTTCGCCCGTGGGCCCTATGTTGCCTTGTTCAATCATGCCCAGATCGGATTTGACGTAAGTGCAGACGTCTTCGGATTGGCCGTTACGCTCGGCCTCCATGATCAGGCGGCCGGATTTTTTGCGCATGCCGTTCTGCAGGGCGTTGATCTCNGGAAAATTGCGGTCGAGATCAAAGCACATCAGCANTTCGTTCAAATTGCCCGGCACGAAGGTGGAGACGACCTTGCGACCGTCTTCATTGGCCGTGGACAGACGGGTGAAATTTTCGTCGATCATCACCTTCTGCTTCAGCATGGAAGCTTCCTTGATCACCTCGGTCGAGGGTTTTCTGGGGGCGGCTTTGTTCATCATGCGCTCCATAGCTTGATTGAATCGGCGAAGGTGCCCGCTTGTTCGCGGATCGCCTGCATCTGTCCGGTATTCTCGGCGTATTTGAAGGCGGTGAAGGGGATGTCGTCCCGGTTCAGGGCCTCCTGCAACATGGGTCGGTCCAGCAACGCGGGGTCACAGAAACTTGGGGCAGCAAAGACCACGCCCTCGGCGCCGCTGTTGCGCACCTGATTGATCAGGAACTTGCCCTTGTCCGCCTTGTCCGGCTCGAACTTGGCCGAGGTCGCGGCGGAATGATGCAGGAAGGCTTTCGACAGATTATCCATGGGATCGCCCGTGGTCGGCACGTCGTCGATCAACCAACGGGTNATCAGCAGNAAATCATCATCGACCACATAACAGCCGGCCATTTCCAGNGACTTGATCAGACCAAGCGGCGGCTGTTCGCAGAACACGCCGTTGACCACCACTCGGCAATTGTCCCGCTGGGGCCGTTCCTCAGCCTCCGCAGCAGCAAGATAGCCGCGCAGCATTTGGGTATGTTCCTCCACCGGCAACACCATGCCGGCACGCAACAGCAGATAAATCTCAGACGTGGGCGCCTGCCAGGGCTGTTTGGCGCGCATTTGATAGAGCTCGTTGATGACCTGGCGGTTCTCGTTATAGACCGCGATGGAATTTTGCAGATCTTCGTCGGCGATCTCGCGTCCGGCCAGCTTGCCCAGATCCTCGCGCAAAGTCTGCATCTCGTGGATATAGAAAGCGCCGCCGATGTCGTCCTTATAGGTCTGGGGCAGGTCGAAATATTTGACGTACTTGTCCTTGAACAACAACTGCCACATGCCGGAGAGATTGCGGATCACATCGCAGATGGAGGGGAACAGCATGCCGTCCAAACTGTCCAGGCGCCCGGTCAGCCCCAGCTCGATGGTGGAGCGGGGAATGCGGCAGATGTAGCTTTGATAGTAGGCATCGCCGTGGATCACTTCTAACTGATCACCACCGCCGAAGATGCCCACGGGCAACATGCCGGCGGCATGGATGATCTCGCGCGGCACATAGATAGGCAAATAGCCAATGGCCTTGCCAGCAGGGTTGGCGGCCTTCCAATCCTTAACGGCGTTGAAGTCCAGGTCGTCGAATAGCGCCTGGCAGCGGTCGACAATTTCTTGCACGGTCATCTTGGATGCTCTCCCAATTAAAAATCATGACCTCTTCGTCTTCCCCTGGTGTTGTCTTTCCCCCGAAAACCCAGCTGTTAAGGTCCCCAAAACCCAAAAACGGCCCAAAAAGGAATTGACGGAATCCGTTTCAATCAGCTAATCTAGTATTCAAGTACCACAATACGGTTTTTGCCGTCAAGCCTAATTCGAACGGGAAAACGTATGGAGGAAGCTTTGATGAACCAGATAGAAACCACTCTGGACCGGCCAATCGCCAACGTGACGGCAGCACCGAGGCAGTCGCTAAGTGTTGTCATGCTTGGCAGCGGCGGTTCCGGCGTCATGACGGCGGCGGAAATCCTGCTGCGGGCTGCGGCGCGGGTCGGTTACTACGGTCTGATGACCAAATCCTTCGGACCGCAGATTCGTGGCGGCGAGGCGGCGGCATTCGTCACCTTGTCAACAAGCCCGGTCGAGATCCAGGGCGATGAGGTCGATCTGTTATTTGCCATCGATTGGAAAAATGCCGGCCGTTTCGCCGGCGAACTGCTGCTTGGCGCGGAGACGCTGGCGATATCAGGCGAGGCCGGGGCGGAGCTGCCCCGCATCGTGACCGAGCCGGAGCCACGGCTGGAAGAAATTAATCTAAAGACCCTGACCCGGTCTCACAAAGGTACCCGGCCCAACATGGTCGCCCTGGGTTCAGTCGCCGGTGCCATCGGGCTGCCACGGGATGCGGTCGCCGCCCTGATCGGTGAGCGGCTGGAGAAAAAGGGCGAGGCTGCGATAGCCCAGGGCCTGACGGCGGTGGATCTTGGCTATGAGGCGACCGCCAATTTCAACCTGGCAAAACTGGACCCCGCCCCAAAGGAGGCCGCGCGCTGGATCATTTCNGGTAATCAGGCGGCGGGTTATGGNGCCATGCGCGNCGGCGTACGTTTTTCCGCCGCNTATCCCATCACCCCGGCCACGGAAATTCTGGAATGGCTGGCGCCGCGCCTGCAAAAGGCCGGCGGCCTGCTGGTCCAGGCGGAGGATGAATTGGCCTCCATCAACATGATCATCGGCGGCTCCTTCGGCGGTTCCGCCGTGCTGACCGCAACCTCGGGCCCCGGCCTGGCCTTGATGAGTGAGTCCATAGGCTTGGCCGTGGCAGCGGAAATTCCCATACTGGTGATCAACGTCATGCGCGGCGGACCCTCCACAGGCATCCCGACCAAGTCGGAGCAATCCGATCTGAACATCGCGGTCTATGGCCTGCATGGCGACGCGCCCCACGTGGTAACGGCGCCAAATTCCATTTCCGACTGTCTGTTCACCGCCCAGTGGTCCACGCATCTGGCCGAATCCTTGCAGGTGCCCACCATCATGCTGTCCGATCAATCCTTCGGCCAGGCCTTGGGCATTGTAGAAAAGCCGCCGGCGCTAGCCTTCGCCACCCGCCGCCTGGTGGCCGAGGAACCTGGCGAGAACTATCAACGCTATGCCCTGACGGCATCGGGCGTCTCGCCCATGGCCTTGCCGAGCACGCCCGGCGGGCAATATACCGCCGATGGTCTGGAACATGCCGAAAGCGGCAGGCCATCATCGGGCGTTGCCGACCATAATCAGCAATTGGACAAACGCCTGCGCAAGATCGTGGATTTCGACTATGGCGGCCATTGGGCCCAGATCGAAGGCGATGGCCCCGCCGCCATTATCACCTGGGGCTCCTCCACCGGCCCGGTTCGCGAAGCCATGCGGCGCCTGGATCCCGACGGCAAACGCCTGCGCTTGATCTCCCTGCGACTGATCAGCCCGGCGCAGCCTAAGGCCCTGGCTGATGCGCTGGAGGGCTGCGAGCAGATCCTGGTTATCGAACAAAGCCAGATGGCGCAGTTCTTTGGCCACCTGAAGGCGCAGTTTGATCTACCCGCCATGGCCGATCTATATGCCCGGCCCGGCCCGCAACTGTTTCGGGCGGCGGAGATCGCCACCAAGTTGGAGGAGTGGTTGTCATGACGGCAGAGAACGCATGCGTCCTGACGGCGCGCGACTATAAATCGGATCTGAAGCCGGTCTGGTGTCCCGGCTGCGGCGATTTCTCCATCCTGATGGCCATCACCATGGCCATGGCAGAGGTCGCCCGCCCGCCCGAGGAGGTCGCCGTGATCTCCGGCATCGGCTGTTCCTCCCGCGTGCCGGCCTATACCTCGTGTTATGGCTTTCATGGCGTGCATGGCCGGGCATTGCCTTTGGCCACGGGCCTGAAGTTAAGCCGGCCCGATCTGCTGGTAATCGCCACGGGCGGCGATGGCGACGGCTATTCCATCGGCGGCAATCACTTCATGCATGCATGCCGGCGCAACGTGGATCTGACCTATATCGTCATGGACAATCAGGTCTATGGTATGACCAAGGGTCAGCCCTCACCCACGACGCCGCCCGAATGGGACAGCGCCCTAGTGCCGGGCGGCACGGGCCTTAGACCGTTTCACCCCCTGGTAATCGCCCTGGCGGCGGGTGCGAATTTCGTTGCCCGAACCTTTTCGGGCGACGCCAAGGGCACGGCGCAAACCATTGTCGAGGCGATCAATCATCCGGGCTTTTCCCTAATCGANATCCTCAGCCCTTGTGTTACCTTCCGCCCCGAGGAACGCGAATGGGCCAAACAGGTGCATCCAGCTTCGGTCGACCCAACGGACGACAGGGCCCGGGCGGCGCGCCGGGTCCTGACCGATGACGGCTTCAACACCGGCATTCTATACCGCGGCAAGCGCGCGCCCTATCAACCGGCCTTCAGCCCGGATACCACTGCGAGCGTTGATTTCGAAGCGGAGTTCCTGCCATGAGCGCCTCGGACAAGACGAACGACCGCGAGGCCCTGCTGGCCCACGCCTACGCCATCGAGAACGAGACGGCGGAGCGCTACCAGGACCTGGCCGATCAGATGTATGGCGTCAACAATGTTGAGGTCGGCGACCTGTTCACCAAGCTGGCGGAGATCGAGGCCAAGCACGCCGCTGAGCTGGCCACCGAGCACGGCGCCGCCAACACATCCATGGCAGCCGCCGACTATGCCTGGAGCAATCTGGAAAGTCCGGAGTCTATTCCATTAGGCGAGATGCATTATCTGATACAGCCCCATCAGGCCCTGACCCTGGCCCTGGCAGCGGAGCAGCGCGCCTTAAAATTTTATACCGAAGTCGCCACTCAGGCGCCCACGGACGAGCTGCGTGCCCTGGCCAGAGAATTTGCGCAGAAGGAAGCGGAGCATGTCGCCCTTGTGCGAGAATGGCTGCAACGCTATCCTGAGCCGGAGCAGGACTGGGACGTGGACGACGACCCTCCGGTCCAACCGTGATTGGGCCAGCCATGAGCGAGACAACTAAAGCTTTCCGGGATGCGGTCACTGCCGATCTCGACACGGTCATCCGACTAGATGAAATCCACACCGGCCTGGCCAAGCCTAATTATTGGCGGGAAATGTTTCAGACCTATGTGGTGGAGGAACATTTCGGGCGCTATTTCTTGATCGCCGAGGCGGCTGGCGAAATGGTCGGCTTCATCGTTGGTGAAATCCGCACCTGGGAATTCGGCTCGCCGCCCTGCGGTTGGGTCTTCGCCGTCAATGTCAGCCCCGATTGCCGGGAGGATGGCATCGGCAGCGGCCTGCTGGAGGCGGTCTGCCAAAGGTTCAGGCAAGACGGCGTTTCCACCGTGCGCACCATGGTCTCGCGCAACGATGGCTTGAACCTGTCCTTTTTCCGCAGCCAGGGCATGACGGCGGGGCCGTACATGGAATTGGAAAAAAGTCTGGAGCGGGGCTGAAAATATGCGCCTGCAAAAATCAACGCAATTTGCCCTCTATGCGGTGTTGGAGCTAGCCGCCGATCCGGAGCGTCAAATGTCCACCGCCGACATCGCTGCCCGTTACGGCATCTCGGCCCATCATCTGGCCAAGGTCATGCGCCGCCTGGTCCGCGCCGGGTTGATCCAGTCGGTGCGCGGGGTCGGCGGCGGCTATCGTTTCAGCGGCAATGTCAGACGGGTCACCCTGTGGGATGTCATGGAACTGTTCGAGCCCGACTTTCAAGAGGCCGAGGACAACGAAGCCGCCATCAGCACACCCATCAGCCAAGCCCTGGACAACGTCCGCGCCGAGATCGACGACCTGACCCGCGCCACCATGCAATCGATAACACTAAAGTCGCTACTAAAATTCGCGCCGAAAGAGCCATTACGGGAACGCTCGGCTTAGCGTCCTTCGAAGTTCGCCTTGCGCTTCTCCTGAAATGCAGCCACGCCCTCGGGGAAATCATCGGTCTTAAAGGCCTGGCCCTGGCAGGCGGCTTCGAACCGTAGGGTATCGGCCATGGAGCCTGTTTGGGCCAAGGCAATTTGGCGTTTGATCAGGCCCAGAGCGACGGTGGGGCCGGTGGCCAGGCGCCGGGCCAGTTTCATGGCCTCGTCCATCAGGGCGTCATCTTCGACCACATCCCAGACCAAGCCCCAGTCCTTGGCGGTCTGGGCATCAATGGCTTGATCCGCCAGCATGGCCATGCCCATGGCGCGGGCCGGTCCCAGCTTGTTGGTTAGGGACCAGGACATCCCCCCATCCAACACCGCGCCGATGCGGGCGAAGGCCGTCAGCAATTTGCCCGACTGCCCCGCGATAATCATGTCGCCGGACAGAGCCAGGCCGCAACCCGCCCCCGCCGCGGCACCATTCAGGGCAACGACGACCGGTACCGGCACCTCGCGGATGGCCAGAATAAGGCGGTTGATGCCCGCCATCATCCGTCCCTCGATAGTCTCCCGAGCATTGGTCAGGCCGCCGCCCGAAAGATCCGCCCCGGCACAGAAACCGCGTCCACTGCCAGTCAACAGAATGGCGCGGGCGGATTTGTTCTCCACCACGTCCATCACCGCCACCGTCGCCCCCTGCACCATTTCGCCCGACATGGCATTCATCTGCTCAGGGCGGTTCAGGGTTAGGGACAACAGTCCGTCATTCTGTTCGATCAAAAGATCATTCATCGTGGCTATCCTTCCACAGTCCGCTCTATAGCCCGCCAGTTACTTCGATCAGCTGGCCGGAAATGTAATCCGACTGCGGCAGGCACAGGGCGACCACGGCGCCGGCGGCCTCGATCGGCGTTCCGGCCCGGCCCATGGGGATCATCATCTTGGCGGCGGCGACATTTTGCACCGGCACGCCCACAGGAATTTCCTTGCCCTCGATCTCGATTAATTTCTTCTCGTCCGTGGCCTCCGTCAGGCGCGTCTCAACAAAGCCAAAAGCGACTGAATTGACGGCGACGTTGTAGCGGCCCCATTCCTTGGCCAGGGTTTTCGACAGGCCCACTACGGCAGCCTTGGCGGAAGAATAGTTGGTCTGCCCCGCATTACCCCTGGTGCCGGAGATCGACGAGATATTGACCACCTTGCGTACGATGAGATTGCCTTCTTGAGTCTCGCCCTTGGATTTGACACGGATGAATTCCGCCGCCTCCTTTAAGATTCGCCACGGCGCCTTTAGATGCACATCGATCATGGCGTCGAACTGTTCCTCGGTCATCTTCTGGATCACCGCATCCCAGGTATAGCCAGCGTTGTTGATGATGATATGCAGATCGCCATAAGTATCGATGGCAGTGCCGACAAAGCGCTCGGCGAAGCCGGCCTCGGTTACGGAACCGGCGCAGGCCACAGCCTCGCCGCCGGCGGCCTTGATCTCGGCCACAACCTCATCCGCCGGCCCGGCATCCAGGTCATTGACCACGACCTTGACGCCCAGCTCGGCCAGTTGCACGGCGACCTCGCGGCCAATGCCCCGGCCCGACCCGGTGACGATCGCCACCCGTCCATTCAACGTTCCCATGATGTATCCTCCTTTATTTTGCGTCTATTTACCCTTGAAGTTGGGCTTGCGCTTTTCCATGAAGGCGGTGCGGCCTTCGGTGAAATCCTCGCTGTCGAAACAGCTTTTGATCATCGCGTCCAGGGCCGCCAAATCGCGCTTCTCCGGATCCTTCAGGACCTCCTTGACCGTGGCCTTGGCGGCGCGGATGGTCAGGGGTGCGTTCTCCTTGATCATGGTGGTGTATTCTTTGACCACCTCTTCCAGCTGATCGACCGGCACCACACGATTGACCAGACCGATGGCCAGGGCCTCCTCGGCGCTGAAGCGGCGCGCGGTAAAGAAGATCTCCTTGGCCATGGCCGGACCGACCAGGGAGACCAAGGTGTTCAGGCCGGCATAGCCATAGCCGAGGCCCAACCGGGCGGCAGGTACGGCGTACTGGGTATCGTCGGCAGCTATGCGGATATCGGCGGCCAGGGCGACGGCCACGCCGCCGCCAATACAATAACCCTGGACCATCGCTATCAGGGGCTTGCTCAAGCCCGTCATGCCACGATGCGCCTGCGCCGAGGCTTCATTGTAGCGTTCCTCGGCGGCGGCGGAGTTGCGGTTCTCGGCGAATTCGGAGATATCCGCGCCCGAGACGAAGGCTTTATCGCCCTCGCCCGTCATCACCACGACGCGGATAGAATCGTCGGCCTCGAAGTCCGCCATCGCTTCGCCTACGGCCTCCCACATGGCCATGGATACGGCGTTGCGCCGGGCCGGATTGTTGAAGATCAGCCAGCCCACGCCGTCTTCCTTGCGGGCAATCATCTTGTCGGTTTTCAATTGCATGGAGGTTTGGTCTTTCATGTTGAAATTTCAATTCGCTCCTTTGTAACCCAAGGGTCCGCACGACGCCATTTGCATCTCATGCCGGCTCGGGCATCATGGGGGCAGGTAGTCATGGTTGGGAGAGACAGTAATGCGGGCACTTATTTGCCGGGCCTGGGCTGGCGTTGAAACGCTGGAGATAGGCGAAATGCCGGCGCCGGCACCGGGCAAGGGTGAAATCCTGATCGACATCGTGGCTTCGTCCGCCAACTTCGCCGATACCATCATGGTCGGGGGCAATTATCAGACCAAGCCGGATTTCCCTTTCGCGCCGGGCCTTGAAGGCGCCGGGCGGGTCGCGGCGGTGGGCGCGGGTGTCGAGGACTTCAAACCCGGCGACAAGGTCATGGCCACATTGGCTCACGGCGGCTTCGCCGACCAGGCCATCGCGGTGGAGGCCGAGTGCTGGCATCTGTTCGACGGCATGAACTTCGCTGACGGCGCCGCCTTCACCATCGCCTATTTGACGGCCCATCTGGCGATCCGCTGGCAGGGCCGTCTGGAGTCGGGCGAAACCATGCTGGTCCTTGGCGCGGCGGGCGGTTCGGGCCTGGCTGCGGTGGAAATCGGCAAGGCCATGGGCGCCCGCGTGATCGCTGGGGCCAGCAGCGACGAACGCCTCCAGGCGGTGCGTGAACACGGCGCCGACGAAGTGGTGAACTACGCCAATGAAAACCTGAAAGACCGGGTCATGGAAATGACGGACGGCAAGGGTGCCGATGTCTGCTTTGATCCCGTGGGTGGAAAACTGTTCGACAGCGCGTTATCGGCGCTGGGTTGGGGCGGGCGCTTCGTGCATTTTGGTTTTGTCGGCGGCGTGCCCAAGGTTCCCGCCAACCGCTTGTTGGTCAAGCACCGGTCAGCGCTAGGTTCGTCCTACCGCTATTTCCGCTGGCACAAGCCGGAGCTGGTAGTGCGCTCCATGGCGGAGCTGGGCGAATTCTATAAACAAGGCCATCTGCGGCCCATTATCACCCACCGTTTGCCCCTGGAACAAGGTGTCGAGGCATTGCGCCTGCTGACCGAACGCCGCGCCATGGGAAAAGTCGTTGTCGATGTGGCGCCGGAAGAGGAGGGTTCGTAATGACGCTGACGGTTACGGAACATGGTTCCCATATCGCCATCATCACCATGGACAACCAGGCCAAGCGCAACGCCTTGAGCCGCCAAGATCTAGCGGACCTGGGTGATCTGTGGCTGAAATTGCAGGACGCGCCCTATCGTTGCCTGATCCTGACCGGCGCGGGAGAGCAATCGTTTTGCGCCGGGGCAGATCTGTCCGGCGACCTCTCCGCCAGTCCGGAGCTGTCCCAGAGCATCTACAAGGGCCTGTTGAAGTACGGCGCCTACCGCAAGCCCATTGTTGCCGCCGTCAATGGCGATTGCGCCGGCGGTGGGGTGGAGCTGCTTCTCTCGACCGATATCCGTGCCGCCGCGCCCGAAGCACGATTCGGATTACCGGAAGTGAAATGGGGCGTCTATCCCTTTGGCGGTGCCGCCCTGCGCCTGCGCCAGCAAATCGCCCATGTACACGCCATGGAACTGATCCTGGGTGGTCAGTTGATCGATGCGAACGAGGCCGCGCGGATCAATCTAATCAACCGGGTGCTGCCCCGGAACGAGCTGATGCCCTGGGCTATCAACATGGCCGAGACCATCGCCGCCAACAGCCCCATGGCGGTACAGGCGGTGAAGGAACAGATCAGCGCCACCGACGATGCGGTCAATCAAACCCGCGAGGCCATGGAACAGGCCCTAGGCGACCGGGTCCGCGCCAGCCCGGACTTTGCCGAGGGCGTAGCCGCTTTTCAGGCGAAGCGACCAGCGAACTACTAAAGCGTTTCGCTAAGGTTTCTTACCGACCGTCAATACGGCTGGCATGGGCAGATCCGTGGTGGTGCCGTTGTCAAAGGGCCTGCAGGCCTCGGTCATCGCCGCCTTGATGGCGGGCAGCTTGGCGGGATCCTGTGCGCCCAACAGCGCACTCATGCGGGCCGTGGCCTGGCGGAAGCTCTCCATCAAGGCATCTGGCCTGGGCAGTTGCCAGGTCAGCATGATGTCCGTACTGGCGGTATCCCTGAAGCCGATGCCGCCCAGCACCGCTGCGCATTCAGCATGGTCGGCAAAACGGAAGATGGGCGTGCCCTTGGGCAGATCCACCCTAACCGTGCCTTCCTGGAGGATGGCGTCCGACGCCATGCCCAGGGCGGAGCCTTCCGGTCCATCCCAGGCGGTGAAGCCCAGACGGCCGCCGGATTTCAGGACACGGAATGCCTCGGCCAAGGCCTTGTCTGCATCGGGAAAATGCAGTACGCCGAAATTCATCGTGACCACGTCGAAGCTGCCCTTGTCAAAAGGCAAATCCTCGGCATCGCCCAGCTGAAACGAGACGTCGGGAAAATTTTTCGCCGCCAGATCGCGCATATTCTCCGCCAGATCGATGCCGGTCGCCGCCGCACCCATGGCCGCCGCCGCGCCGGCGGCATAGCCGGGGCCGGAGGCGACATCGAGCACCTGGCTGCCGTCACCAATACCCGTCTCTTGCAACAACCGGGGAATGATCTGGGGCGTTAGACACTCCCAATGATCATGATAACCGCCGGAAAGGCTATTCCAGCCATCATGCTCGAACTTGCGGAAGGCTTCTTGGTCGATATCATCGGACATTGCTTTCTCCGGATATGGCCTATGTGGCGAACAGCTCGTACAAGCGGTTGCGCTGCAGCTTTTCCGTCGAGGTGACGGGTAATTCGTTCGCGGCAACAAAAATGAAGTGATGCGGAACCTTATACGCAGCCAGGGACCGCCGGCAATGCCGCCGTAGCTCGTCCTCGGTCGCGCTCTGGCCGGGGTGCAGGACCACGACGGCACCGATGGCCTGATCCAGGCGGGCATCGTCAAGGCCGGTGACGAAGACGGAGGCGATAGCGGCGTGGGACCCCAGCGCCACTTCGATTTCCGCCGGGGCGATATTGATGCCGCCGCTCTTGATCAACTCCTTGCGCCGGCCCTGGTATTGTACCCAGCCCGCATCGTCTAACAGGCCCAGATCACCGGTCAGGAAAAAGCCATCGTCGGTCATGGACGCAGCGGTGGTCCTTGGGTCGTTCAAATAACCGAGCATGACGTGGCCGCGCAGGGCGATTTCGCCGACCTCGCCCTGGGGCATGGGCGCGCCGGTCTCCAGCTCCAGGATCACCAGTTCCACGCCCTCCAAGGGCGCGCCGCTGGCGACCAGCCGCTGTGCCACGGGCGCGTTGGCGTCGGTGACGGCAGAGTTGCCATAAGCTTCGGTCAGGCCATAGACGTTGCAGATATCTTTTGCGCCCAGGTCGACGATCATCCGCATCTGTTCCGGCGTGCCGATGGCGGCACCCGTGCGCAGGCTAGACAGATCGTGCCTGGCCCGGTCAGGGTGCTCGGCCAAGGCCAGGGCAATGTTGGGCGTGCCATAGAACACGGTGCAGCGTTCCCCCTCGATTAGGCGCAGGGCCTCGCCAGCCTCAAAATGATGCTGCAAGACCATTGTGCCGCCATGGCTCAGCATGGCGAACAGGGCATTAACACAGCCGAAGGACCAGAACAGCGAGACCGCGAACCACAGCCGGTCATCCGGGCCCAAATGCATGCGTTCGCCAATCTGCCACATATTGTCGATCAGGCCCCAATGCTGCAACGGCACCCCCTTGGGCCAAGCCGTGGAGCCGGAGGTATAGAGTATACAGGCGACATCATCAGGTTTTGCCGCGCCCCAGATGCCGCTTGGCGCGGTTTCGCCAATGGGGGCCAAATCGGCGAAGGACGTGGCGCCGCCGGACACTCGGTCGCCCAGGACCACCAGGCGGGCGAGGGCCGGCAAGCCCCCAGGAATGACCGCACGCATTTCCTCCAGCTCCGCCAGGACGTCGCGGTGTCTGAAGCGAGCCGCCAGGATCAGCGTCGTAACCTCGGCATGGTTCAGCTGATATGCCTGTTCGGGCGGGGTCAGCCAGGTGTTCAGGGCCACNGCCGTGGCGCCNAGGCCCAAAATCGCAAAATAACTGGACAGCCATTCGGCCCGGTTACCCATCAGGATCGCCACNCGGTCGCCGGGGCGCACGCCCAGGGCCCAGAGGCCATTGGCGATGGTCTGGGATTCCGCCAATAGCCGGACGTAGCTCCAGCGGCGGCCGCCATCGACGACGCATTCGTGATCCGGCTGCAGCGCCGCCATTTCTTCCAGCAAGGCGGAAGCGGTGCGGGCGCGGGGTTTATCCACGCTTGACCTTATAGCCCGCCGCATCCCGGTCCCAGGCGGCGGCGGAAAGACCGCGGTCGCGCAGCTTGTTCTTTTGGATCTTGGCCGTCGGCGTGGTCGGGATCTCGTCCACATACTCCACATAGCGGGGTACCGCAAAATACGGCATGCGGGGCGAGGCGTAGTCCAGCAGGGCTTCGGGCGCGGGCGGCGTCACACCATCTTCCAGGATCAGGCAGATCAGCACTTCGTCTTCGCCGCCTTCGTCCGCCGCGACAGCGACGGCGGCAGCCTCCTTGACCGCTTCGTGCTCCAGGAACACCGCCTCGACCTCGAAGGACGAGATATTTTCGCCGCGCCTGCGAATGGTGTCCTTGATGCGGTCGATGTACCAGACATAGCCACGATCATCCATGCGGCCCGCATCCCCAGTGTGGAACCAGAAATTGCGCCAGGTCTCCACCGTGCGGTCGTGCATGCCGTTATAGCCGGCCATGAAGCAATAGGCCTCTTTTGGACGCACCAGAATTTCACCCACGTCGCCGGCAGGGATTTCCTCGTCGGTCTCGGGGTCGGCGATAATGACCTCGAAATACTCGTCCCAGACCTTGCCGGAACAGCCTGCCTCGTCCGGCGCATCCACAGGCCGGGCCACGGGTAGATTGCATTCCGTCATGCCGAAAATCTCGTTGAATTTTGGAATGGCGAAGCGCGAACGAAGCGCCTCCAAGGTCTCGTCAGTAACGGGCACGGCACAAACCATGCGCAGATTATTATCAGTGTCCTCGGGTTTGGCCTCCTGGCGCAACACGAAATCGTTCATCACGCCCAACAGGTTGGCCAGGGTCGCCTTGTGCTCGCGGATATCGTCAATCCAGGTGGTGGCCCGGAACTGCTTGACCATGACGGCGCTGCCCCCGGTGATGAGCGTGGCGAAGAACTGCATCAAAATGCCCTGGGCATGAAACATGGGCATGGGGATGTAGTAGATATCCTCCCTTGTCATGCCCAGATGGACCTGCATGCAATGGCCGAACAGGTACAGATGACCGTGGGGCATCAACGCACCTTTCGAGGGCCCGGTGGTGCCGGAGGTAAACATGATCATGCCCATGTCGCGGTAGGTGACCTCCACATTGATCTCGTCATCCGCACCTGCCATTATCTCGTCAAAACAGCGCACCTGGATTCGTTTGAAAGTGGGCAGATTGTCGGCGTCATAAACATCCGCCGGCACATAGACCGTTTGCATGTCAGGCACCGTGTCTTCGATCTCCGCCAGCCAGGGCAGGAATTCCGGCTCGAACACGCCAACGCGGGCCTTGGTGTTGGTCAAGACGTGAGTAAGAAACGTGCCCTTGAGGGCGGTATTAATGCCCACCAGCACGCCACCAATGCGGCTGAGCCCGAACCAGGACCACAGGTATTCCAGGCGGTTGTTCAACATCACGGCAACGTTGTCGCCAAAGCCGATGCCGATCCCGGCATAACCATTGCCGGCCCGGTTGGCCAACGCGTGCGCCTCAGCGTAGGTATGCATGTGGCCACGTTCAAACTGGATCAGCGGCTCTTCAGGCCTTGTGCGGGCCTGCTCTGCCAGAATTTTCCCCACAACCCAACCAGATTTTTCAGTCGTCATGCCGTGCCTCTTCCAAATGAACGCTAGCCGCTAATTTGATAGCGTGGCTGGCGGGGTAAGGCAAATGGGTGGCTTCGCACACGCCTCAAGGTATATTGACCTAATTAGATTATTTCCGAGCTTAACTTGGCAATCCAGGGCGACAAGCGCAAGAGTTTGCAGCCCCGGAGCCTCAAGCCTCCGCTACGCCCAGGGATAACGGTACATCAAGTTTAGCCTCTTATATTCAGGCAGCGCCCACACCTCGGATATGCTTGCTGCTCGGATAAGTGCCTAGTCCTGGGTGGCGCGCGGGATGTGGTACCTTGTGGCCAGCTCCAGATATGCTGCGTCATAAATTGCCAGGGTCTAACGCGGATCTGGGCTAGGATTTTCCTGGAGTCGCACGGGTTGGTTTCCACATCGGCGGTTATTAGCAGGCTAGAGAATGATTCCAAACGGGTGGTCATTTCATGTGGAATCCAGCATTACCCCTCGGATTTCCGCAGTTTCATCACGGCTTCCTCGACCTGCATGGCATTGGGTACGCCATAAAATCCGCGCGGCATCATGTAGGTGCCGTTCCTGCCCCGGCGTTCTTCTTCGGCGAATATTACGTTGCCGGAACCATCCGACTTGGTGGTACGTTCCAGCTTGGTTATATCGCTGGGCTCGAAGCTCTCCACCTTGCGCCTTGGAAAGGTGCGGATGATCAAAATGCGCTGGTCGGTGATGGCGTAGACCAGCCAGTTCCTGGCCTCCCAAAAGCTCCATACGGGCGATAGCAGAAGACCAGCGCCGACCACCACGAAGGGGATGCCAAACAGGGGAAAAATCGCATCGCCGGATTGCGACGCGCCGGCGATCCAGAACACGGCGAAGCAAAAAAAGGGAATGCCGAACAGAAAGAACNTNAACNTGGATCTGGCCCGCGCCAGGGGCGATGGGCGCTCGNTCCAGAGGGCGCGTTCGCCNCGCCGCAATTGTGGCGTCACGACGGNGAACNNNTCATCCCNNCCGCNGCGTTGATTGCGATATTCGCTGGCCCGNTCATCCGACACGATCNTCACGCTCCCGATAAGTCATAAGCTATTNCCATGGCTGTTANGCTGTCAGATTTTCGAAAAAAGGTAAACAACTTGCCNGAATGNNTNTTGCGCCTGNGCGCCTGGATNCNCGGNNGCCNGGGTCAAGCCCNGGCATGACGGCCAGTGTTATGCNCNANCNNGCCCTCCGTCATTGCNGNGCTTGCNCCAGTAATCCAAGGCANGGTGCGTTGANGCCTATCGTCGNGGCCGTTTCCGGNCGCCAATCGATGTTGGAAACACACCTNGGAACCTGCTAGGTTCCGCGCCGTTCTTACAATNAGTTTGTCAATACGAAGGAAATATCGCTATGCCTGCTTATCGTTCACATCTGACCACCCAAGGGCCCCGCGCNGCCGCCGCGCGTTCACTGTGGCGCGCCACCGGAACCCAGGAAAAGGATATGGACAAGCCGGTCATCGCGATCGCGAACTCGTTTACACAGTTCGTGCCGGGGCATGTGCACCTGAAAGATCTTGGCCAGATGGTCGCCCGCGAGATTGAGGCCGCCGGCGCCAACGCCAAGGAAT
This sequence comes from Rhodospirillaceae bacterium, assembly GCA_002731375.1. Classification (GTDB taxonomy): domain Bacteria; phylum Pseudomonadota; class Alphaproteobacteria. Next base: position 13,163 of record PCBT01000045.1, on the reverse strand, counting down.
TCAACACCATCGCTGTGGATGACGGTATCGCCATGGGCCATGACGGCATGCTGTACAGCCTGCCCAGCCGCGAGCTGATCGCGGACGCGGTGGAATATATGGTCCAGGCGCACCGGGCCGACGCCCTGGTCTGCATCTCCAACTGCGACAAGATCACACCGGGCATGTTGATGGCGGCGATGCGCCTGAACATCCCCACGATCTTCGTCTCCGGCGGCCCCATGGAGGCGGGCAAGGCCGGCGCCACCAAGGGTTCGGAGTTGGATTTGCTCGATACCCTGGTGGCCAGTAACGACCCCAATGTCTCNCCGGAGGAATTGCTGGAAATGGAACGCCTAGCCTGCCCCACNTGTGGCAGCTGTTCGGGAATGTTTACGGCGAATTCCATGAACTGCCTGGCCGAGGCGCTGGGTCTGGCGCTGCCGGGCAACGGCTCCATCGTGGCAACGCATGCACGGCGCAAGGAGCTGTTCCTGCAGGCCGGCCGGCGGATCGTCGAGATGACCAAGCGCTATTACGAGCAGGATGACGCCGCCGTGCTGCCGCGCAATATTGCCACCGTCAAGGCGTTCGAGAACGCCATGGCCCTGGACATAGCCATGGGCGGTTCCACCAACACGGTACTGCATCTGCTGGGCATCGCCTTTGAAGGCGAGGTCGATTTCAAGATGGCCGACATGGACGCCCTGTCCCGTAAGGTGCCCAATATCTGCAAGGTCTCGCCGTCGGTGCCATATTACCACATGGAGGACGTGCATCGGGCCGGTGGCATCATGGGCATCATGGGCGAATTGGACCGGGGCGGTTTGTTGGACACCTCGGTTAGCAATGTCCTGGGCGAAACCTTGGGCGAAACCCTTGCGAAATGGGACGTGCGCCGCACCGGTGATGAAGATGTGAAGAAATTCTATTCCGCCGCGCCGGGACGCATCCGCTCCATCGCCGCCTTCAGTCAGGACAGTTGCTACGACAGCCTGGATCTGGACCGGGCCGACGGCTGTATCCGGGACATCAAGCACGCCTATTCCGTGGATGGCGGTCTAGCCGTACTGTTCGGCAATCTGGCTGAAGACGGCTGTATAGTCAAAACCGCCGGCGTTGATGCATCTATCCTAAAGTTCAAGGGCTCGGCAGTGGTGTTCGAAAGCCAGGACGCCGCCGGCGACGGCATCATGGCTGGCGAGGTCAAGGCGGGCGACGTGGTCGTGGTCCGCTACGAAGGCCCCCGCGGCGGCCCCGGCATGCAGGAAATGCTGATGCCCACATCGATGATCAAGGCCGTGGGCCTGGGCGCGGAATGCGCCTTGATCACGGACGGGCGTTTTTCCGGCGCCTCGTCCGGGCTGTCGCTGGGCCACATTTCGCCCGAAGCTGGCGAAGGCGGCCTGATCGCCCTGATCGAAAACGGCGACGAGGTGGAGATAGATATCCCCGAGCGCCTGTTGCAGCTGAATGTGGCCCCACAGGAGATCGAGCGCCGGCATCAGGCCATGTCCGCCCGCGAGGACGGCGGCTGGAAACCCCTGAACCGGGACCGCCATGTCTCCCGCGCCTTGCGCAGCTATGCCGCCCTGGCACGCAGCGCCGCCTATGGTGCGGTGCGCGACCCCGGCGTCGTGGACGGACAGAAATAGCGCCGGGCACCAGGAACGCACTGGGAACGGTTGTCGAGTGGACGCGAATGCCCCGTTAGAGCGCTACCGGGCCCTGCGCCGGACCGGCCAGCTGGACTCGGATCCGGGTCAGGAGCTGGCGGCGGAAAAACTGCAGATGTTGCATCACCGCCTGGCGCAATACGATCCAAACCAAGCGAGCGGTTGGCGGCAGTTCCTGTTTGGCCGCGGCCAGAAGGAGCCGGCGCCCGAGGGCCTGTATATCTATGGCGAGGTGGGCCGGGGCAAATCCATGTTGATGGATATGTTCTTTGAAGGCGCGCCGATCACGCGCAAGCGCCGGGTGCATTTCCATGAATTCATGGGCGAGGTGCATGGCCGCATCAACGCCTTCCGCAAGGCCCCGGCGCACGAGAGAGCTAAGCAAGGTCGAGGCGATGATCCAATCCCGCCCATCGCCGAGGACATCGCGGAGGCCACCTGGTTGTTGTGTTTTGATGAATTCGAGGTCCGCGATATTGCCGACGCCACCATACTGGGCCGTCTGTTTGGCCGTCTGTTTGAGTTGGGCGTAGTGGTGATCGCCACCTCGAACCGGGCGCCGGATGATCTGTACAAAGGCGGTCTGAACCGGCAACTGTTCCTGCCGTTCATCGAGGACCTGAAGCAGCGCCTGGGTATCCTGTGTCTGGAGGGCCGGCAGGACTACCGCCTGGCGCGGATGAGGGGCGTGCCGGTTTATTACACGCCATTGGGCGCGGCGGCGGAGAGGGCCCTGGACACGGCCTTTGAAAATCTGACCGACAAGCCCGCAGGCGAACCGGCGGAGGTCGAAGTCAGGGGCCGCACATTAGTGGTGCCGCAACAGGCCAAGGGTGTGGCCCGTTTCAGCTTCCCCGAATTGTGCGAGGCGGCCCTGGGTGCCCACGATTATCTGGAGCTGGCCCAGCATTATCATACCTTGATCCTTTCGGACATTCCCCAACTGGGCTCGGAGCGGCGCAACGAAGCCCGCCGCTTCGTCATCCTGATCGATGTGCTGTATGACAACGGCATCAAGCTGATCGCCAGCGCCGAGACGGAAGTGGAGCAGATTTATCCGAAAGGCGATGGTGGTTTCGAATTTCAGCGCACGGTGTCACGCCTGACCGAAATGCAGTCGGCGGAATATTTCGAGGCGCCGCATCGAATGGTGGTGTAAAATACCACCATGCTTATTGTGCGGTTATTGGTGCTGGCCAGCCTACCCATATTGGATCTTGCCGTCGGCTTTGAGGTTTCGGAAAATTTTCGGACTAGGCATTGTGGCGAGGAATTTTGCTGGTCATTGCTGATCATCGCAGCTAATGCTCTCCTGAGCTGGGCGGCCGTCTATTTCGCCCTTTTCTTGCTGGCAATCGCGGCGGCCCGCATGCCGTCGGTCATTCTGCGTGGGCCCCTGCCCATGATTTTTAGCCTGCCTTTGATCTTGTTGATCACCATTTTGTTGATGCAATGTTCCTGGAGCTGGTTCCTGGGTTTGAACTTCGGCTTTTTGCCAAGCACGGACATCGTGGTCTTTCTAGTCGAAAACCTGGCGCGCATCCCCCGGCACCTGCTGCAAACCGCGCCGGCCGAGACCATTGGCCTCACCCTAGCCGTGCTGCTGCTTTCATTTGCCTTGGTGCAGCTATTTTTCGACCCGGCGCGCCGGATGAAGCAGCCCATGGGGACGGGGTTGGTTTTTGCCGCCTTGATGGTCACGGCCTTTGGCGCTTACCTCAGCGCGCCGCATGCAAGGGCAAAATTTTCGGCCATCGCCTTCAACAAAATGTTGTTGGTTCGGCTTGATCCATCCCAGGCCGACTATGTTTTGAATACCGCGCTGGAAAAAACCTTTATTCCGCGCCTGCCCTCTCCGCCCATTGGGAAAGCCGATGGCGATCATCCGGTCATCGTCGTTCTGGTTGAATCCCTGCGCCGGGATCTGATCCATACGGATCCCACACCAATTCCATTTCTGAAATCCCTGGCCGAGGGGGACGGTATATTTTTCGACAAAGCCTATGCCACCGCGTCCCATTCGAACTATGCTGATGTCGCCTTCTGGTATTCGCGCTATCCGATGCGCTCGCTCAATTTACAGAGTTATCCGACGGATGCGGGCTATCGCGGCACCTCCATATTCAAGCTGATGAAGGAACACGGCTATACCACCGGTTATATTTCATCGCAAAATGAACTATGGGGAGAAATGATCAACTGGCTGAACGTGCCGGCGGAGGTCGACTATTTCTATCACTCGGAGAACTTCCGAGGTAAAACCTGGTACAGCCAAGGCGGCGGCCTCGCCGGGATGATCCGCATGGGCATGGCCACGGCTGGTAAGATCGAGGATAGCCAAACCCTTAAGATCGCTACCCGCTGGATCGAAGGTCTGGCAAACAAACAGCGGTTTTTTCTCGGGATGAATTTGCAGAACACGCATTTTTCCTATGTCATTCCGCCTGGTGGCGCGCGGCCGTATCAACCTTCGGAGATCGGGTCCGGCGCTCTCTACTATCTTTGGCCAGCGGCGTTGAAAACGGTGGTCCGAAACCGATATCTCAACGCGGTGCATAATCTGGACCAGGAATTGTCGGCCTTTGCCGCGGCCCTGAAGGCTTGGAATTTATGGGACGAGGCTTTGGTCGTCATTGTTGGCGACAGCGGCGAAGCCTTTCATGAACATGGTTTTGGCAATCATTCTGGGCCCATGTATGACGAAGTGATGCGCACCTTCGTCATGGTAAAACCGCCTAGGAATTCCGACCTGCCCCGCGACAGCTTTCAGGGCGCGGTCAGTCATTTGGATATTACCGCGACCATTCCCGACATTCTGGGAATGGAGGTACCGGCCAGTTTTCAAGGACGGCCGGTATTTCAACCCGGCGGATCACGACCAGTCTTCATGCATAGCAATGCATTGGTGAAGCAGACCGGCCTAGTGCACTGGCCCTGGAAACTGCTGAAAACCTACTATCCTTTTGAAAAAACGGAACTCTACGACCTAATCCAAGATCCGGGCGAACGGAAAAACCTAGCGGATTTGGAAAGCGCCAGCGCGCACCGGCTTTCGGAGCAACTGGATTTGTGGATCAGCCGGCATCTGCTGTATTACAGCGCCCCGGAATACTACGGCCGCTATAATCCACCGAAATAGCGCAGGTCCGGACTAGTAAACCGGCGTGGCTCAACCGGCCGCTGTCTCCAGCCTGCCGGCAATTTTTTCCAGGCGGCTCAATACCACCTTCATTTTGTCGGAGCCGCCGTTTGCTTCGACTTCCGCCGGTGGGACGAACATGCCCGCCGTCAGGACCTGCATGAAATTCGCGATGGTCTCATCGATATCGGTCTTGCCGGGACGCATACGCATGGTGCGGACGCCGTATTCCAGGCCGCCATAAAACAAATCTCGGACCACGCTGAGCGGCAGATCAGCGCGGATTTCGGACCGGTTCACAGCGTCGCGGATAACTTGGTCAAACACCTCCACATAGGTTCGATTCAACTGGTACTCCTTGGTCTGGCGGTATTCATCCGAGACTTTCGCGGGCGTCATGTATATGCCCAGCATGGGCCATTCCGCCGCCACCCGCTCCATGTGATGACGGGCTAGAAAGGTCAGCTTGGCGGCTGTGTCCGGCAGATCCTTGATACCGTCGGCGGCATCGCGGGTCAGGCGGCCATAGAACTCCACCGCCACGGCCAGCAACAGGGCGTTCTTGTTTTCGAAATAAAGATAGACCGTTCCTTCGGCGACACCGGCCAGCTTGGCGATCTCGGCGACCTTGGCCCCATCGAAGCCGTGTTCCTGAAAAACCTCTCGGGCGGCAGCGATGATCGCCTGCTCTTTCTCCTCGACCCGTTGCCGCCGCGTCCGTGTCCGCGCCTCAGCCATTCGTTCTGCCCCCATCCTTGCCCTATAGTCCCATTTGCCGCACAGCCAAGTCCCGCATGATTTCTTCCGAACCGCCGCCGATGGCCATGACCTTGACCTCGCGGTAGACCCGTTCCACCAGATTGCCGCGCAGATAACCGGCGCCGCCAAAAATCTGCATGGCCTCGGAGGCACAGAATTCCAGCGTCTTGGTGGCCAGGAACTTGCCCTTGCAAATCTCCGCCGAAGGCATGTCGCTCTCGTTGACCAGCCAGCAGATCTGGTTCAGGTAGGCCTCAACCGCGTCGATCTTGGCCGACATATCGGCGATCTTGTGGCGGATCACCTGATGCTTGATCAGTGGCTGGTTGAAGGTCTCCCGCTCCTGGGCATAGGCAATAGATTCGTTCAGGCATAGCTTCGACATGCCCAGGGCCTGTGCGATCAGATTGACCCGCTCCAGGTTGAAGTTTTTCATGATGGCGATAAAACCGTTGTTTTCCTCGCCCATGAGGTTTTTCGCCGGCACTCGGCAGTCGTCAAAATACAGCGTCGCCGTGTCCGAGCACCACCAGCCCATCTTACGTTCGATCGCCGTGCGAGAGAAGCCCGGCATGTCCGCTTCCACGAAGAACAGTGAGATCCCGGCCAGGCCTTCATCGCCCGTACGGGCGCCGACCACGAAATAGTCGCTGTTCATCGCACCCGTGATAAAGGTTTTCGAGCCGTTCAGCACCCAATGATTGCCGTCCGGGTGCGCCCTGGTCTTCATGTTCGCCACATCCGAGCCGCCCGAAGGCTCCGTGATCGCTAGGGAGGAACCTTTGCGACCGGCGACGATATCGGCCAGCGCGCGCAGTCTGATTTCTTCCGAGGCCAGATCCTGAATGGGACCCAATGAGATACTGCGCCCACCCAGAGCCGCCGGAACGCCATTGGCGCCGCATTGGCCAAACTCTTCCCACGCCGCAGCGCGCATGAAACAATCCTCGAACCCCAGGCCACCGTATTCCTCCTTGATACCAAAGCCGAAGAAGCCTATCGCGCCGGCCTTTTCGTGGATCTCCCATGGGATTTCTCCTGCTTCATCCCATTCATCCACATACGGCTTGATGTCTTTTTCGATGAAGCGCCGGACGGTATCACGGAAGGCAATGCGTTCTTCGTTGTCAAAGGGACTCAGCATCTCATTCTCTCCAAATGAGTAACCCGATAGGAAAAATGATCTTGACTCATTATATATGAATATGCTTCATTTACAAGCGCGTTAATGGGAGGAGTTGTGCGATGCAGGGCTTAATGATGGACGCGCCGCTGCTGGTCTCGTCGATGATCGACTACGCCGCCGAGTGTCATGGTGGCCGCGAAGTCCCTGGGCATCCATCCGGGCCGGAAAAATTCCAATGGAAGGAATTAAGCTATGAGTGACAAGATTATCCGCATTGGGGGCGCCAGCGGCTATTGGGGCGATAGCGGCATGGCTACGCCGCAGTTTCTAAAGGCCGGCGGCATCGATTACATCGTCTATGACTATCTGGCCGAGATCACCATGTCTATCATGGCCCGGGCGCGCGCCAAGGACCCGAATGCCGGCTATGCCCGTGATTTTGTTTCTGTGGTGATGAAACAGAATTTGTCCGAGATCGCTAGGCAAGGCGTGAAAATTATTTCCAACGCCGGCGGCGTCAATCCCCGCGCCTGTGGTGAGGCGCTGCGTGCCCTGATCACGGATCAGGGCCTGGATCTGAAAGTAGCTGTGGTCCTGGGCGACGACCTAATCGAACAAAAAGACAAACTTTCGCCCACCGAAATGTTCTCCGGCGAAAGCTTCCCCGACCCTGCCCGCCTGGCCAGCGTCAACGCCTATCTAGGCGCGTTTCCCATCGCCCAGGCCTTGGGCAAGGGCGCCGATATCGTCATCACCGGGCGCTCGGTGGACAGTGCCGTTACCCTGGGTGCCTGCATCCACGAGTTTGGTTGGAGCGCCGAGGAGTGGGACAAGCTGTCCGGCGGAACGCTGGCGGGCCATTTGCTGGAATGCGGCCCCCAGGCCACGGGCGGCAACTTCACGGACTGGCACCTGGTGGTGGATAACATGGACACCGTCGGCTACCCCATCGGCGAGGTTTCCCCCGACGGCAGTTTCGATGTGATCAAGGCCGAGGGCACGGGCGGCACGGTCTCTGTCGGCACCGTCTCGGAACAGATGATCTACGAGATCGGCGATCCACAGGCGTATATCGTGCCCGACGTGGTCTGTGATTTTTCTGGCGTGGAGATCAGCCAGACCGCCGAAGACCGCGTTCATGTGGCGGGCGCCAAGGGCTATCCCGCTACCGACACTTATAAAGTCTCCGCCACCTATGGCGACGGCTGGCGCGGCGGCACGCTGATGACCTTTTATGGCATCGATGCGGACAAGAAGGCGCGGGGGTTCGCCACAAATGCCTTCAAACGGGCGCGCACGGCGCTGCGGGCCTCGAACCTGGGTGATTTCACGGAAACCAGCGTCGAGATCCTGGGCGCGGAAAGTCAGTTCGGCGACCACCGCCGGATCAGCGGCGCCCGCGAGGTGGTCCTGAAATTTGCCGCCAAGCATCCCAAACAGGCCGGCATCGGCATCCTGCTAAAGGAAGCAACCGGCCTGGGTCTTGCGACACCGCCCGGCTTGTCGGGTTTTTCCGGTGCGCGGGCCAAGCCGTCGCCCGTGGTACGGCTGTTTTCCTTCCTGATCCCCAAGAATGAGCTGGGCATCCAGATCGATTTTGGCGACCGGGAATTCACGTTCGAGCGGCCCGCGACGGAGACTTTCGCCGACAGCATGATCCAACGCCCAGGGTCCCCCAGTGCACCGACCAAGGACGGCGATATGGTGGAGATTCCCCTGATCGACCTCGCCTGGGGCCGCAGTGGCGACAAGGGTAACAAAGCCAATGTGGGCATCATCGCCCGCCAGGCGGAGTACCTGCCTTACATCTGGGCCGCGTTGAGCGAGGAGGTGGTTTCGGACCGCTTCTCCCACTTCCTGGAGGGGGATACCGAGCGTTTCCTGATGCCCGGTTCGAACGCAATCAATTTTTTGATGGACGAGATCCTGGGCGGCGGCGGCGTTGCTTCACTGCGCAGCGATGCCCAGGGCAAGGGCTATGCGCAGATCTTGCTGGACCACCCCATTTCTATACCGAAAGCCATGGCGGAGAATCTTTAAGATGAGCGTTTTTGCTTCCAAACTCAGCATCAACACGGATACCTTCGCGGCCAACCGCCAAGAAATGCTGTCCCTGATGGACGACTATTATGAGATCAAGGACCGGGCCCGGGCGCTGTCGGAAAAGCGCCGCGCCCGCTTCGAAGAACGCGGCCAGCTGACGCCGCGCGAGCGGCGCACGCGCCTGCTGGATCCGGGCATGCCATTCCTAGAACTGTACAGCTTGGCGAATTATTGCGTCGATACATCCGACCGGGAAAAATCCATTCCCGGCGCCTCCTCCCTGGCCGGTATCGGCTTTATCTCCGGCATCCGCTGTCTGGTCTATGTGGATGACAGCGGCATCAACGCCGGCGCCTCGACCCAGAAGTCCGGCGAAAAACTGCGCGCCTGTCTTGATGCCGCGCTGCTGCACAAACTGCCCTTCGTGCATCTGGTGGAAAGCGCCGGCGCCAACCTTATGCAGTATCAGGTAGAAAGCTGGGCTCACGGCGGCGGTATTTTCTATCGCCGCGCCCTGTTGAGCGCCGCCGGTATTCCCACCATTACCGTGCTACATGGCCCGGCCACCGCCGGCGGCGCCTACATGCCGGGGATGAGTGATTATGTCATTTCCATCAAGGGGCGGGGCCGGGCATCGTTGGGCGGTGCAGCCCTGACACGGGCCGCTACGGGTGAGATTTCCGACGAAGAAGAACTCGCCGGCACGGACATGCACGCGACGATTTCGGGCCTGGTGGAATACACGGCAGAGGATGATGCCCACGGCCTGCTGATCGCCCGAAATCTGGTTGCCAAGCTGGATTGGAACAAGGGTTGTCCGGCACCGAAACCGAAAAAATTCGCCGAACCGCGATATAGCGCGGACGAAATCGCCGGCCTAGTGCCCCCCGATTACCGCAAACCCTACGAGGTGCGGGAACTGGTAGCGCGTTTCATTGACGATTCCGATTTCGAGGACTTCAAGCCCCGCTATGGTGTGTCCACGGTCTGCCTGCAGGCCAGTATCTACGGCAACGCCTGCGGTATCATCGGCAACAATGGACCAATTGATCCGGCGGGCGCGACCAAGGGCGGGCAGTTCTTTCAACTGTGCGATCAGGCGAATATTCCGATCATCTTTCTGAACAACACCACCGGCTACATGGTCGGTAAGGAATATGAACAGGGCGGCATGGTCAAACATGGCTCCAAGATGATCCAGGCCGTCTCCAATGTCCGCGTGCCGAAGATCACCCTGTATATCGGCGCCTCGTTTGGCGCTGGCAACTACGGCATGGGCGGGCACGGCTACGAACCGGAATTTCTCTTTACCTGGCCCAACGCCCTGACCGGCGTCATGGGTGGCGAACAGGCCGCCAATACCATGGACCAGGTGGCCCGCGTGTCCGCTGAGCGACGCGGCCAGGAGGTCGATGAAGCAGCCTTGAAGGCCCAGAAAGACCGCCTGATCGCCCATTTCGACAGCCAGTCGGATGCCTTCTATACCTCGGGCCGTTTGCTGGATCAGGGAATGATCGATCCCCGCGACACCCGCCGGGTTCTGGGCTTTGCCCTGGAAACCTGTTGGGAGGCCCGCAACCGCGACCTGCACCCCAACGCCTTTGGCGTTGCCAGACTGTAATTGGGCCTTTGGCGCCGCCCGCCTATGATTTTGGAGAAGACAATGACCGAACTACCCAAAACAGAAAACATTCTGCTGGAAAACGACAATGGCTGGCTGACCATCTGGTTGAATCGCCCGGATAACCGCAACGCCCTCTCCAAGGAGTTGACCGCGGAGTTAAAGGCGGTCCTGAACGCGGTCCGCGACAACCGCGCCATTCGTGGCATTACCTTGCGCGGCAAGGGCGGCGTCTTCTGCGCCGGCGGCGACCTGAAGGGCTTCAAGAACAATTATCAGGGCGGCAGCCAGACCGCCGAGGACATTGCCGCATCCTCGCGCCAGGGCGGCTTGATGTTTGATCTGATCAACGAAATGCCCCAGGTCGTCCTGATCCTGGTGGAAGGGGCTGCCATGGCGGGCGGGCTTGGCATGGTTTGCACCGCCGACATCGTCGCCGTAACCAAGGACGCCAAGTTCGCCATGACTGAAACCGCCATCGGCATTCCGCCGGCACAGATCGCGCCTTTCGTAGCGCAACGTTTGGGCCTGCGCATCGCCCGGCGCCTGATGGTTACGGCATCGCGTTTCGATGGCGCGGAAGCCGGCCATCTGGGCCTGGCCGATTACGTGGTCGATGATGCCGCCGGTTTGGATCAAATTCAGGCGGATGTGCAAAAATCGGTGATGCGCTGTGCGCCCAACGCCAATGCGATCACCAAGGCCATTGTTCTGGCCACCCGCCATCTGGATCGCGAAGGCCAGCTGGACTTTGCCGCCAAGGGCTTTGCCGAATGCATGCTGAGTGACGAAGGCCGTGAAGGCGTCGCTTCGTTCCTAGAAAAACGTAAACCAGCCTGGGCCGAGAAGTAAGTAGAGAAGAAAATCTATCATGAGAAAATTCGACTCTATTTTGGTCGCCAACCGTGGCGAGATCGCTGTGCGTGTCATGCGCAGCGCCCAGGCCCTTGGTTATCGTACCATCGCGGTTTATTCGGAGGCGGACGCCCAGGCACCCCATGTCAAAATAGCAGACGACGCCGTGTTAATCGGCCCAGCGCCAGTGGGCGAGTCCTATCTGGACATGGAGCGCATCCTCAAGGCCGTCAAAGATACCGGCGCCCAGGCGGTGCATCCGGGCTATGGCTTCATGTCGGAAAACGCGGTCTTTGCCGAAGCCTGCAACAAGGCCGGCCTAGTTTTCATTGGCCCCACGGTGGATGCAATCAATCTGATGGGTAACAAGGCCGAGGCCAAACGCCGCATGATCGAAGCCGATGTGCCCTGCATCCCCGGCTATGAAGGCGAGGACCAATCGGATGACGCCATGATTAAGGCCACCGGCAAGATCGGCTTTCCCCTGATGGTCAAGGCCGCAGCCGGTGGCGGTGGCCGTGGCATGCGCCTAGTGGAAAAGGCCGAGGATGTTGCCGATGCCCTGGGCGCGGCGCGGTCCGAAGCCCTAAACGCCTTCGGTTCCGATGAACTGATCCTGGAGCGGGCCATTATCCAGCCGCGCCATGTGGAGGTGCAGGTCTTTGCCGATACCCTTGGCAATGTCATCCACCTTGGCGAACGGGACTGTTCGGTGCAGCGTCGCCATCAAAAGGTGGTCGAGGAAGCGCCCTGCCCGATCATGACCGAGGAGCTGCGTGCGCGCATGGGTGCGGCGGCGGTCGAGGCGGCCCGCAGTATCGATTATCGCGGCGCCGGCACGGTTGAGTTCCTGCTGGATGGCAATGATGAATTCTATTTCCTAGAAATGAACACTCGCCTGCAAGTGGAGCATCCGGTAACGGAAATGATCACTGGCCTTGATCTGGTCGCCTTGCAGATTCAGGTGGCGGAAGGCCGCCCCCTTGGTTTGAGCCAGGAAGACATCACCCTGAACGGTCATGCCATCGAGGCGCGTCTTTATGCCGAGGACCCGGCCCAGGATTTCCTGCCGGTGACCGGCACCGTCGATCTGTGGCAACCCGCCATGGGCGAGGGCGTACGCATTGATGCCGGCATCGAAACGGGCATGGAAATTTCGCCGTTCTACGATCCCATGGTGGCCAAGGTCATCGCCTGGGGCGATAGCCGAGAGATTGCCCGGCATCGCCTGATCAATGCCCTGAAGGGAACGGCCTTGTTCGGCTCCACCACCAATCAGAGCTTCTTGATCGATGTACTGGGCCGGGAGGCCTTCGCCAAGGGTGAGGCGACGACGGCGTTTATCGGCGAAGAGTTCACGGAGGCCGACCTGGCCGTTGCCGAACCCGCCTTTGCCCGGGCGGCAATGGCGGCGGTGCTGCAATTCACCATCGAGCGGCGCCAGGCCTTCGCTAAGAGCCTGAACGTCAGTCCCGCGCTGATGGATTGGTCCAGCGGCGGTCATTTGCTGACCCGCTATGTCTACGCATTTGGTGAAAGCGAGATGGATCTGACAGTCAGCCCTGGCCGCGATAGCGCCTATACCGTAAATCACGGTGAAAACGAAATCCGTATTGAGGTCATCGATTTTGCCGGCACCTCGGCTCGATTAACCGTCGATGGCCGGCGCGAGGCGGTGCTGTATTCCGCCCCCAGCCCCGGCGTCCTTGATCTTTCGGTGGATGGGCGAAGCCTGCATTTCCGCAACCGCATTGCCTTCGCCGCCAGTGCTAAGGAAGCAGCCGGTGGCGGCCGCGTGGTCGCACCGATGCATGGCAATCTGCTGGAGGTTTTCGTCAAACCTGGCGACGAAGTCCAGATCGGCAGCCGCCTCGCCGTGTTGGAGGCCATGAAGATGCAGCACGATATCCTGGCCGAAATTGACGGCACCGTGCAAGAGGTGGCCGCCGTTGCCGACACCCAGGT
>PCBT01000044.1 GCA_002731375.1 Rhodospirillaceae bacterium | reverse complement strand
GGTGGCGACGCTGGTTCGGCTATTGCCGGTGTCGCTGGTATCGCTGGTGGTGCCGCAACGCTCGATTTTGGCGGCGCAACAAGTACTGCCAACATCGCTCTTAATGATGGCACCGACGGTTCAGCCGGAACGGATTCCGGTGCAAACGCCGGTGGTGCCGCTGGTGCCGGTGGCGTGGCGACGGCTGCCTTTACGGCGGCCCATACCCTGACCGGTAACATCACGGCGGCGGCGGACAATGAAGGTGTTGTCACCACGGCTGGCGGCGCCTTGACGGTGACCGGTTCAATTGGTTCATCGACGGCTGACCTTGATCAGGTCACGATCGGCGATGCCGGTGGTCTCGATATTACCGGCAATCTCTATGCCAAGGATGTGGTCCTGAACATTGCCGGTGCGCAACTGAACTTCAGCGGCACGGCGTTACAGACCGTCAGTGCGGCGATCAGCGCCGGTGCGGGTGGCACGGAAGATATAACCTTTGGCGCAAATGCCATCGTGACCTTCAACAGCGCGATTGGTACCAACTCGGCTGCGGCGGACAATGAGCTTGTCGATATTACGACAAGCGCCGGCTCGACCGTCATCTTCAAGTCCACGGTAAAATCCGCAACCTTGACCCTGAATGCCACGGGCACTTCGACTTATGAAGATGCCGTCACGCTGACCGGTGCTCTGACCGCGGCCACGGGCACCACCATTACCCTTGGAAACGGCATCATCGCTGGTGAAACGGTGTTCTCGCATGTCAATGGCGCCGCGTTTGCCGCCGGCGCCATCACGGTCAATATGCCGCAAACTTTCAACACCGGGACGATCACTCTGACCACAGAGACGGGCAATGCCGGTGCGGCGGCGGCGGATATTGCAAACATCACATTTAACGCCAACACATTGGCAACCTACACGGCAGCCGCTGATGCTGGTGACGATGACATCATTGTTACCGCAGCCGCGAAGTCGTCCGCAACGATTGCGTCTGCTTTGGGCATTTCAACGGATGAAGCGACCGCTTTGGCCAGTGCCAGCCAGGCTATCGCAACTGGTGACGCGACTGCCGCCGCCGCGTTTAATACGGTACTGATCGCCGGTGGCGCGGCTGCGACGTCAATGGCTGAACAAATTGCCGTCCAGGCGGATACTTTGACCGCAGGGCCATCGGCGGCGGTCGGATCCGGCGCCCAGGTCGTCGGGGTCGCGTCCGGTCGCCTAGCATCTCTCCGCTCTGACTCTGGTAAACAATACGCTTCTATCGAAGAACTGGGTTTCTCGACTGGTGAAGGATCTGCGTATTCCAAGGCCTTTTGGCTTAAACCTTTCGGCAACCTTGCCAGGCAGGACACTCACGACGGCGTCGCAGGCTTTGATGCCGACACATACGGGCTTTCCGGTGGTTTTGATGCCGAGGTTTCCGATGGTGTCCGCCTCGGTGGCGCGTTAGCGTGGTCCAACACGGATGTGGATGGAGCGGGAACGGGCAACTCGCAGCTGAGCATAGACAGCTACCAGGTTACCTTGTACGGTGATTACACAACCTACAGCCACTATATCGTAGGCTCTGTCGGTTATGCCCGAAGTGATACCGACAGCAGCCGCAGCGTGGCGTTCGGTGGCGTGAACCGTATAGCGTCGGCATCTTATAACTCCAACCAGTATATGGTTAATATTGGCGGCGGTATGCCGATGCAAATTAGCGATGGGGGAACCTTCTTTACCCCGACCGCTGGACTGGCCTGGACCCGGGTATCGTCGGATAGCTACACTGAAACCGGCGCAGGAAATTTGAACCTGATAATGAATCCCGACGATGTGGATGTTATACTTGCATCAGTGGGTGGCCAGATTCACACACAGATCAAGTCCGAGAACGGGATTTGGACACCTACGGCCAGGGCCGGTGTCAGCTACGATATAGCAGGCGACGAAGCAACGGCGACAGCAACATATACTGGTGGAGGGGCTGCCTTTAAGGTTACGGGCGCCGAGGTCGCCCAATTAGGTGCTAACGTCGGAGTCGGCGCCACATATTATCAGGCTGGATGGTCAGTAGGTTTGGCCTACGACGCAGACTTCAAGGACGACTACGTTGGTCACTCTGCAATCGTGCAACTAGGAGTCAGCTTCTAAATAGCCTCGAAAATATCCTCTTGAAATTAGAGCCCCGGGATAATATCCCGGGGCTTTTTTTGCAAATATGCCTAAAACTTCTCAGTTCATTAGGTGGGAAACAAGATGACGACATATGACTCAGCACCATATCCCAGCAAATGCTACAGATATTCAGCACCCGAAAGTCTGAGCGCAATCGCCATATTGTTTGGCATGGTTCCGCCGGAGCTAAGAAACTCCCAAATACTTGAAATTGGTTGCGCCAGCGGCGGCAATGTTATCCCATTGGCGGCGCGTTACCCGGATTCCGGTTTTCTGGGCGTCGATCTGTCGAAAAACCAGATAGATCGGGCGCGAAAAACAGCGACAGCCTTGGGTCTTGAAAACCTGGATCTGGAAGAAATATCCATTCTCGATATAGACCTCAAAGGACGAAAATTCGACTATATCATCGCCCATGGCTTCTACTCATGGGTGGCAAGCGATGTTCAAGAACGATTGCTGGAAATTTGTGGTGAAAACTTGTCGCATAACGGCATCGCCTATATCAGCTACAACACATTACCTGGATGGAACGCCGTAAAGACGATCCGCGATATGATGCGTTATCACGGTAAGAATTTTGACGATCTGGACGAAAAAGTATTCGAAGCACGCCGCATGCTGAACTTTGTTTCCGAAAACATCAAAACGGCGAGTGACCCCTATAAAAAGACGTTAGAGAACGAAATCAAGATGCTGCAAGAACTTGATGACAACTATCTATTGCATGACCACTTGGAGGCCGTCAACGAACCGAGTTACTTCTATGAATTCATGGATAAGGCTGGGAAATATGGCCTGACGTACCTCGCCGAGGCCGATTTGCCTTCCATGTATCTGGGAAACCAGACGGATGCCGTTGCCGATATCCTGTCTCAAATAAACGATACCGTCCGCCAGGAACAGTATGTTGATTTTATAAGCAATCGCCGCTTCCGTATGACCCTGTTGGCCAAAGAAGGTGTCAGCCTGAACCGAACTTTGTCCCCCGAGAGTGTTGCCGGGTTGCGTTTGATCGCTAACTATGGACTTGAACAACCAATCCAGGCCGAAACGGAAAAGTCTATCGAAGCGCTCGACCTTGTGGGCATGGCACGTCAGGATCAAAAAGCCACCATGACCGGCCGGATCGCGTGCGTTTGCTATCTGCAGATGGTCAAGGCGGCGCCTGTTCCTCAGACACTTGATGAGATCGTTGAACTTGCATTCCCGATTCTAGAAGACGTTCCCAAGGATTTCATTCGCACCGAACTCAACGCAACCGTATTGCAATTTATATTTAGCGGGGTTCTTTCAATTACGACAGCCCCTCCGTGTTTTACGAAAGAAATTGCCGATAAACCGGAAGTCTTCAAAACCGCGCAGATTATTGCCCAAAATGAGGCGAGGTTGCCAAATATGAGACATGAAACCGTCGGCGGACTTACAGATGATCAACGTTTTTTTATGCAATATGTTAACGGTGAAAATACCAAGAAACAGATCGTTGACGCCCTTAGAGCGCATGTAAAGAGCGGTAAATTTACGGTAAGTATGGACGGCACACAGATAAAACCAAACACGGATGAGCTGAAAGAATATCTATCGAAATATGTAGAAACACAGTTGGCTTTGTTCGGGGCCAATGCGCTGCTGACTAAAAAGAAGTAATAAAATATGAGTCGACATTTAATCGGAATTCTATTGATTTTAGTTACAATTACAGGATGTAGCGTCAAGTCCTTGGAAGCCCGTAGGGACGCTGCTATGATTGTCGCAAAAGAAGTGGGGTTTTCCCCGTTCGCGATCAGTACAGATACATTTCGTTTAGCCGGATTTTCGAAACTCATTCAAAAAAAGGTGCCTGTTACACTTTATATTGAGGGCGATGGGTTTGCCTGGGTAAACCGCCGTACGGTCTCATCTAACCCAACACCGACAAAACCGATGCTGTTGGTAATGGCTACAATGGATGACGCCAAAAATGTTATTTATATTGCTAGACCCTGCCAATACATTGATCTATCAGAGGAAGAGATTTGCGACGATAAATACTGGACGAGCCATCGTTTCTCTGAGGTTGTTATTTCAAGCTACGTCCAGATACTGGATGGAATAACCGAAAAATATGATAGTGAAGGCTTCCATTTAGTGGGATTTTCCGGGGGTGGCGCCATTGCGGTATTGCTAGCGGCTCGGCGAACAGATGTTCTTTCACTGCGAACGATTGGTGGTAATCTCGACCACGCAGCGCTGAATAAGGCGAAACGTGTGACACCGTTGCGGGGGTCCCTGAACCCCATCGCAGTGGCTGGAATGGTAAAATTACTCCCGCAAATTCATTATATTGGAAGTGAAGACAAGGTAGTTCCGGCGTGGGTTTCAAGTGCCTTTGTAAAAGCGGTCGGGGGCGGGACCTGTGCCAAAAAGATACTCATTTCCGGAGTTGGTCACGCAGATGGATGGCTTGGTGTGTGGCGGCAACTTAGCCGCGACATTCCAAGGTGTTGATGGGAGGCAGATTATTCTCCCAGTTCGCTATCGGCGGTGTTCCAGTTAGAGTAGAATTTTGGAAGAGTATTGATCTACCCTATTGAACAAAAGTGTCTGCATCTTGTAGACAAAACCATCGCAAGAAATGAGCTCTTGAACCCCCAACTTGAGGTAAGCGCTTAAGTTGCGATTTTTTACGCCCTTTGGTATTGGGCGAAATCTATTGAGATTTGACCTACCTTCTGGCGATCCGGCAAGCTCCGCTACATCTGGTGCGGCAGCGACATTTGCCTCTTGTCGTAGGGCGCCCTCACCTGAACGACCCTCAAGATAGCTGACACAGGTTGCAGGCGGAGCGGGGAGCGAGCGTCTCGGCCTGCTCTGGCCCGTCGCGCAGGATCATTCCTGCAGGCCCAGCACCCGAAACAAGGCGATCAACAGCAGTACGCCGCCATAAGCGGTGAGCCCGATCGCTGCGGCGATGGCAAAAACCTTGAGATGTACCATCACCTACGCATACACGAACCGAAGGCGCCAGCACCATCGCCAATGTCAGTTCTTGCGGTAATCACGGCAAAATCTTTGTGCGGCCCAATTACTTTGTCGCGCGTGATTCCGCTCCGATCGAGCTAGATTGACGCCTCAGCGCCCTTTGAACTGTGGCCGGCGCTTTTCCATGAAAGCCGTGCGGCCTTCCGTATAGTCCTCGCTATCGAAGCAGGCGCGCACCTGGTGCTCTACGGCCTCGAGGTCACGATTATCCGGATCCTTGAGCACTTCACCGATGGCCACCTTGGCGGCGCGCACGGTAAGCGGCGCGTTATCGGCGATGCCCTCTGCCAGCTGGCGCACAGTGGCTTTGAGGTCCGGCGCCGACACCAGCCGGTTGATCAGGCCCATGCGCAGGGCCTCCTCGGCAGAGAAGAGCCGCGCCGTGAAGAGGATCTCCTTAGCCATGGCCGGGCCGACCAGGGTTGAGAGCTTGCGCAGGCCTGTGAAGCCGTAACCGAGGCCGAGGCGTGCGGCAGGGATGGCATACTGCGAATCGTCGCTGGCTATGCGGATGTCGGCCTGCAAGGCGACCGCTAGGCCACCGCCGACACAAAAGCCGCGGATCATCGCCACCAGCGGTTTCTCCAATCTGCCGAGCGCCTCCTGGGCAGTGGCGGTGACGCGGTTGTATTCCTCTTCTGCTTCTGCCGAGTCACGGTGCTTCTCGAATTCGGAGATATCGGCGCCCGAGACGAAGGCCTTGTCGCCGGCACCTGCCATGATAACGGTGCGCACAGTATCGTCAGCGGCGAAATCGGCGATAATCTTGGAGACCGCCTGCCACATCTCCAGCTTGAGCGCGTTGCGGCGCTCAGGATTGTTGAAGATCATCCAGCCTATGCCGGCATCCTTGCGGGCAATCATGAGGTCGGTATCGAGGGTCAGCATCTCCGCCATCAAATTACTCTCTGTGTGCGTAAATCGGTAATCGCCGCGTCGTCGAAGCCAAGTTCGGCAAGAATAGCATCGGTGTCGCCGCCCATGCTGGGGGTGGGTCGGCGCACCTGCTCGGGCTGTGGCGTGCCGGTTAGATGCACTGCCTGACCGACCACATGCATATTGCCGTGCTCCGGGTGACTCATAGGCACGGCGATACCGAGGTGACGCACCTGCGCATCGGCGAAAGTCTCGTCGATGCAGTTGATAGGCCCACAGGGCACGCCCGCCGCGTTCATGGCTTCTATCCAGTACGCACTCGGCTTTTTCGCGGTGATTTCGCCTAACATGTCGTTGAGAGTATGGCGGTTCTTCGATCGTGCATCGCCATTGATGAAGCGCTCGTCGTCGGCCAGCTCCGGTGCTTCAACGACGCCGAGGAAGCGTTGCCACAGCACATCGCCTGCGGCGGCGATGTTGATGGCACCGTCGGCAGTCGGGAAGACGCCCATGGGGATGCCCGTCGGGTGGTTATTCCCGGCTTGCGGCGGCACTTCGGAGTCGATCAGCCAGCGCGCGGCCTGGAAGTCGAGCATGGCGATCTGCGCCTCCAGCAGCGAGGTGTGTACCCACTGGCCCTGGCCAGTATGCTCGCGGTTGAACAGCGCTAACAGGATACCCATGGCAAGATAATTGCCGGCCGAAAGATCAGCCACGGGAATGCCGACGCGCACTGGCCCCTGGCCGGGCAGGCCGGTAATCGACATCAGGCCGCCCAACCCTTGCGCGATTTGGTCTACTCCGGCGCGGTCCTTGTAGGGTCCGCTCTGGCCGAAGCCGGAGATGCTGCCNTAGATGAGGCGCGGGTTGCGCGCGCTCAACGTCTCGTAATCGATGCCGAGCCGGTGCTTCACGCGGGCGCGAAAATTTTCCACCACTACGTCGGCGCGNTCNGCGAGTTTGAGGAATATTTCCTTGCCCTCCNCGCTCTTCAGATCGAGGGTCATGGCGCGCTTGTTGCGGTGTAGGTTAAGGTAGTCGGGCCCGTCGCGGGCACCGCCTAACCCCTCGTTGCCGGGCTCGCTGGGTGCCTCGATCTTGATCACGTCGGCGCCCCAGTCGGCTAAATGGCGCACGGCCGTGGGTCCGGCCCGCGCGCGGGTCAGATCGAGAACGAAGATGCCTTCAAGGGGCAGACGAGGCTCGCTCATGCCTATTCCGCCGCCGCTGCGACGCCGTCTTCCACTTCGACCGCGATGGGGATGTAGGTGTAGGTCTTGGAGATGATTTGCCAGCGGCCGTCGAGCTTGAGCAGACTGAGATAGTCNGTGAACAGCTTCGGCCCGATGGCAATATGCACCCGCGCTAGCGCCGATTCGGCACCCGACTTGTCGATCGAAAGAATGCAATCCTGACGCTTCTGGCNNGATTTTGCNGGCGCCTCGNGCCCCGCNACGCGTGCATAAACNGCCTCCATGGGATCGTCTTGCAGGNNCCCATCGGTNGNGGCGTAAAGGTGGCAGGCGGGGTGGAAGATGCTTTTCAATNCCTCNATATCGCCCTCGTAGAAGCCGTCGAAATAGTTGGCAAGGGTCGTGCTGATCTCGTCATAGGCTGTGTCCATCTGATCCTCCCAGTGGTTAGTCTTCGGCCTTGAGGCCGGCGATGCCCGCCTGCAGCGCACCGCCGAGCAGCGCGATATCGATCGAATAGGCTACCATGCGGAAGCCGCGCGCCATCCAGGCGCGGCCCCATTCCACATTGGGGGCTAGGCAGCCCGCCGGCTTGTTATGTTTGCGGCAGGCGGCGACGATTTTGCCGATGGCAGCGTCGAAATCCGGATGGTCGAACTCGCCCGGAATACCCATAGTGAGCGAGAGGTCGTAATGGCCTACATAGGCCGCATCGATTCCTCGCACCGCCAGAATATTGTCGACCGCTTCGACGCCTTTGACAGTCTCGATCAGGGCAATGACCATGGTGCGTGCTTCCGCACTCGCCATCTTGGCCGATACATTGCCACCGCTGTAGTCGTCGTGGGCGCCGCCGAACATGGCGCCGCGCACGCCGCGCGGCGGATAGCGCGCCCAGGAGACGATCGTCTCCGCTTCCTCGCGGCTCTCGACCATCTGGTACACCAAGCCCATGGTGCCGATATCGAGCAGGCGCGCCGTGGTAGCGTAGGATTTGTCGGGCGGTCGCACCAGCGGCACGATGTCCTGACCGCGGCAATAGGCGATTTGGCGCTTGATCTCCTCTTCGGAGATGCCGCTGTGTTCCATGTCGTAAATCACGTATTCCGCGCCGGCGCCGGCCAGCACCGTGGCCGTGCCGGGGTTGGCAAACTCAAACACCATGGTACCGAACGCGGTCTCACCGCGGGCTAGCTTCTCTTTGACCGGATTGGAACGCATGTGCGGTCACTCCTCGCGATAGAACAGGCGACGCAGCGCCTCGTAGTGGGTGTCGTCGCGCGACTTGAGCCGCGCCCAGGCGGTTTCATAGGCTTGGCGGCGGTATTTCTTGGCAGCCGCGTCCGATAGTGTCACCACTTCGATACCGCGCCGCTGCATCTCCGCATCTTCCTCCAGCCCCAGATCGGTGAACACGGCGTAGGAGCGCTGCTCATGGGCCAGTCCGAGTTCCCGCAAGGTGTTGCGTGCGATCTCGTCCATGGCGTTCCAGCGATCGAGATTGACCAGAATGACGATGTCGCCCTGGAAGTAGTGCGGGTCGATGCGGTGGGTCAGAAAGTTATCCCAGGAGAGATCCATCAAGCCGACGGAAGGCCAGCCGATACCAGCCACCGTGCCACGCTCGAGCGCGGTATAGACCTCCGGCACCTTGATACTGACGTAGGTCGCGCCGAGGCCCATGAAAAATTCGCGATAGAGTTGTGCGCCGCGGACCCGCAGGCCGTCGAGATTGGGCAACCCGGCCGCATCTAGTACGGGCAGCTGCGTGAGGTAGATGTGGAAACCGAGGCTGCCTTCCGGATGGGAGAGCAGATAGGCGTTGAGTTTTTGCTGGTGGATCTCGTTGAGCAGCGCCATGCCCCCGTTCTCGCGCAGTTCGGCCGGCGGGACATTGCCGCCGACGAAGGCGTCGGTCTCGGGCACGTCGCCTGGATAGTAGCTGGACGGCCCGTAGATCATATCGACGATGCCGCTGCGCACCGCATTCGCTTGCTCCGCCGTCGGCAGCGCCTCAGGCCCGCCGAGCAGGTTGATGCGCACCACGCCCGCGGCCTCCATATTCACCCGTTCGATAAAGCTGATGAAGCTCTGGCTGTAGACTGTGCCAAGCG
>PCBT01000043.1 GCA_002731375.1 Rhodospirillaceae bacterium | reverse complement strand
ACGGCCTGATCGCCGCCGGCATTGCCGTCGCCATTATCGCTGCAGTGTTCGCATTGGGCGACGAGGTGAAGGGCTTCTTCGAAGACATCCAGAGGCAATTGGCCAGCAAATAATCAACTTTGCACCAGCCATGTAGCACCCCGGTATGTTTTTGACGGCCTCGAAGCGGCTGAAAAAGGTTATGGGAGTGATGGTTACCAAGCAGCACTCGCTGCTTTGGATGGTGGAGCAATTCGAGAATTTAGATATGTAGAAGCCGTTTGACGGCAGTCTTGGGAATTCTACTCGAGCCACCTATCCCACATAAGGTCTAAAACCACTAAAATTTGCGGGGCTGTGCGTATATATACCCGGCATATCCCCCCTGGCGCTTGCCCGCCCCTGAATGTCGGGAAAGAGAGACATAAAATTAAGTGCTTTTGGGATCGGCTTAGCTATTGAAGAATGCCCTGGAAAAGAATCGGAAGTCCTCGATATTGCCTCGTGATACAAACTCTGATACAAAACGGAATTGGGATGTCTTAATAAGTGGCAGAAATTCTGGTATTATTCCTACGTTTTTATAAGAGTTGGTGCCCCTGCCCCGACTCGAACGGGGACGTCCTAAGGACAACAGATTTTGAATCTGTCGCGTCTGCCAATTCCGCCACAGGGGCCCGGCCGGCATAATAGCGCCGAAGCTGGTTGCGTCAACAACCGGCGCGCCGGAAAACTCAATTAAGCGGACAATTTATCCAGCTCATGGATCAGGCTTTCGCCCATTACAGTGGTCGAAACCTTGGCCTTGCCCGGCTGCATGATATCCGCCGTGCGCAGGCCGCCGGCCAGAACGTTCTCCACCGCCCGCTCGATCAGATCCGCGTCCTCGCCCAGATCAAAGGAATAACGTAGGTTCATCGCGAAGCTTAACAAGGTCGCGATCGGGTTGGCCAGTTCCTGGCCGGCAATATCAGGCGCGCTGCCGTGTACCGGCTCATACAGGGCCTTACGGCTGCCCGTGGCATCCACCGCGCCCAACGAGGCCGAGGGCAGCATGCCCAACGAGCCGGTCAACATTGCCGCCGTATCCGACAACATGTCGCCAAACATGTTGTCCGTGACGATTACGTCGAACTGTTTCGGCTCGCGCACCAACTGCATGGAGCAATTGTCGGCGTACATATGGCTCAATTCCACATCCGCGAAGGATTCCTCGCCCAGCTTGGTCACCTCGTCGCGCCACAGGACACCGGCTTCCATGACGTTGGCTTTTTCCACCGAACAGACCTTGTTGCCGCGCTTGCGCGCCAGTTCGAACGCCACGACCGCGACCCGGCGGATTTCCGAGGTGGTATAGGTTTGCGTATTGAAGCCCCGGCGCTGGCCATCTGGCAGGGTTTCGATACCACGCGGCTCGCCAAAATACAGCCCACCCGTCAGTTCCCGAATGATCAGGATATCCAGGCCGGAGACCACTTCGGGTTTCAAAGTGGAGGCATCGACAAGAGCGTCAAAACACATGGCCGGACGCAGGTTGGCGAACAGATCCATTTCCTTGCGCAGGCGCAACAGGCCGCGCTCCGGCTTCATCTCGAACGGCAGGTCATCCCATTTCGGACCGCCCACGGCGCCCAGCAGGACTGCGTCCGCCGCTATGGCGTCCGCC
Organism: Rhodospirillaceae bacterium; assembly: GCA_002731375.1. Classification (GTDB taxonomy): domain Bacteria; phylum Pseudomonadota; class Alphaproteobacteria. The sequence continues at coordinate 24,319 of PCBT01000043.1, read as the reverse complement.
ATAGTTTCGTCCGTCAGGGGGGTGCCATCGGCATCAATGGCGCTGCCGCCGACCCGGCCTTCGGAAATATCAAATGTCACCGCCCGGCGCTTGTCCATCCAATCGATGACGCGGCGTACTTCCCGCATGACTTCCGGGCCAATGCCGTCGCCGGGTAGGATCAGCAGATTTTTATTTGAGGCCATTGTTTACGCTCGCTCGCTTAATCTCATGAACAGGAGGGTTTTCGGCTTTGTGGTGGTCTCTATTCCGCCGCCGCGCCGTACAGCCAGGGCTGCCCGGCTTTTTGTTTTTCTTCGTAACTGTTGATCCGGTCCTTGCGCTTTAGTGTCAGGCCGATATCGTCCAGGCCTTCCAGCAGGCATTGCTTTCTGAAGGCATCCATCTCGAAATTGATGGTACCGCCATCGGGGCCGGTGATTTTCTGCTTTTCCAAATCCACCGTCAGGGTGGCGTTGGCGCCCCGGTCTGCATCGTCGAACAGCAGCTCCAACTGTTCTGGCGTCACCTTGATAGGCAAGACACCGTTCTTGAAGCAGTTGTTGTAGAAAATATCAGCGAACGAAGTCGAGATCACGCAGCGAATGCCGAAATCCTTGATCGCCCAGGGCGCATGTTCGCGGGAGGAGCCACAACCGAAATTATCACCCGCGACCAGAACTTGCGCATTTCGGTAGGCTGGCTTGTTGAGGACGAAATCCTCTTTCTCGCTGCCGTCTTCGTTATAGCGCATCTCGGCGAAAAGGTGCTTGCCCAGACCGGCCCGCTCGATGGTTTTCAGATACTGCTTGGGAATGATTTTATCGGTATCGATATTGATGCCGCGCATCGGCGCCGCGACACCGCTGACCTTGGTGAATTTTTCCATTTTTCCTGTCCTTCCCTTCTCTACAGCATCTCGCGCACGTCGGTCAGATGACCGGCGATAGCGGCGGCGGCGGCCATGGCGGGGCTGACCAGATGGGGGCGCCCGCCAAAGCCCTGGCGGCCTTCGAAATTCCGGTTCGAGGTGGAGGCGCAACGCTCGCCTGGCTCCAGGCGGTCCGCGTTCATGGCCAGGCACATGGAACAGCCCGCATCGCGCCATTCAAAGCCGGCCTCGATCAGGATTTCGTCCAGGCCCTCCTCTTCCGCCTGGTTTTTCACCAGACCGGAGCCTGGCACCACCAGGGCCTGCACGCCGGTAGCGACCTTGCGTCCCTTGGCGACGACGGCGGCGGCGCGGATATCCTCGATCCGGCCATTGGTGCAGGAGCCGATAAAGGCTTTGTCGATGCTCATTTCGGACATCGGAGTGCCGGGCTTCAGATCCATGTATTCCAGCGAACCTTCCCAGGCGGCGCGCTGATCATCGTCGCGGGCCTGATCCAGCAGGGGCACGGTGCCAGTGATGTCGGCGACATTCTCGGGGCTAGTGCCCCAGGTTACCTGCGGCACCATTTGCGACACATCCAGGGAAACGTCAATGTCGAATTTCGCGCCGGGATCGGTGTGGAAGGTTTTCCAATACGTCACCGCCGCTTCATACTGCCCGGCCTTGGGGCCAAGGGCGCGGCCCTTCATGTATTCAAAGGTAACATCGTCGGCGGCGATCAGGCCCGCGCGGGCNCCGCCCTCGATCGACATGTTGCAGACCGTCATGCGACCTTCCATGGACAGAGCCCCGATGGCGTCGCCGGTGTATTCGACGACACAGCCTGTGCCGCCGGCGGTGCCGATCTTGCGGATGATGGCCAGGATCAGATCCTTGCCCGTGCAGCCAGCGGGCAAATCGCCGTTGACGTCGATACGCATGTTCTTCGACGGCTGCTGGATCAGGGTCTGGGTCGCCAGCACATGTTCGACCTCAGAAGTGCCAATGCCGAACGCCAGTGCGCCGAATGCGCCATGGGTGGCGGTGTGGCTGTCGCCGCAGACTATGGTCATGCCGGGCTGGGTAAAGCCTTGCTCCGGCCCGATGATATGGACCACGCCCTGGCGCGGGTCATCGACGGGAAAATAAGGTACGTCAAAATCCGCTACGTTCTTGACCAGGGTATCGACCTGCAATTTGCTTTCAGGATTGTCGATGCCTTTGTCACGGTCCTTGGTGGGGACGTTGTGGTCGGCTACGGCCAAGGTGGCATCCCGGCGGTGGATCTTGCGCCCCGCCGCGCGCAGACCTTCAAAGGCCTGGGGAGAGGTGACTTCATGCACCAAGTGACGGTCCACATAGATGACGCAGGTACCGTCATCTTGCTCATCGACTAGATGCGCTTCCCAGATCTTGTCGTAGAGGGTTTTCGCACCCGAATTATCAGCAGCCATACCGCCCAATCCTTTCAGACATGGGCGCCACCGAATTCAAGTCCGCCCGTAAAATAGGGCGCGGCCAAATTGCCGCATTGCCCCGGTTGGAAACCTATTCGGCGCCAGAAGCTGTCGTGGAGGCCGCTTCAGCCGCCGCCGCCGTCTTGTTCTTGCTTTCGCCCTTGGCGCGGGTAACGCGGCGATGATCCTGCTTTTCGGCGATACGGGCCCGTTTGCCCGTCAGGCCGCGCAGGTAATACAGCTTGGCCCGGCGGACCCGGCCCTTGCGCACCACATCGATGGAATCGATCCGCGGCGAATGCATGGGAAAGACCCGCTCCACACCCTCGCCATAGGAAATTTTCCGTATCGTGAAGGAGGAATTGATTCCGGCCTGCTTGACCGCGATGCAGACGCCTTCAAAGGCCTGCACCCGCTCCCGCGTGCCCTCGATCACCTTGACGTTGACGCGGACGCTATCGCCTGGAGCAAATTCCGGCACATCATAGTCAGACTTCCGTGCCTGCAATTGGCGGTCTTCAAACTTCTGCAACAAATTCATTGCACTAGCCTCGCGATTTAGCGGAGCGTAGATACCGTTCCCATAGGTCCGGCCGCCGCTCCTTGGTCAATTCCTCAGCCTGTGCCTTACGCCAGGCCCTAATGTTCTCGTGGTGGCCGGATGTCAAGACTTCCGGCACCTCCTGCCCTTCCCAAACCTGGGGCCGGGTATATTGGGAATATTCCAATAACCCGTGGACAAAACTCTCTTCTTCCAGCGTCGCCGGCTCGCCAATAACTCCCGGCAGCAACCTAACGACGGCGTCCAACAACACCAATGCCGCCGTCTCTCCCCCCGATAGCACGAAATCGCCGACGCTAACCTCTTCAATTTCGCGTCTGTCCAGGGCCCGTTGATCAACCCCTTCAAAACGCCCACACAGCAGAATAATGCCGTTCTGCTCCGCCAATTCCCGTGCCATCGCCTGATCCAACCGGCGCCCGCGCGGGCTTAGATAAATCACTCGATCCGTGCCATTCGGAGCCTGCTCCTTACGCACATGATCCACCGTATCGGCCAAAATATCAGGCCGCATAACCATTCCCGGGCCGCCGCCAAAGGGGGCATCGTCCACGGAGCGGTGTTTATCGCGCGCAAAGTCACGAATGTCCACCGTTTCCAGCCGCCAAATGCCCTTTTCTAGGGCTTTTCCAGCCAGACTTTGACCCAAGGGACCGGGAAACATCTCCGGAAACAGGGTCAGGACTCTAGCCGACCATGGGTCCGGCCAATTCTTGCCTTCAACGCCCGCCGTCATCGTCGTCACCGTCACGCTCAACAGGCGCCACGAACACCAGGCGTCTGTTGATCAGGTCAATCTCCGGTACCGTATCCCGATCAAACGGCACCATGATGGTTTCCTGTACCTTGCCGCCGGAATTCAGCGGTTGCAGTTCCAACAAATCACCGGCGCCGAAATCATGCACCGCCTTGACTTCACCAAAGGTCGTGCCATCCGCCAATTCCACCGCTAGCCCGATCAGGTCGGCGTAATAGAACTCTTCTTCTTGCGCCGGCAGTTCCGGCAGGACACCGCGCTCCACATAAAGCCTGGTGCCCTTTAGTGCTTCGGCCCCGTTGCGGTCGTTGGTCCCCGAAACCGCCGCCAAAAGGCCGCCCTTGGTTGGCCCCTTCAGGGCTAGTTCAATCACCTTTCCAGCTTCAGTCCGCAGCGCGCCGTAGGCCAGGATATCTTTTGGCGCCTGCGTGAAGCTGCGGATCTTAACCAGACCCTTGATGCCGTGCGCCGCGACGATCTCACCCAATAACAGGCGTTCTTCGGGCATCGAACGGCACCTGCTCCGGCCTAAGCTTCAGCCGGGGCTTCCTCGGCCGGCGCGGCGGCTTCGGCGCTGGCAGCTTCCGCTGCCGCGGCCAGGCGTTCCTGAGCCTTGGCCTTGGGCTTGGCTTTCTGCGGGTTGTTGCGTTGCGCGGGCATCGCCGTAATCTCGGCCTTGCCCAGGAAGGTCGCGACCCGGTCAGTCGGCTTGGCTCCCTTGCTCAGCCAATAGCGGATACGCTCTTCCTTAAGATCAACGCGCTTGTCGTCGTCCTTGGCCAGCAGGGGGTCATAGGTGCCCAGACGCTCGATATAGCGGCCATCGCGGGGCATGCGGCTGTCCGCCACCACGATGCGATAATGCGGCCGCTTTTTTGCCCCGCCGCGGGCCAGTCTGATTTTTAATGACATTCGTGTATTCCTGTTTTCAACTAAGCTCTAATTTCGTCATACGCTATTCGAATAATTTTACCGTGGCGGCAGCTGACCGGGCATGCCCGGCATCTGGGGCATTTGTCCTCCGCCCATGAGGTTCGACAGGCCGCCACGCATCATGCCCTTCTTGCCCATCTTGGAGACTTTCTTCATCATCCCCGACATTTGTTTGAACTGCTTCAATAGCTTGTTCACTTCCTGTACTGAGGTGCCCGAGCCCGCCGCGATGCGCTTTTTGCGTGAGGCGTGGATCAGTTTCGGCGTCGCCCGTTCCTTGATGGTCATGGACAAGATGATGGCTTCCTGACGCTTGATCAGCTTGGGATCGATATTGGCTTCGGCCATCTGCTTTTTCATCTTGCCGACGCCGGGCAGCATGGCCATNAGGCCGTCCAGGCCGCCCATCTTGGAAATCTGTCGCAATTGATCCAACAGGTCGTTCATGTCGAACTGNCCCTTTTGGACTTTCTTGGCCAACTTTTCGGCTTCCGCCTCGTCAATGTTCTCGGTGGCTTTTTCAACCAGGGAAACAACGTCGCCCATGCCGAGAACGCGGGATGCGATGCGGTCGGGATGGAAAGTCTCCAACTCATCCAACTTTTCGCCGACGCCCAGCAATTTGATCGGGCAACCGGTAACTGCGCGCATGGACAATGCGGCGCCGCCACGGCCATCGCCATCGACCCGTGTCAGCACGATGCCGGTCAGGCTTAAGCGTTTATTGAATTGTTCGGCCACATTGACCGCGTCCTGGCCGGTAAGGCTATCGGCGACCAGCAGAGTTTCCACCGGCTGCGCAACGCCGTGCACCGCCTGAACCTCGGCCATCAGGGCCTCGTCCACATGCATGCGCCCGGCGGTATCCAGCAGGATAATGTCGAACCCCTGTAGGCGCGCCGATTGCATGGCGCGCTTGGCGATATCGACCGGATTCTGCCCCTCGACAATCGGCAGGGTCGGCACGTCGATCTGTTCGCCCAGGACCTTCAGCTGTTCCATCGCCGCCGGGCGCCGGGTATCGAGCGAGGCCATCAGGACTTTCTTCTTGTCCCGTTCCACCAAACGCTTGGCCAGCTTGGCCGTGGAGGTGGTCTTGCCCGAACCCTGCAGGCCGACCATCATAATCGGCGCGGGCGGCACGGCGTTCAGATTGATTTCGACCGCTTCGCTGCCCAGTGTTTCGACCAGGGCGTCATTGACGATCTTGACCACCATCTGGCCAGGGGTGACGCTTTTGACCACTTCCTCGCCGACCGCGCGTTCGCGCACCTGGGCGATGAAGTCGTGGGCCACGGGCAGGGCGACGTCAGCCTCCAACAGCGCCTGGCGCACTTCGCGCAGGGCCGCGTCGACATCAGCATCACTCAGCGCGCCGCGCCGGGTAAGCTTGCCGAAAACCGATCCTAACCGGTCTGTAAGGCTGTCAAACATGGCGCCGATACCGCTCCATCAAGGGTCTCAAGAGACTCGTCAAAAAGCGTGTCAAATTTTCACGCAAAACAGGGCCGCGTATGGATACACTGCGCGCACCTGGGTCGCGGCGGTTTTTAGGTGCAACAGCGGTGGGTGTCAAGCGGTGGGTGGCGGTAATCTCGACCTGTAAGGCTCCTTTATCTAGGCCGCGAATCCTTGTAAACGAGCAGCCTCCATGCGGACGCGTTCGGGGCTGCCTAGGTAAGCGCGGTTCACGCCCAGGCGTTTGAACCAGTAATGCAGCCCCACAAGGTCGGTGAAGCCCATGCCGCCATGCACTTCCGTGGCGGTGCGGGCCACGAAACGGCCAACTTCATCGATATGGGATTTGGCGAAGGCTGCCGCTAGGGACAGCTCGCCCGGTTCCTGTTCCAGCACATAGGCGGCATGCCAGATCAGGGCGCGGCAGGGCTGCAGTTCCGCCGCCATCTCGGCGCACATGTGCTTGACCGCCTGGAAGGAAGCGATGACCCGGCCAAACTGCTTGCGGTCGGCGGCGTAATCAACCGCCTGGCGCAGCATTTCCTCGCCCGCGCCCAGGCTGTCGGCGGCCAATATCNCCCGGCCCGCGTCGATCACTGTTTGCAGCACGCCTTCGCCCTGGCGCAGCGGTTTAGCAGGGGTGTTGGCAAAATTCAGCTCGCAAATAGCGCGGGTGCGGTCGATAGTGTTCAACGCTACATTCTCCAGCCCGGCGGCATCGGCCCAGACCAGATGCAAACCGCCGCTCTTGTCGGCGAGCACATAGCCCTCGGCACCCGCGCCATCGAGAACAAATAGCGCCCGGCCACTTAAGACGCCATTCTCCGCCGTCACNCCGGCATCTTCGCGGGCGCCGGCGGCGGCTTCGGAGATCGCGACGCCGACCCGGACCGAACCATCGGCCATTCCCGGCAGCCATTCCCGGCATTGTTCCTCGCTACCACCCAGGCGGATCGCCAGGGGCGCCATCACGGCGGCGGCTACGAACGGCACCGGCGTTACGCGGCGGCCAAGTTCTTCGGCAACGACCGCTGCCTCCAACAAGCCCAGGCCGGCGCCGCCGAACTCTTCCGGTATCAACAAGCCGGCCATGCCCAGGGCGCAGAGTTCGGCCCAGATGCTTTCATCCATGGGGGCGCCGGCCTCCGCCGTTTGCCGCACCGTGTCCAGTTCCGAGATGCGCGCAAGCATGCCTTGAAAGCTGTCGCGGATCAATTCCTGTTCTTCCGAGAGTCCGAAATCCATCTCTGTAACTCCTACGTGCCGACCGCTTTAGGCTCGCGCGGCATGCCCAGACCCCGTTCCGAAATGATGTTCTTCTGAATTTGCGCCGTGCCGCCGCCGATGATCAGGCCCAGATCGAACATGAAATTGGCCTGCCAGGCGCCGCCGTCGCGCAGCATCGGGCTTTCGTCGTACAACACGCCAATCTCACCTAGGACATCGACGCCCAGGCCGTCCAGTTGATGGTTCAACTCGCAGCCCAGCAGCTTTATCACCATATCGCCCAGGGAGCGCGGCTTGCCCTTGACGGCATCGGAGATCACGNGCATTTCGTGAAGGCGCATGGCCTGCACTCGCGCCTGCAGCCTGATGAAACGGTCTCGGAACAGTGGATTGTCCATCAACGGCCGGCCATCCAGGCTTTCATGTTGCAGCAGCTTGCCAACGCGTAGGAGGCTATCAAGGGATCGGTTGGCATCGCCCAGCAGCCCCCGTTCATGCTTCAGGGTGCTGTTGGCCACCATCCAGCCCTGGCCGCGTTGGCCGACCACATTGGCCTGGGGCACCCGCACATCGGTGAAGAAGACTTCGTTGAAGGCCGGTGCGCCGGTCATGTTCATCAAGGGCCTAACTTCGATACCCGGCGTGTCCATGGGAAAGACGATATAGCTAATTCCTTCGTGTTTCGGGGCATCCGGCTCGGTACGCACCAGACAGAACATCATGTCCGCTACATGCGCGCCGGAGGTCCAGATCTTTTGCCCATTGATGATAAAATCATCACCGTCCTCGGTGGCCGCGGTTTGCAGGCTGGCCAGGTCGGAGCCGGCATTGGGTTCGGAATAGCCCTGGCACCAAACCAATTCACTTCGGATGGAAGGTTCGATATAGCGCTGTTTCTGCTCCTCCGTGCCGTGTTCCAGCATGGTCGGCACCAGCATGGATATGCTCATGTTACGCAGGCCCTGGACGGTATCGGCGGCGTAAAATTCATCAGCGATGATCCGCGATTTCAAGATGTCCGGCTCGCCGCCGAACCCGCCATAAGCCTTGGGAATGGTGCGCGAAGTAAAGCCGCGATCGATTAACAGGCCCTGCCAGTCGCGCACTTCCTGACCCAGATTACGCGGCCGCATACGAAGCGTAAAAGCGGATACGTCAGGCGCCAGATGCTTGTTCTCGTCCAGGAATTGGCGCACTTCCCCGCGAAAGGCCTCATGCTCCGCTCGATCCGTTAGATCCATCGTCTCTCACCTTGCGTTTCCCTGATTTAATGATCACCGCCGCTGCCCGTACGGGTCAACAGTTTGTTTTGACCGCCGTAAAATTTTGCCCTTCGTTGACGCTCCACGGTAGAGGCAGCATAATATTGCCGGTCTCGTTTCGCCGCTTGGACGAAGACGATTGCACGATTTTGAGTAGATGGGAGCGTAAAGATGAATGCCGGGGCGAGGCTGGCCGTCGATATTGGCGGCACGTTCACCGATGTGGTTTTGGAACACGACGGCGGTCAGGAGTGTTTCAAGCTGTTGACCACGCCCGACACGCCGGAAAGCGCGGTGCTCGAAGGTATCGAGACAATTTTGCAACGCTCCGGCGTCGAGGCAAAGGATGTCGCCCTGGTCATTCATGGCACCACCCTGGCGACCAATGCCCTGATTGAGCGCAAGGGCGCCCATACCGCGCTGATAACCACGGATGGCTTTCGCGACTCTATAGAAATCGCCTACGAGCACCGCTTTGAGCAGTACGATCTGTATATGGAGCGGCCACAGCCGTTGATCGCGCGGGATTGGCGCTTTTCCGTGCCCGAGCGGATCGCCGCCGATGGTTCCGTGCTGTTGGATCTGGATGAAGCGGCACTGCGCGCCCTGGCCGAGAAACTGGGCAAGACCGATATCGAGGCGGTCGCGGTCTGTTTTCTGCATAGCTATGTCAATCCGGAGCATGAACGGCGCGCGGGCGAGATTCTGGCCGAGGCGCTGCCGGGTGTTTCGATCACCCTGTCGGCTGAAGTCTGCCCGGAAATCCGTGAATACGACCGCATGTCGACGGCCTGTGCCAATGCCTATGTGCAGCCCATGATAGCGGGGTATCTGAACCGGCTGCAAGGCGGTTTGCTGTTGGGCGGCATCACCTGTCCATTGCTGCTGATGATGTCCAGTGGCGGCGTCACCACGGTGGATACAGCCGTGCGCCTGCCTATCCGCCTTGTTGAATCCGGCCCCGCCGGCGGCGCCATCCTGGCGCGCGAAATCGCCAAGGAGAATGACCTGCGCAAGGCATTATCATTCGATATGGGCGGCACCACCGCGAAAATTACCCTGATCGATGATTTCCAGCCGCAAATCGGGCGCTCGTTCGAAGTCGCGCGGATGTCCCGCTTCCTCAAGGGCAGCGGCCTGCCGTTGCGTATCCCGGCCATCGAAATGGTTGAAATTGGCGCCGGCGGCGGCTCCATCGCCGCTGTGGATAGCATGCGCCGCATTCACGTCGGGCCGGAAAGCGCAGGTTCGGTGCCTGGCCCTGCTTGCTACGGCAATGGCGGTACGGCGGCCACGGTGACGGACGCCGACACGGTGTTGGGGCGGATCGATCCGTCGCGGTTCGCCGGTGGGCAAGTGACGTTGCAGCCTGACTTTGCGGCGGTGGCGGTCAAAGGGGATATTGGCGATGCCCTGGAGGTGGAAACGAATATTGCTGCTGCCGGAGTTTCCGAAATTGTTGACGAGCATATGGCCAACGCGGCGCGGGTGCACGCTATCGAGAACGGCAAGAACATGATCGACCGCTCCCTGGTCGCCTTCGGCGGTGCCGCGCCCCTGCATGCGGCGCGGCTCGCGGATAAGCTGGGCATCAACACGGTGATCGTACCCCAGGGCGCCGGTGTGGGTTCCGCCATAGGATTTCTGCGGGCGCAGATTTCCTACGAAGTAGTGCGGACGCGCTATATGGATCTGCGCGAGTTCGATGCCGGTATGGTCAATGATATCTTCGCTGCCATGCGGGCCGAGGCCGAGGCGGTCGTGGGTCTTGGCGCGCCGGACGAAGCGTTGGTGGAAACCCGGGGAGCGTTCATGCGTTACCGTGGCCAGGGTCACGAGATCATGGTCCCGCTTCCGGTCAAAGACTTTGGGCCGGACGATGGCGAGGCCTTGGCAGGTTGGTTCGCCGAGGCTTACGAGACGTTGTTCAGCCGCACCATTCCCAACCTTGGCGTTGAGGTGCTGACCTGGACGCTTTCATTGGCGACCGAACGGCCCGGCGTGTCAACCGAACCGCAACCGCCCGGTGACGGCAGCCTTAAACCCGTAGCGCAACGCAGGTTATTTGACCCGGACAGCGGCGCCTGGGTCGAGGCGGATGTCTATGCGCGGGGGGATATGGGTGCCGGCGCGGCGGTGCCGGGCCCGGCGATGATCGTCGAGGATGAAACGACAACGCTGGTGACAAATGGCTTTGGCGCAACGGTCAATGCGCTAGGTCAAATCGTCATGACCAGAGCCGGTACATCAACCGGGGGGGAGTAAGCGACATGGGCACGAACATGGATCAAATCCGCTATCAGGTGATGTGGGAAAGATTGCTCGCCGTGGTCGAGGAACAGGCCCAGACCCTGGTGCGCACGGCCTTTAGTACCTCCAGCCGCGAGGCCGGCGATATCTCCGCCGGTGTCTTCGATCTGAAAGGCAAGATGCTAGCCCAGGCCGTCACGGGCACGCCGGGGCACATCAATTCCATGGCCCGGGCGGTGGTGCATTTCCTCAACGCTTTCCCAACCGAAGGCATGCGGGATGGTGATGTCTATATCACTAACGACCCCTGGAAGGGCACCGGCCATCTGCACGATTTCACGGTTGTCACGCCGACCTTTCACAAAGGCAGAATGGTCGCCTTGTTCGCCTGCACCTCTCATGTGGTCGATATTGGCGGTGTCGGCATGTCGCCTGACGGGCGGCAGGTTTATCATGAAGGCCTGTTCGTGCCGATCATGCCGCTGGCCACCGCCGGCGAGATGAACCAGTGGCTGTTGAATCTGGTTCGCGCCAATGTGCGCGAGCCGGTCCAGGTGGAGGGCGATATCTACGCCCTAGCCGCCTGTAACGAGACTGGCGCGCGGCGGCTCTTCGCGATGATGGAGGAATATGATCTCGATAATCTCGACGCCCTGGGCGATCATATTATAGAGCAGAGCCAGACGGCGATCACCGCCGCCATCAACGAACTGCCCCAGGGCAGCTGGGACCATGCCATGCGCATCGATGGCTTCGAGGAGCCAATCGACCTGGTCGCCAGGCTGACGATCTCGAATGGAATCATTCATGTGGATTATACGGGTTCGTCCGGGACCTCGGACTTCGGCATCAATTGCCCCATGTGTTACACCGAGGCCTATACCGCTTTTGGTGTAAAATGCCTCGTCGCACCCGATATTCCCAACAACGCGGGTACCTTGGATGCGATCACGGTTTCCGCGCCGGACAACACAATCGTCAATGCGCCGCATCCCTGCGCCGTCGTCGCCCGTTCGACAATTGGCCATATGCTGCCCGATGTGATCTTCGGCTGCCTGCATCAGGCCTTGCCCGACAGTGTTCCCGCTGAGGGCACCTCAAACCTTTGGAATATCAAGCTGGGTGCGGGCCACGGCATCACCGAACGGACCGAGCACGAGACCACACCCTTCATGCTGATGGCGTTCCATAGTGGTGGCGCAGGTGCGCGGCCAAAGCTGGATGGCCTCTCGGCCACACCCTATCCCAGCGGAGTGCGCAATGTGCCGGTGGAAATTTCCGAGGCGATCACCCCGATCGTGATCTGGCGCAAGGAATTGCGAAAAGATTCAGGCGGCACCGGGGCTCAGCGCGGTGGTTTGGGCCAGACCATGGAAATCACCAGCCGTGAAGACGCTCCGTTCGGCATTTTCGCCAGTTTCGAACGGGTACTGTTCCCACCCCGTGGCCGAGACGGCGGCGGTTCGGGAGCAACGGGCGAGTTGCGCCTTGGCTCCGGCCACGAACTGCGCAACAAGGGCTTTCAGACGATCCCGGCGCGGGAGCGGCTAATCATCGAAATGCCCGGCGGCGGCGGCTATGGCGAACCGAAAGCGCGCGATGCCGAGGCCGTCGCCACGGACGTGCGCCTTGGCCTGGTCAGCGCTGAGGCCGCCGCCCGCGATTACGGCGTCGTGGTCGATGAAGATGGGCAGATCAAAGGGGAGGCGACAGCCAAACGACGGAGCTGAATTGACACCATCCTCCCCGCGAAATTTTCTTACTGTGTCAACAACCGGTTCACGGCGGAGATGATGGCCTTTAGTGATGCGCTGTTGGTGTTGGGGTGCACGCCAACACCGTGCGCCGACTGGCCATCCTCGCCCTGCAGCCTGATGAAGCAGACCGCCTCCACGTCCGATCCGGCGCCCATGGCTTTTTGCACATAGTCCTCGAATGTGGCTCGCACGCCGCAAGCCTCCTTCAGGGCACCAAAGAAGGCGTCGATGGGGCCATCACCTCGGCCGACAATATCCCGCACCTCGCCATAGGCCCGAACCGTTGCGGTACACATGATGACCTCGGCTGATTCGGCCGTGGAATTCATCCGGTAATCGATCAGTTCGAATGGCTCGTTGGCATCCAAATAGGTTTCCTTGAAGGTCTGCCAGATCTCCGACGCCATGATCTCCTTGCCGGTCTGATCGCCTATATTCTGGATCACTTTCGAGAACTCGACCTGCATGTCGCGCGGCATATCGATGCCGTATTCCGTATCCATAATATAAGCCACGCCGCCCTTGCCGGACTGGCTGTTGACCCGGATTATCGCCTCGTACGAGCGGCCCACATCCTTGGGATCAATGGGCAGATATGGCACTTCCCAAACCGGATCGTTGGATGATTTGCTGGCTGTCATACCCTTTTTAATGGCGTCCTGGTGGGAGCCCGAAAAAGCCGTATAGACCAGTTCGCCCGCGTACGGATGGCGTTCGGGCACGTCCAACTGGGTGCAATATTCCGAAACTTCGATGGATTCCTGAATATTGGTGAAGTCTAGCTCCGGATCCACGCCCTGGCTGAAGATATTCAGGGCCAGGGTGATTACATCCACGTTGCCCGTGCGCTCGCCATTACCAAACAAGGTACCCTCGACGCGGTCGGCGCCGGCCATCAGGCCCAGTTCCGTAGCCGCGACGGCGGTGCCCCGGTCGTTGTGGGGATGCAGGGACAGGATGACCTTATCGCGCTCCTTGAAATTGCGGTGCATCCATTCGATCTGATCGGCGCAATAGTTGGGCGAGGCCATTTCCACCGTGGCCGGCAGATTGAAAATCACGGGGTTCTTGAGTGTCGGCTGCCAAATATCCATCACCGAGTGGCAGACATCCAGGGCATAATCCAATTCCGTGCCGGTGAAGCTTTCCGGTGAATATTCCAGACGCACATTGGTGCCGCTGGCCTGCAATGCGGGAATTTTCTCCTTGATCCAGGCGGCGCCGTCTGTGGCGATCTTTTTTACGCCTTCCTGGTCCTGGTCAAAAACCACCCGGCGCTGCAGTTCCGAGGTGGAATTGTACAGATGGATGATGGCGTTCTTGCTACCTTCCAAGGCCTCGAAGGTACGCTCAATCAGCTCCGGGCGGGATTGGGTCAAAACCTGGATGTAGACATCATCGGGGATCAGGTCGTTTTCGATGATGTGACGGGTGAAATCGAAATCCGTGTCCGAGGCGGCGGGAAAACCAACCTCGATCTCCTTGAAGCCCAATTTCAGCAGATGATTGAAGAAATGCAGCTTCTTCTGCCGGCCCATGGGGTCGATCAAGGCCTGATTGCCGTCGCGCAGATCGACCGAGCACCAGATTGGCGCCTTGTCGATGACCCGGCCGGGCCATTGCCGGTTCGGCAGATCAATGGGCGGGAAGGCGCGGTATTTGTGGATGGCCATGGTGTTCATGATATTCGCTCCTCAGCGTATGGGCCGCCAGGTAGCCCGTGGGACCCCATCGCGCGCACGTTTCGAAAATATGCGAAACAGCGCCGCGGCACGGGCCAGCAGGCGGCTAGATGATGATTTCTGGTGTCTATGATTTCAGTCGTGCAATAGATCATTTGACGCGTGGTCCCTTAGCGTGCGCGCAAAAAGTGCGGCATCCCGGTGCCCCTCAGGGCCCGGGTCGCTAAGTCGCAGGGCAAGGCCCACTGTATGATACATCCGCGTCATGGACAGCGAAACTATCTTTCGTATCGGTTCACGTCAAGTGGCGCGTCAAGCGGGTTAACCATAGAAAGTAGGAGTTAAGGGTTCGTTACGGCGAATTTAGACCTGATTTCGTGCATTTTGGTAAAAAGCAGTATTGCGAATTATTCTTACTTAAGGCTTGATTCAAGCCCCGCACAGTGGTCCAAGGCAGGCGCCAGCAAGGTATAGCGAGTGCGGATCCGGGCCATCAGATCGGCGGGCCATGTGCCGGCTTCAACCGGGTCGAGAAACTAATCTAGCATCAAGGGGAACTGCGCGTCATGGCCAACCTGATTCTTGAGCGGCTGGACGACGTATACAGGGTGCCAAATACCGAAGGTGTAAAAATCACGGCGTTGCGCAGCTTGGCAAAGGCGCTGTGGCGCCCGGCCATGAGGTCTACCGCCAGGGGCAAGCGGGCGGTGATAGCATCAAGGCGAGGCGGTCGCCGTTGCGGCCCGCCAGGATGACAATGCGGCCCGGGCGCTCGGCCACCATGGCTTCCAACGCGTCCGTGGCATTTGGGCTGTTATGACAGTCCAGCAGCCAATCGGTGGTGTCGTCGGTGCGGCTGTTGAAATTCTCGATCAAGGTGATAAATTTCTCCACGTCCGGCCCCGCCGGCGCGTAGACATGGATGGTTTGGCTCACTCTGGGATTGCGCTGGACCAACAACAGCGCGGCGTGAAAGTGACCCGGATCATAGCCGGAAATTGTCTCTGTCATATTGCGAAACCCTAACCATTTCGTGGCCAGATTGCTTGTGTCCAGGGCCATTGCCGCAGCCAGTTCTTACCTTCCAAGCGCTTCCGGTAGGCTCCCGCGCGGCGCTGGCCCGCCGGTGTCGGCCGCACGATCATATGCAATAAATCATCGATGCCATAGGGGGCGGCCAGCTCCAGCCTGCCATCTTCGGCCAGCCGGGCGGCGACGCAGGTCGGAGTTTCCAGCCAATAGCGCATAGCATCGATGGTGTTGGTATAGGGTTGGTCGCCGTTACGAAGATGCATGCGGGCCTGGTTCTTTACCGACCAGGGTACCTCCGGCATGGCGGAACGCAGGCCCGCCTCGATCGCGCGCTCGCTGTCCTGGCCAATGTCGCCGGGCTGGAAGTATAACAAATCCACATCCTCCAGGGGCGTGGCCTGGTTAAAGCCGTGCAGATGATCCCAAACCTTACGGCGGACGAAGCCCGCGCCAAGCCAGCAATCAGGCAGACCCGCCGACCGCGCGGTTTCCAGCACCGCCATCATCCAGGGGTCGGCGGCGATCAGCGCTAGGACATCAGCCTCGTTCCGCATGCTGCGATCTTGCCAGCCGCAGATAAAAGGACACCAGGTAGAGGGACAGGAAAAGGGCGAAGTAGAATTCCTGGGTTTCGCTGGCGCGGATGTCCAGGGGGTAGGGGATGGGCCAGCCAAACCATTTTTCCAGGCGTTGCGGCAGCCCGATGGCAATGGCCAACAGGGCCGTGGGCAGCAGTTGTTGGCCGGGCCACAGCCAGTGGTGAAAATCAGCAGGGTCCATGGGCCGTCTCCGCCGCCCCAGGAACAGGAACGCCGGATACAGCAGTCCACCCGCCAACACCCCTAGTTCTAACAGCAAGCGCGGCTTTTGATCCAGCCACGACGAGGTGTTGTGCAGGTTGGTTTCCCTTTGGTCGTTCAATTTTCCCAGCGCTTCGGGCGTCTCCCAGCCAAGCCAATGTTGGCCCCAAGAAGCCTCTTCGCCGCCAAAATAGATGCTGCCCAAGATGATCAGCAGTAGCCAGCCGGTAAGCCAGGTCTTGGGTAGGCTGGTGCCATGGCGCAAGGCCAGAACGCCGGCGGCCAGCCCCGGCAGCAGAACCACCACCGTGCCGGTTTCCACCGGCCCCAGTTCGCTTTGCCACAAGGCGCGGTAAAGGGGCTCATTGACGATGCGGAAGCCGAGCTCAATCACAATGGCGGCGATGGGAAGCCACAGCCAGGCCCAGACGGGCAAAATCTTATCCTGAAATCGCTGTCGCACCACACACCCGGTATCTCACGCGTGCCGTTCCGCGCGCGTCACACTATACCATGCATTTCATGATGATCGGAAAGTGCCTGAATTCAGCCCTCGGCCAACAGGAGCAAACCCGCCATGTCTATCACCTCAACCCGATTATGTTCAGGCAGCGCGATTATGCTACTGGTCTTTAGTCTGGTAAAGGTGCGGCTGACGGTTTCGATGGTCAGGCCCAGATAATCGGCAATATCGGCCCGGCTCATAGGCAAGGCAAGCGGCTCGCTGGGCAGGTCGGCGGCCGCGGCGCGTACGATCAAATTACACAGGAAGGAGGCAATTTTTTCCAATGCCCTCATGCGGCCCAGCAGCAGCATATGTTCGTGCGCCCGGCCAAGGTTGGCATTGGTCATGTCTAGAAGCCGCCCTTTCATGGCGGGATTTTCCTCGGCAATACGCTCCAAGTCACCAATGGCGAAGCGGCAGAGGCTCGCCTCGACCAGGGCTTCGGCGTTGTAAACATGGCCGGCCTCGGAGGAAAGTCCTATAAATTCGCCAGGCACGACAAAGCCGATTATTTGCCGCCGGCCATCGGGTAACAGTTTCGACAGGCGTAAACAGCCTTTCAAGACCGTGAAGAATGACGCAGCCCTGTCCCCCTCCATGAACAGGCTTTCCTCGGGCGCC
Source organism: Rhodospirillaceae bacterium (assembly GCA_002731375.1). Taxonomy (GTDB): domain Bacteria; phylum Pseudomonadota; class Alphaproteobacteria. Next base: position 7,163 of record PCBT01000043.1, on the reverse strand, counting down.
AGATCGCGAAAGGAGTGCAGGCCTTCCAGCTTTGCTAGGGCGTCATTGTCGAGCACCGAGCAAAAGGCCCGCGACTGCACGGCGCAATCTCGGCAAAAGCCCTCGGAAGATACAGATTCCCTACGCCGGCAGCGTATGCGGCGCGCCGGTCCTTCGTAAGCCCGGGTAAGATTCATCCCAATTCCCCTTGGTCCCCTGATAGCCGGTTAGGCTTCCTCATACACGTCCAATAGTAACACTAACCAATAATTGGTGCAGCTTACAGTCAAAATGTTATGTTTGGGTTAATCACTTTTTGGTGCAAACCAAGTTTCGCCTTCACGAAATTGAAAAAAAGGGCCTCACCGTCACTGCCGGAGATGCGGGAGCATCGCAATTTGCGACACGCGGAACCCCGATGCCTAAAAATAGGTATCATCCGGCCTGTCGCCCAAATATGGGGCGATGGTGCGAGATTAAAAGACGCGGTTGACGACAAAATTTTCAATTGATCGCGAAGGCTGACGTTTTGCTGTAGCGTGCTCACGAAATGACAATCGAGCTCATCACACCCAGGTTATGCCTGCGTCGATTCGTCGCCGGCGACAGTGCGGCCATGGCCGCGTTATTCGCCGATGGGGCGGTGGGACCCTTGGATGCCAAGGGCGCGGTCAATTTCGCCGCCAGCTTTATCGCCGCCAGCGCGGACGAATGGCCGGATGGAGGTTGCGGCGCATTGGCCGTCGTGCCGCGCGGCGATTTGCGTTTATCATGCCAATCCGTCCAGCCCGCTCGGTAGCCGGCCATTGGATATTGCGGTCTGCGCCTGTTGCCAGACCGGATCACGGCAGTGGAATTGTTTTATGCCCTGGCGCCCGCTTATTGGGGCCAGGGATTGGCGACGGAGGCGGCGGGAGCGGCCGTGGACTGGGGCTTCGCCAATTTGGCGGTCCGCGAAATCCAGGCCTTTACCCGGAGGGAACATGCCGCCTCGCGCTGGGTCTTGGAAAAACTTGGCCTGCGCCATCTTGGCGAGACCGACCGCTATTATGGGGAAACCCTGGCCGCTTATGGCGTGCCCCGCCCTGAATAGCTCTAGGCACGCTTGATTAGTGTCGCCATGCCCTGTCCCGCGCCCATGCACATGGCGATGACGGCATAGCGGCCCTGGCTATCGGCCAAGTGGTGCATGGCAGTCATGGTCATACGTACGCGCGTGGCGCCCGGCGGATGTCCGATGGAAATACCGCCGCCATACAGATCGGCGCGCTGCTGCGGAATTGACAGCTGCTGCTCCGCATGCAGATTGACGACCGCGAATGGCTCGTTGATCTCGAAATTGTCGATGTCGTCAACGCCCAGATCGTTGCGCGCCAGTAATTTGCTGATCGCGGGCACTGGACCAATGCCCATGATACGCGGCGGCACGCCGACGGTGGCCCAGTCAACAATACGGGCTTCCGCCGCTAGGCCAACCTCATCCGCCCGTTGGCGCGAGGCCACCAGCATGAAGGCGGTGCGGTCCGTAACGCTGCTGGAATTGCCTGGCGTGACCTTGCCGCCATCGTGAAAGGGCGGTTTCAGTTTTTGCAGTCGTTTCGCCGTGATATCCGGACGGGGAAGTTCATCGGTAACGAACGTCCGGCTGCCCCGTCCGCCACCTAGATCATCGGGCACCTCGATCGGAGTGATTTGCTGGGCCAGAAAGCCGGACGAGATCGCCGCGCCGGCGCGCTGCTGGCTCATCAGGGCCCATACATCCATGGTCTCGCGCTCGTACTGGAACTCCTCCGTGAGGTTTTCCGCTGTGCCGCCCATGTATTCGCCATCAAAGGGGTCGCAGTAACAATAATCCAGGCTGTCCTCCATGGCCTTTTCGCCACGCTTTAGGCCCCAGCGGGCGCCGTTCACCACATAAGGTGCGCGGCTGTAATTTTCCTCACCTCCCGCCAGCGCCAGCTCCGAGCGGCCCAGCATGATCTGCTCGGCGGCGGATGCAATGGCCTGGCAACCGGTGCTGCAGGTCCGCGCGACCGATAGGGCGCTGCTGTCTTCCGCCAAGCCTGCGCCCAGTCCGACGACCCGAGAGGCAAACAGGCCACTGGAACCTACCGGCAGGGTGTTGCCAAAGACCAGATGATCAACATCGTCCGGGTTTACGTCACCTTGTTCAAACTGGCCTTGGCCGTATGGATAGCCATTTTCGTTAAGGGAACGTCCTTCAAGGACCGGTCAAAGTTGCCGAATGCAGTGCGCTGGCCAGCGGCTAGCATGACATCCTGTTTCATCATTAGACCTCGTACCCGTTACAAAAAGCGAAATTACCTGGCGGGAAAACCTTGGTCGCTGCTGGCCATGGCAAAAGCCTCNGCACCGGCCGGGCTTTGAACCAGATGCCGTACCGGTGCCAGCCAGTGGGCGAAAAAACGCCGGGACCAGCGTTCGATCTGATCATTATGGGCAGCATGGCCCGCATGTTGGCGGTCGCGGGCCTGGGCGCCGGGCAGGACCATGCGATGGGCCGCCTTGGTGCTCCACCGATAAAGCATTTCGCCGGTGACGTCCGGGTGGAACTGCATGCCATAGGTCTTGCCGATGCGAAAGGCCTGATTGGGAAACAATTNGCTGCCTGCCAGATGCTCGGCTCCGTGGGGCAGGGTGAAGCCCTCGCTATGCCATTGGTAGAAATAGTTTTCCGCTTCAAATAGCTTGCCGCCGGCGGCGCTGGGGGTGACTTTGTAGAAGCCGATTTCGTGAAAGCCGTCCGGGTGGCCCTCTACCGTGCCGCCCAAATAGCGCGAGAGCAGCTGGGCCCCCAGGCAAATGCCCAGAAATGGTTTGTCGGCGCGCAGAGGCACCTCCAGCCAGTCCAGCTCGTTGCGGATATAGGGCAGATGATCGTCGTTGGCGCTAATGGGACCGCCGAACATTACGGAGGCGGCATAATCATCCAGATTATCGGGCAGGGGGTCACCACAGGCATGGCGGCAGATTACCGGCTCGTAGCCGAATTCCTCCACTATATAGCCGATCCGGCCCGGGGTAGAGGTTTCCTGATGAACGATAAACAGTATACGCGGTTTCATGGGTCCCAGTCTTATAGGCCGCTGTCCAGCGGGATAATAGCATGCAATCGATTACCTAATGCCTAAAGTCATCAAGATAGGTCGTTATTTCGCGACCCGATCGGCGCCGGGGGCCAAAAATCCTGCCAGATCCACTAAGCCGCTGCTCAAGACGGCGGCGTCCCGGATCACGAGCGGCGGAAAAGACCGAGGTCGCCAAGGGAAACAATACCCATATATCGAAGGCGCCAATGCCCGGCTGAACTATCACCAGGACACTGATAAAGCCAAAGGCCACCGCCCCCAGCGCGGCCAGCCGACGCTTTCCCCGAGCAGCCATAGCGATACGGCGGTCAGTAGCACTGGACTGACGAAGACCACGGCCGAGGCGGGAAACATCCGAAGGCCACGGTAGAACATGATCTCGTCGGCGTTAAAGTTAAAGGTCGGCCATTTTGTGATCCCGTCTTGTAGGGTCGGCAGGAAAGTGCCGGCGATTATGTACAGTATGCCTAGCCCCGTGGTGGATCGGCGGTCAGGCCGCTCGCGGGTTCATCTGCTCGTGAGCCCACGCTATGCGGCTGCTGTTCTGCAACGTGCCTTCCCGCGACGTGCTGGTTTGGGGGTGGTTGGGAACCCAGGATTCGAACCTGGACTTACGGAGTCAGAGTCCGCTGTCCTACCATTAGACGAGTTCCCACCAAGATCGCCGGGCACGAAAAGGCCTTGGCCACGTCGGCTGCGCGCAACCTATTTAGCAGCAGTCACGATGTCAACCGATGGCATTGAGCATCCTGGCTATTGCAAGGAGCCCGCCAAGAGGTCAAGTTATAGATAGGGAGTGCTAAAAAGTTAAAGGTAGCGGCAGCAATGTCTGCACGGGGCGAAAAATATCGCGAGAGGCAAGGCAGGGTGCGGAATGGCAGGCCGGCCATCTTCACGCCGGCCGAGCATATCTATGCTGCGATCGACCTAGGTACCAACAACTGCCGTCTGTTAGTCGCCAAGCCCCTGGACGAGGGCCTTCGTGTGGTGGATGCCTTTTCCCGCATCGTCCGTTTGGGCGAAGGCGTGAACGGCAGCCAACGGCTTTCGGTGGCGGCCATGGAGCGGACCATCGCGGCGCTGAAAATCTGCGCGGATAAAATGCTCCAACGCCGGGTGACCCGGGCCCGCTGTGTCGCCACTGCCGCCTGCCGCAAGGCGGACAATTGCGAGGAATTCCTTTCCCGCGTGAAAACGGAAGCCGGCCTGCATCTGGAAACCATTTCGGCCGAGGAAGAGGCCAGCCTGGCGGTTGCCGGTTGCTGCTCCTTGATGGAGCGGGAAACTAGCCATGTTCTGGCGTTCGATATCGGCGGCGGCAGCACGGAGTTGATCTGGGCCGAGCATGATGCCGAAAACGGCATTAACCCCATCGCCATAACTTCACTGCCCTTTGGTGTTGTCGGTATCGCCGAACATCATGGCAGTGGCGAATTCAGCCCGGATCAGTACGAGGCTCTAGTCCGGCGCCTGGAAGTTTACCTTCGCAACTTCGAAGTGGCCCATGGCATCAACGGGGAAATGCGAAAAGGCCGCGTGCAGATGATCGGTACTTCGGGAACCGTCACCACCCTTTCAGGGGTGCATTTGGGCCTGGAGAAATATGACCGCGATCAGGTGGATGGTTTGTGGCTGTCCTTCACCGATGCCTGCGGGGCGGCGGAACAATTGCGCCAAATGAATTTGGAACAACGCGCCGCCCATCCCTGCGTCGGCCACGGCCGGGCCGATCTGGTGGTGGCGGGATGCGCCATATTGGAGGCGATTCGCCGCACCTGGCCGTGCGAAAAATTGCGTGTCGCCGACCGCGGCGTGCGCGAAGGTCTGCTGTTGTCCCTGATGCGCAGGGACCGGCAACGCGCGGCGGCTACGCCCCCCAACGGCGCCCGCCGATGACACCCCCGGCGGGTGGCGGGGGTAAAGGCGATGGCGGCAAATCCAAGCCTTCGGGCCGGAACCTGTCGGTCCGCGTGCGCACGGCGCGGCGGCGCAAGACTTCGTCTACGCGCTGGCTGCAGCGGCAACTGAACGATCCCTACGTGATCGCCGCAAAAAAGGACGGCTACCGCTCCCGCGCCGCATACAAACTGTTGCAATTGGATGAAAAATTCAGCCTGCTGAAAAAGGGCTTGGCATTGGTTGACTTGGGTGCCGCGCCTGGCGGGTGGACCCAGGTCGCGGTTGCCGCTGTGGGTCCAAAGGGCAAGGTTTTGGCCGTCGATGTGACCGAGATGGATGCCATGGGCGGGGCGCAAACCCTGGTCGGCGATGTCAATGACCTGAAGACGGAAACCGGGATCCGGGCGGCTCTGGGCGGCCCTGCCGACCTGGTCTTGAGCGATATGGCGCCGCCCGCTACAGGGCACCGGGCGACGGACCATCTGCGCATCATCGCCCTGGCCGAGGCGGCTCTTGATTTGGCCAAAAGCTTGCTCTCGCCAGGCGGCGGCTTTGTCGCCAAGGTCTGGCAGGGCGGCGCCGAGCAGGAATTGCTGGCCGCCATGAAACGGGACTTCGCCTCTGTCCGCCATGCCAAGCCGGAGGCCTCGCGCTCGGACTCAGCGGAAATGTATGTGGTGGCCACTGGATACCGGGGCGGCGACGAGGCCTAATATAACAGCTTAGGCGCGGGATGTTTTTTACGTTATACAAGAGTTCAAAATGCAGAGAGCAGAGCTATGAGTGTAGCGAGCAGTGAAGATTTTCAGCCCTATCTTGAACCCGCCACCTATGTGGACAGCGACCATCCGGCGGTGATTGAATTCGCCCGTCGCGCAGGTGCCGAGGGTGGCTCGGATCTGGAAAAGGCGGTGCGTTTGTACTATACGGTGCGCGACGATTTCCGCTATGACCCCTACGGCGTGGAGATGACCGAGCACGGTATGAAAGGCAGTTCCGTGTTGGAGCGGGGCAATGGTTTTTGCATTACCAAGGCCGCCTTGATGGCGGCTACCTGCCGGGTTCTGGGCATTCCGGCCCGCCTCGGGTTTGCCGATGTGCGAAACCATCTGGCCTCGAAGCGCATGATCGAATTGATGGGCACAGATTTATTTGTCTATCACGGCTTTGTCGAGATCTATCTGGAAGGCAAATGGGTCAAGGCGACCCCGGCCTTCAATCTGTCCCTGTGCGAGAAATTCGGTACTCTGCCCTTGGAATTCGATGGCCGTGCCGATTCGGTTTTTCACCCTTTCGATGCCGCCGGTAACCAGCATATGGAATATATCACCGATCATGGCTCGTTTGCCGATACGCCGTTCGAAGATATTAAGGCCTCGTTCATCAAGCATTACCCAGCCATGTATGCCGATGATCCGGACCGTTTTGTCGCCGGCGACATGGAAGCGGAGGCCGAGGCGGACCGGGCTGGCGAATGAAACGGGTAGAACATATAATTTTCATCGCAGGGCGCTTCATGCGCCCTGTTTTTGTTTGGGTGGACATGGCATAGTGCGCGCCATTTTCAGGAGGCGGGAAAAAATATGAAAATATCCGAGGCATTAACGTTCGATGATGTTCTTCTGAAACCGGCGGCATCCGCCGTTTTGCCAAACCAAGTGGCGACCAACACCAAGGTGACTAAAGCCATACCGCTGGGTATCCCCTTGCTCTCCTCCGCCATGGATACGGTCACCGAACATCGCCTGGCCATCGCTATGGCGCAATTGGGCGGCATGGGCGTGATCCACAAGAATTTGACGCTGGAGGAGCAGGCTGAAGAAGTACGCCGGGTGAAGAAGTTCGAGGCCGGCATGGTGGTTAATCCGGTTACAATCCACCCCGATCAAAGCCTCGACGACGCCTTGAAACTGATGGACTATCATGGCATTTCCGGCATTCCGGTGGTCGAGGAGGGCACCGGTAAACTGGCTGGCATTCTGACCAATCGGGATGTGCGCTTCGCCACGGACAAGCGCCAGCCGGTAAAAGAGTTGATGACCCACGAAAACCTGGTCACCGTGCGCGAGGGCATTGATAGCGCCGAAGCCAAGCGCATGCTGCATCAACACCGCATTGAAAAGCTGTTGGTGGTGGACGAAAATTACAAGTGCGTTGGCCTGATTACCGTCAAGG